>NZ_AEVS01000008.1 GCF_000189255.1 Vibrio brasiliensis LMG 20546 | reverse complement strand
GGATTTTGGTCGTCGTCGGTGGTTTGAACTTCAACTTTGAAACCTTCATTTCCTGCTGGCAGGTTGAACGTAAAGTCACCGTTGCTGTCAACCGTGACGTCTTGAGATTTTTCGACACCATTTTCGGTGTATGTCACGGTAACTGTCGTTGCCGTGTAATCAGACGCAGCTTCCGCTGTACCGTCAGCCAGGCTTAGCGTAATTGGAGTATCAAGTTCACTTAAATTGCTCAGCGTCACATCGAATGACGCTAATTCACCTTCTTCAACCGCACCGCCTGTGATTTCTGTGATGACTGGGCGATCATCATCGCCACCATTTTCGCCGCTATCTTGAATGACAGTTGTTACTTCCCCCGAACCAATCGTTCCGCTTGCTGCCTCAATTGAGATAACGTAGTTTTCATCACCTTCATGTACTTCATCTTGAGAAGTTTTAACCGTAATATTTAACTCTGTTTCGCCAGCAGGGATGACAACAGTGCCATCTTCAGCCACGTCTAGTACTTCGCCATTTGAAAGTGTTACTACTACAGATTCAAGGTCATCAGCTTCAGCACTACCTAGAGTCAAACCTAGTTTAACGCTCGTTTCTTGTGTAGAAGGCTTGTCAAAGTTAACGGTATAGCTAGCTGCATCGCCTTCGCTAACTACATCGTTGCCTACAATTGAAATCTCAGGAATTGGCGTTACAGTCACATTAACCACTAATGTGTCAGTACCACCGTTACCGTCGTCGACCGTCACGGTAAAACTATCGTTACCATCAAAGTTCTCATCCGGAGTATATGTCCAAGTGCCGTCTGGGTTTACGACAGCAGTACCATTCGAAGGTGTAGAAGATTGGGAAAAGGTCAGGATATCTTGGGCATTTTGGTCTGTAGCGGTAAGAGTGCCGCTGATTGGAGTATCTTCGTCTGTAATAACAGCCAGGCTGTCGCCTAGTGGGTCGTTGTTAAGATCAACAAAGACAGGATCATATAAGCGGAACTCTTCTAGTAGAGTCAAGCTTTGAGTTTCTGACAAACCTAGTGATTCGAAACCTGATGTATCAAAATTTGTCGACGCAATAGTCTCGGTACCGTCACGCTCAACAGATGTCGAAGCTGTTAGGCTCGATCCACTTTGACCACCAGCGGCAGTCGCAAAGTCTTCACCCAATTCAGTCGGGTCCTGGCCTTCTTCTAACGCAGCGAAGATATCTTCAATTTCCGCTGAGATATCTTGGTTTTGACCATCATCTCCAACAAGCTGCACTTGTAGTTGCTGATCTTCAGCAAACTCAGGATTGCCCTGAACAATCACCTCGCCCGGATTTGGTAGTTCTCCTTCTGCCAAAACTCGAACATTACCATTAACATCAATAACGATGACCTGGTTCGCTGCTAAATTGCCTACTGCTACGTAAGTACCAAAACCCATATATAAAGCCCTTTATCCTTGACTAAATTCTTTCTTATGCCATTGCCGACAAAAATTTGGCAATGTTAAAAATTCATGCAACTTATAAATTAACATCTTTAACCATCAGTCTAAACCCATTTTTTGTACAAAAAGCCCAACAAACACGACACAAGTTGCAATTCTCAACAATGAGACCCTGAATTAAGATCACATTTTTCAGGCATATCTACCCGAATGACGTTCCATTGAACAATATGCATCTGTTTTTTTAATCACAGTCGAAAATTAACAACTTTGAAACATATAAATCATGTTTTTAATTAGTTTTCTGGCACTAACAGTGTTATTTTATTGGCGCTATCGATGGATAAATCTCACATTCGAGACAACAAAGTTGAGTATTATCCTCAATTACGAGCACTTCGAGGAGAGTCAGAGTGAATTGGAATAAGTTGAAAGTACTAAGTTGCGCGGTTGCACTTAGCTTTCCAGCACACAGTCAAACGTTAGAACAAGCAGTTGCACACACCATTACTACCAACCCTGAGATTAAAGCTTCTTATAATGAGTTCATGAGTAAGTTTTACGACTCAGAAGCATCAACAGGTGCTTACATGCCTAAGTTGGACTTAGACGCAGGTATTGGTTATGAAGCCGTAGATTTAGCATCAGGGACCGAAAACGAACTAACCCGTAAAGAAGCGACACTAACGCTTACTCAGTTATTATGGGATGGTTCTGCAACACTAAACGACATGGATAGAACGGCTGCAGACGCTGAGTCGGTTCGATTCCAATTACTTTCTGACGCACAAGATATCGCTCTTGAAGTGACAAAGATTTATCTCGATGCAACCAAAGCCTATGAAGTATTAGCGCTTTCTGAAAGCAATCTGGCGGTACACAAAGAAATCTACCGCGACATCAGCAAACGTGTTGATTCAGGTATCGGGTCTACCGCTGACCTTTCTCAGGTAGAAGCACGTCTGGCAAAAGCACACGGCAACCTGCTTGCTGCGCAAAACAATCTATTTGATGTTCATACCCAGTTTAAGCGTATTGTAGGTCAATCTCCGCAAGGTCTTATCTTCCCGCGTGCGGATCAAACAGCCATTCCTTACACAGTTGATGAGGCATTAGAGACCGCATTTAACGCGCACCCTGTGATTAAGATTGCACAAGCGGATGTGGATTCTGCTCGTTTCCAATACGATCAGACAAAAGGGGTTAACTACCCTACGCTGTCAATCGAAGCGAACCAGACTTGGCGTGATGACGCCGGCGGTATCGAAGGTGGCAGCGACGAGTTCTCTGCAATGCTGCGTATGCGTTACAACCTGTACAACGGTGGCTCAGATGCAGATCGTTCAGAAAGTGCAGCTTACCAGCTAAACAAAGCTAAAGACTTCCGTGACCGTACCTTCCGTAGTGTTGAAGAAGGCCTGCGTCTTTCTTGGAGCGCGCTTGACCTGACGGTTCAACAAAAAGAGTTCCTGGCAGACCACGTAGACTCGGCATCTGACACCGTTATCGCTTATGAGAAGCAATACAAACTGGGTAAACGTACCCTACTTGACTTGCTTAACACCGAGAACGAACTGTTTGAAGCGCGTAAAGGTTACCTGGACGCTAAATATGACGAGCAGTACGCGAAGTACCGTGTAATGAATGCGACGGGTAACTTAATGGCTGCGCTACGTGTGGATACCCCTGAAGAGTGGAATAAGAAGGTAGAATACTAAGATGAACAAAACATTACTATCAGCGCTTATTACTGCAACTGTGTTCGCAGCACCACTCAAAGCGGAAGATACATACGAGTACATCGAGACTCCGACTCCAAACCAAATCGATGATTTGCTTGATGAAGATAAAGATGGCGTCATTAACGCGCGCGACCTTTGTCCACAAACTCCAGCTAAAGCTGACATCGACAACGATGGCTGTGGTACTTACATCAAGACTCAAGAAGAGATGAGCCTGCACATTTTGTTTGCGAATGACTCTTCTGAAATCCAGCCAGCGTTCCTGGCACAAATTCGCGAGATGTCTGAGTTCCTCGAAGCGTACCCATCTACTTCTATCGAGCTACGTGGCTACGCGAGTAAAGTAGGTAAACCAGATTACAACATGGCGCTTTCTGAACGTCGTGCCCAATCTGTAGAAGACGCTCTGCTAGATAACGGCGTGGCTTCTGATCGTGTGCGTATTGTTGGTTTCGGTGATACAGAGCTCGAAGCGTTTGGCGACGACGAAATCAGTCATGCTAAGAACCGTAAGGTTGTAGCAACCGTAGTCGGTCACAAAGGTAACGTAAAAGAAGAGTGGTCAATCTTCACTAAGATTGAAAAATAACCGCATATTCTAGAATAAAGGGAGCTTTGGCTCCCTTTTTTATTTGGCTTTTGCTAGATGAGTGTTACCCTAGCAGCGATTAAATCTATGAGATATTACCAATGAGCAAATTAACTTCTGATATTCAAGCAAACCTAGAACTGTTCGTTTCAGAAACTCAGCAATCTAAGCTGGTTTGGGGCATGCGTAATGAAGAAGGCTGGCTGTCTTGTGACTCTACTGAATTTGAAAACAGTGAAGTGATGCCATTCTGGTCAAGCAAAGAAGATGCGCAAGCGCACAACGTTGAAGAGTGGGCTGACTTCGAAGTACTTGAAATCCCTCTGGATATCTTCGTTGAAGATTGGCTGCTAACTCTTGCTGAAGATGGTGTTTTGGTTGGTACTAACTGGAATGCTCAACTCGAAGGCAAAGAGATGGAACCATCAGACCTGGCTAAAATGTACCTGGCTTAATGATTTAAAAAAAGCGTCCCGATGGACGCTTTTTAATATCTCTTTTAGCTATGACTGCTTAGCAACTAGTTCTGCCATCACAGCTTCACGATTGTCTAAATAATCGTTCAAACCAACTTTTCTAAGCTCACAGGATGGGCAGTCACCACATCCGTCACCAATCACGCCATTGTAACAGGTTAAGGTTTTCTCACGCACAAGCTGTAGTGCATCGTATTGATCTGCCAGCGCCCATGTTTCAGCCTTGTTGAGCCACATTAATGGAGTAGCGATCTCTAGTTGATAGTCCATGCCCTGCTCTAGTGCGCTATTCATCGCTTTGACGAAGTCATTACGACAATCAGGGTAACCAGAGAAGTCTGTTTCACACACACCAGTAATCACTGTTTTAGCACCAATCTGGTAAGCGTAAATGCCAGCAAGTGTAAGGAAAAGAATGTTACGCCCAGGGACGAATGAGTTTGGCAGACCATTTTCTTGTAGGTCGTGAGATACCGGAATATCGTCACGAGTCAACGAGCTGATCGCCAGTTCGTTAAGCAGACTAACGTCCATCACTTTGTGAGCTTTAACACCTAGCTCTTTCGCCAGACTCTGCGCTACTTCAATTTCCAGCTTATGGCGCTGACCATAATCAAAAGTGATCGCGTGTACTTCATCATACTGTTTAAGGGCCTGGACAAGACAAGTAGTAGAGTCCTGACCACCACTGAATACGACAACGGCTTTGTTCATGTTAATTTCCTTTAAGCAATACTGAGGTACTTGTGAGTCTGAATAGACAGGCGCCAGTTGCGTTCTACACAAGTGTCGATACACAATTGAGTCGCGCGAGGCTTTTGACTGATAGGCTGCAGAGCAATGGTCGTTGACTGAGGTACTTGAGCACGCGTTAGTAACTCATCAAGCTGATCGATATCTTTTTGAGTTGCTACCGGATGTTTGATCTCATTCGCTCTGAGCAATGCAGAATCAATCACAGGTAACTTACCTTTCATTGCTACTTTTGGTGACACTGTCACCCACGTATTTTCACTCGCGTCGACTTGATAGGTGCCGCTGGTTTCAATCTGACACTGACAACCAATAGCTTCAAATGCTGCCGTTAAAGGACGCAGGTCATAAATACACGGTTCGCCGCCGGTAATCACAATATGACGGGCAGTATAACCCTGTTTTTGATATTCATTAACGATGTCTTGCGCAGAAACACTACACCATGCCGGAGAGTCTTCTTTCTTCGCCAGTATTTCATCAAGTGAGCATTCATCTTGCGGAGTCGCATCCCAGGTTTGCTTCGTATCACACCAAGCACAGCCAACCGGACACTCTTGCAATCTTACAAATACTGAAGGAACGCCGGTAAAGACGCCCTCACCCTGAATGGTTTGGAACATTTCGTTAATTTTGTACAACTTGATCTCAGCCTATCTCATCATCAAAAAACTGCAGGAACGAGACCTTAAAGGACTCCTAGTTGAAGGTCAACTAATTCATAAATTGATCAATTTAATCTCTGCCTTTATGCTGGGCGTTTTTGCAGTTTTTAAGTTCTGTTTTAAGGTAAGTTATGTATAAATTGATTGCTCTCGACATGGATGGCACTTTGCTCACCAGCGATAAGACCATTAGCGAGAGAACAAAACGCGCGATTGCTAGTGCGCGTGAGCAAGGTGTTAAGGTTGTACTGGCATCAGGCCGCCCTATCGACGGTATGCAAGACAAGTTAAACGAGCTTGGCATCGATGGTGATAACGAGTTTGTGGTTTACTTCAATGGTTCGATGGTCAAAGAACTTGGCACCAATAAGGTCATTCATAGTGCTATTATCGATGGAAAACGCGCTAAGCAGGTTGCTGAGCTTGCTCAACAGCTAGGCGCCGATTGCCATGCTTTCAGCACTGAACTTGGTCTTATCACCCCTCGCCTGAACGAATACACTGATATTGAGTCAACCATTAACGGCGTACCAGTGACCGAAATGGACTTTGCTCAGCTGGACGACGACCATCCGATCATCAAAGCAATGATAGTCGCGGCACCTGAACAGCTCAACGAAGTGATTAAGCAGATCCCTCAGTCGTTTCGCGAGACATTTACCATCGTACAGAGCGCGCCATTCTTCCTTGAGTTCCTAAGCCTCGACAGCAACAAGGGTGTCGGTGTCAAAGCAATTGCCGACTATTTAGACATCACCGCCGAGAATGTGATTTGTATGGGTGACGCTGAAAACGATCATCACATGCTTGAGTATGCAGGGTTAGGCGTAGCGATGGAAAACGCTATGGAGCAAACCAAAGCCATCGCAGATTATATTACAGCAAGTAATAACGACGACGGCGTGGCGAAAGTCATTGAAGAGTTTGTGTTAAACAAGTAATTCAAAATCCACAAAGGCAGCGTTATGCTGCCTTTGCTTTTGTTCGGATAAACAGTGTAAACACGATAAGAAGTAACGGATAACGAAGCGTTTCAACAATCAGCGAGTTCAAACCACTTGATGAAACAAACGTCGCGCCATAGCTAATCAATAAATAGGTCAGCACCATTGCCAGCATAGCAGCAACCGTATGCTTGCTATTGGCTTGATGTTGGTCTTGACTCTGAGTCGCAGCCAGTCCAAATACGGTAATGGTGATCGCCAGCCAGTAAGTGAAGACAGGTATTGGCCAGATTAAAGTAAGCACCGTACAAGCCAGTACCAACATGCCCCAGACCAATTTCGATGACAACAGTGCTAGCGCATCGACTTCAGTGCGGCTTTGTAAACGGATAAGGTGCCATGCGCACAAAGCTCCTAATAATGCTCCGCTAACACTATCAATAAAGAATGCGGAACCGCTATAGAACTTAGCCACTGCCATCCAGCCCACCAGCGCGAGAAAACTCATCGACCAGCGATTGATATAGAGCTTTTTAAGTGCGTCGAGCACTAACACACCAACACAAAGCCAAACTGCCATCGGCAAGCTCGGTAAGCTAAATCCGTAGCTCGGTGTCAGCTCCACTGCTGGCAAGTAGACGTGAGGTCTTGGTAAGGCGAAACCTTGCTGGGCGACCAGACTTAACAAAGAAGTGACTGTGACAGCAAAGAACGCTCGATAGCAGAATACTTTACCAAAACGCCAGTAGAGCAATGGAAACAAGCCTAGCAACAGCAAGGGCTCTGCAAGATAATTTCCAGTAAGCAGCACAAAGTCCAAACTGGCTTGAATCACTTCGGGCGTTTTCAGCAATAAATGTTGCAGTTGCACCATCCAGTTAAGTTCTAGCTGGTTAAAGAATGGCGCGGCTTCAACTAAATTTCCCACGTAAAGCGCACTTTGATCCGTTGCCATTGGTAAAGCCTCAATCAACCATTGCAACTGTCCTGGAAAGCGGTAAATACTGCCAGGAATCAGCGAAGGCTCGACCAACATCGCTGAAGCAATTTCTACCCCATAATGAGGTGCAAACCAGATTGGTAATTCATTGCCGTCCAGTACGTTGTTGAACTGAAACGCGACTATCTCAGAATCGGCAACACAATCGTAAAAAACGGCTTTATCATCCCGACCGAGTTCATTGCCAACCGTCACGACTAGCCCTGTTTCTTCCCAAGCTTCACGCTGGGCTGCAAGCTTAGGATCTTCCCCACTGGCAATAGTCCCGGCTGGTAAAGAGAGTTTCTTGGTAATGATTTCGTTGACCATTACCACCTTATCGCCAGATCGAATGACACATACTGCCCCTCTTAAATCTGAAGACTCGGTAGCTTCAGCCACTGCAGAATATGAAAACAAGACTGAGATTAAGCATGTGACCGTGCTAACTAGATTTGTATAAAAACTCATGACGTTGGCTTAGTGATTCCCGACTGACTTACGTAACCAATGGATATGATGTTCGAAACCGAACTGTTGATAGAACTCAAGCGCAGAAGCATTAAACTGCCATACTTCAACAAATATTTCTTGTACACCGTACTCAACGAACCGTTGCTCGATTTTATGACAAAGTTGCTTAGCTAATCCTTTGCTGCGAGCCTGTGGAACAATGTACAACTCATCGATGCTGCCCATCTGCACTGGTTTACTTACCGTAGAGATTAACTCGCAAAAGTGACCAGTGATGAAACCTATGATGGTCTCTTGTTCACACACAACAAAAACCAGACACTCGGGATCATCAAGATAATGAGCGATGCTCTTCTCTTGCTCTATCTCTTCCGCCGTTTTGAAGTACTTCGGGCACTGATTATGGTGCTCCAGATGAAGCTGAAACATCAACTCATTGAGCTGTTCAAGGTCGTTACCGCATGCAGAACGAATTGATACTGGGTGCATAAATATTTTTGCGTTACAAATAAAGTAATAGTGTGGCGGTTTGGTCAAAAATTTTCAACAAAAAAGCCCCTATCAATTAGGGGCTTGAAGTTAGTCAGCTTATTTCGACTAAGAATGGAGAGCTTTTTCAATCTCTTCCAGGCTGGTCGGGTCATCAATTGTTGATGGTACTGTGTACTGCTCGCCATCGGCTATCTGGCGAATGGTACGACGTAAAATTTTACCTGAGCGGGTCTTCGGCAGGCGCTCAACCACCAGCGCGTGCTTAAAGCAGGCTACGGCGCCGATTTCGTCACGAACCTTACCAACCAGTTCACCTTCGAGCTGAACATCATCGACCTTAACCCCATCCTTGAGTACTACTAAACCGAGTGGTAGCTGGCCTTTCAGATCATCGTGGACACCGACAACCGCACATTCGGCAATTGCAGGGTGGCCGCCAACGATCTCTTCCATTTCACCGGTTGATAGACGGTGCCCCGCAACGTTAATCACGTCATCAATACGTCCCATAATGAACAGGTAGCCCTCTTCATCGAGATAACCACCATCCCCCGATACGTAGTAACCCGGGAACTGGCTAAGATAGCCCGACTCGAAGCGGTCGTGATTACGCCATACGGTAGGCAGACAACTTGGTGGCAGTGGGCGCTTCAGAGCAACAAAGCCCTGTTGGTTAGCTTCAACTGGCTCACCAAGCTCATTAAGGATTTCAACCTGATAACCTGGTATTGGTTTAGTTGCAGAGCCCGCTTTCACTGGCATAAGCTCAATACCCGTCGGATTACCGGCAATTGCCCAACCGGTTTCTGTCTGCCACCAGTGGTCAATCACAGGCTTATCCGCTTTGCTTTCTACCCACTCCAGAGTTGGTGGGTCTAGTCGCTCACCCGCCATAAAGATAGTTCTCAGGCTTGAAAGGTCATACTGGTTAATAAAGTTGCCGTCCGGATCTTCTTTCTTAATCGCACGGAACGCCGTTGGCGCCGAGAACAGGACATCGACTTTATACTCTTCACACACTCGCCAGAAGGCGCCCGGATCTGGCGTACGAACAGGTTTGCCTTCAAACAGTACCGTTGTACAGCCGTGAATCAGTGGTGCATAGACAATGTATGAGTGACCAACCACCCAGCCGACATCCGATGCAGCCCAGAACACGCCATCCTGAGGAATGTTGTAGATAGAGGTCATTGAGTACTTCATCGCGACCGCATGACCACCATTATCACGCACAACCCCTTTAGGTTTACCCGTTGTACCAGATGTGTAGAGGATATAGAGCGGATCAGTCGCAAGTACTGGCACACACGCGTGTGGCAATGCAGACTGATACGCTTGCTGCCAGTCGATATCACGCTCGTGATCCAGTGATGCTTCACATTGTGGTCGTTGCAGTACCACCACTCGCTCTGGCTTCCAGCGACTATCCATAATCGCTTTATCGACTAATGGTTTGTATGGGATGACCTTGCTGACTTCGATGCCGCATGACGCTGTCATCACCACTTTTGGCTCAGCGTCTTCGAGACGAACCGCCAACTCGTTAGCAGCAAATCCACCAAAGACCACAGAGTGAATAGCCCCCAAACGGGCACACGCCAGCATCGCCATTGCCGCTTCAGGTATCATCGGCATGTAGATAACAACTCGATCGCCCTTCTCAACCCCTTGTTGCGATAGCATACCGGCGATCTTAGCGACCTGATCACGTAGCTCCAGATAGGTATAGCTACGCTTAGTTTCCGTTACCGGCGAATCATAAATCAGCGCGGTTTGTTCGCCACGACCTTGTTCACAGTGGTAATCCAGCGCTAGCCAGGAGGTATTGAGTAATCCATCTGGGAACCAACGTTCAATTCCGTTTTCGTCATTCGCCAACACAGTTTCAGGCGCTTTAAACCAATCGATGTTTTTCGCTTGTTGAGCCCAAAACTCTTGCGGTTGATTAAGTGCCCATTGATATTCTTTTTGATATGCAGACATATTGCTTCCTCCAGTATGTCCTGACATTGCTTGTTAATAGCTAGCTGCAGCTAACTACGCAAAGACATCGGAGGGTACATGCACAAATCCCTCCATTATAATACGAGCACTTCGGCTCATGACCGCTTTATCGACCAACCAACCCTGCTCACTCTGACTCGCTTTAGCGCCGACTTTAAGTGTTCCTGACGGATGACCAAAAGTGACCGACTCTCTTTCTCCGTCACCAGCTGCTCGATTGACGACTGTTCCCGGAACGCAGGCTGCTGATGCAATAGCGACCGCTGCAGTACCCATCATCGCGTGATGGAGCTTACCCATAGAGAGCGCACGTACTAGCAGATCCACTTGCTGTTCTTCGACCCGTTTACCACTAGAGGAAACGTAGCTTTTTGCCTCACTGACAAACGCTACTTTAGGCGTGTGCTGTCTCGACTTAGCCTCTTCAATCGATTCAATCAAGCCCATTTTCAACGCGCCGTAAGCACGTATGGTTTCGAATCGCTGCAACGCAGCTTCATCGTTGTTGATGTCCTGCTGCAATTCACTACCCGTGTAGCCCAAAGCGTGAGCGTCGATAAAGATAGTCGGGATGCCAGCATTAATCATGGTCGCTTCAAAGCTGCCAACCGACGGAACATTAAGTTCGTCTATCAGGTTACCTGTTGGAAACATACTCCCTGAGCTATCGCCAGGCTGCATAAAATCGACCTGTATTTCTGCCGCAGGGAATGCCACTCCATCGAGCTCGAAATCACCCAACTCCTGAACCTGACCGTCACAGATAGGCACATGAATCACGATAGTCTTGCCGATATTCGCCTGCCATACCCTGACAACCGCAATACCATTGTCAGGAATACGTGCCGGGTCGACCAGACCAGCATGAATAGCAAACGGGCCTACCGCAGCCGATAAGTTGCCACAGTTACCGCTCCAGTCGACGAAGGGTTTATCTATCGCCACCTGGCCAAACAGGTAATCAACATCGTGATCCGGTTTATCACTCTTGGAAACAATGACTGTTTTACTGGTACTGGACGTCGCTCCGCCCATACCGTCAATCTGTTTGGCGTAAGGATCCGGGCTACCAATCACTCGCACTAACAAGCGATCTCGCGCTTCACCTGCTGTTTGTGCCTGTGGCGGCAAATCGTGCAAGTTAAAGAACACCCCTTTACTGGTTCCACCACGCATATAGGTCGCGGGAACCTTGATCTGATTGAGTTTCATCATTGCCCCCTACTGAGCTAAGAAGTCTTGAGCAAAGCGCTGTAATACACCGCCAGCGTTATAAACATTGACTTCATCAGCCGTATCTAAACGACAGGTGACAGGCACATCGAACTTATCACCATTGGCACGGGTTACGACGAGCGCAAGGTCAGCTCCTGGCTTAATCTCTCCAATCACGTCATACAACTCACTGCCATCAAGTTCGAGAGTTTTACGATCTGTACCTGGTTTGAACTGCAGTGGTAAAACGCCCATGCCGACTAAGTTAGTACGGTGAATGCGTTCAAAGCCTTCAGCAACAATCGCTTCCACACCTGCCAGGCGAACCCCTTTCGCTGCCCAGTCACGTGATGAGCCCTGACCGTAATCTGCACCAGCAACAATAATCAGCGGCTGCTTACGGTTCATGTAGGTCTCGATCGCTTCCCACATGCGTGTCACGTTACCTTCTGGTTCAATACGAGCTAGCGAGCCCTGCACAACTTCACCATTCTCTTTAACCATTTCATTGAACAGTTTCGGGTTAGCAAATGTTGCTCGCTGCGCAGTTAGGTGGTCACCACGGTGTGTCGCGTAAGAGTTAAAATCCTCTTCCGGAACATCCATTGAAGCAAGGTATTCCCCCGCTGCACTGCTTGCGAGAATGGCATTCGATGGTGACAGGTGATCGGTAGTGATGTTGTCGCCAAGCACCGCCAGCGGACGCATTGCCGATAGAGTGCGCTCTCCGGCTAGCGCGCCCTCCCAGTATGGAGGGCGACGAATATAAGTGCTTTTCGCACGCCAGTCGTAAAGTGGATTACTGTTACGCTCGTCGTCATCAAGTTTGAACATCTGGATATAAACCTGATTAAACTGTTCAGGCTTAACGTGCTTACCAACGACTGCATCAATCTCTTCGTCCGTTGGCCATAGATCATTTAGGTAGACTGGATTTCCATTTTGGTCTGTACCCAGAGCGTCACGTTCAATGTCAAAACGCATGGTTCCCGCAAGTGCATAAGCAACAACTAATGGTGGTGAAGCCAGGAACGCCTGTTTAGCATACGGGTGGATTCGGCCATCAAAGTTGCGGTTACCCGATAGCACTGCCGTAGTGTAAACGTCGCGGTCGATGATCTCTTGTTGAATCTCTGGGTCGAGAGCACCACTCATACCGTTACAGGTCGTACATGCATAGGCAACAATGCCGAAACCCAGCTTCTCTAGTTCAGGTAACAGACCCGCGTCTTCAAGGTAAAGCTTGGCGACTTTAGAGCCCGGCGCAAATGATGATTTGACCCAGGGTTTGCGCACTAAGCCGAGTTGGTTGGCTTTCTTAGCCACCAATCCAGCCGCGACCACGTTGCGCGGGTTACTGGTGTTAGTACACGACGTAATCGCTGCAATGATCACGGCACCGTCTGGTAACTGACCATCTTCAACCTCTGGCTGCTCTGATGGTGACATCGCAATTCCACGCTGGGTTAATTCCGATGTTGGCAGTCTGCGATGTGGGTTCGACGGACCCGCCATGTTGCGAGTGACCTCAGACAGGTCAAACTCAAGCACTCGCTCATATTGCGCCGTTTCTAAATCATCAGCCCACAAGCCAGTCTGCTTAGCGTACTGTTCAACCAGAGCCACTTGTTCGTCATCACGGCCAGTTAACTTAAGGTAGTTAATGGTCTGCTCATCGATATAGAACATGCCCGCCGTTGCACCATACTCCGGCGTCATATTAGAGATAGTCGCTCGGTCACCGATAGTAAGATCTTTTGCCCCTTCGCCAAAGAACTCCAGATATGACGAGACAACTCGCTCATTACGCAAGAACTCTGTAATCGCTAATACAATATCGGTCGCGGTAATACCCGGCTGACGTTTACCAGTCAGTTTTACCCCAACGATATCCGGCAGGCGCATCATAGACGGGCGACCCAGCATGACAGTCTCAGCTTCCAGACCACCTACACCAATCGCGATGACTCCCAGAGCGTCCACGTGAGGAGTATGACTGTCAGTTCCGACACAGGTATCAGGATAAGCAATACCCTCTTTCGCCTGCACTACTGGCGACATTTTCTCGAGGTTGATTTGGTGCATAATGCCGTTACCCGCAGGGATCACGCTGACGTTTTCAAACGCAGTTTTACACCATTCGATAAAGTGAAAACGGTCTTCATTACGGCGTTCTTCAACCGCACGGTTTTTCTCGAAAGCGTCAGGGTCAAAACCCGCATGCTCGACGGCGAGTGAGTGGTCAACAATCAGCTGAGTTTCCACCACAGGGTTAACCTTGGCAGGATCACCACCCTGTTTCGCAATTGCGTCACGTAGACCAGCCAAATCGACCAGTGCCGTTTGACCAAGAATGTCATGACACACTACACGAGCCGGATACCAGGGAAAATCATGGTCACGCTTGCGTTGAACGATTTGTTGCAGGCTTTGAGTGAGCATATCTGGGTCACAACGACGGACCAATTGCTCGGCAAGAACACGTGAAGTGTAAGGCAGTTTTTCGTAAGCCCCTTCAGACAGGGCATTGACAGCTTCTCGGGCATCAAAATAGTCAAGATGAGTTCCCGGAAGCGATTTGCGGTATTGAGTATTAACAGTCATAGCAGCTTCCATTCAGGTAAATCGTTATTATTGGCTCCCCCGCTATCGAGGGAGCACTGATGAGGGGTTACCTGTTTTCGATTGGTACCCAATCCTGATGATCCGGACCTGTGTAATCAGCACTTGGACGAATGATGCGGTTATTGGCGCGCTGCTCATATACGTGTGCAGCCCACCCCGTCAGACGACTCATTACAAAGATTGGCGTAAATAGTTTGGTCGGAATATCCATGAAGTGGTATGCCGATGCATGGAAGAAATCCGCGTTACAGAACAGACCTTTTTCGCGTTTCATTACCGACTCAACACGCTCAGATACTGCGTACAAATGAGTATCCCCCACTGCGTTCGATAACTCTTCTGACCAGCGCTTGATCAAGGCGTTGCGAGGGTCACTCTCACGGTAGATGGCGTGGCCAAAGCCCATGATTTTATCTTTGTTAGCCAACATTTGCATAATGTTAGCTTCCGCTTCTTCTGGCGTTTGCCAGTTCTCAATCATCTCCATCGCTGCTTCATTTGCACCGCCATGCAAAGGACCACGTAGCGTGCCGATTGCGGCAGTAATACATGAGTGAAGATCCGACAGAGTTGAAGCACAAACGCGTGCAGCAAACGTCGAAGCATTAAACTCATGCTCTGCATAAAGAATCAGGGAACAGTGCATCACTTTTTTGTGCATGTCAGTCGGTGCTTTGTCGGTTAGCATCTTAAGGAAGTAACCGCCGATACAGGTTTCAGACTGATCCTCAGTATCGATACGCACACCGTCATGGCTAAAGCGGTACCAGTAACAGATGATGGCAGGGAACAGCGCTAACATACGCTCTGTAGCATCAACCTGCTGGTCGAAACTCATTTCTTGCTCCAGGTTACCCAATACAGAACAACCCGTACGCATTACATCCATTGGGTGAGCAGACGCCGGGATGAGCTCTAGTGCTTGCTTAAGTTCAGCTGGCAGACCACGTAAGCTAATAAGACGCGTTTTGTATTCATCCAGTTCAGCCTGCGTTGGTAAGTGACCACGTAACAGTAAGTGAGCAACTTCTTCAAACTGTGCATTATTTGCCAGGTCGGTAATATCGTAACCGCGATACGTTAGACCTGTTCCCGTTTTGCCGACAGTGCATAAAGCAGTGCTACCTGCGCTTTGACCACGAAGGCCTGCGCCACCTAACTCTGCAGTTTTTTTCGATGATTGAGACATTTTGAACTCCTTTTCCGTCTGGTACTGCTCTCTTTAGCGGAGCGTTTTGATACCAGACGATTTCACGTTATTGGATTAATTCCGAATTCGTTTTCCTGGGCTTCCGTTTGACTATTTTCCTTCTGAAAACAGCTGATCCAGCTTGTCTTCGTAGTCGTGGTATTTCAGATGAGCATACAGCTCTTTACGAGTCTGCATTGACTCAGTTAGCGCTTCCTGATTTCCGACCTCTAACAGATGTTTGTAGACAGTTTCAGCCGCCTTGTTCATGGCTCGGAATGCACTCAGTGGGTACAGCACCATATCTACGCGCGACTTAGCCAGCTCTTCACAACCATATAGCGGTGTCTGACCAAACTCAGTAATGTTAGCCAGGATCGGTACGTGCTTACCTGTTGCCTGTTCGAGCGCTTGTGAGAACTGAACATATTGCTCTAACTTGTTCATTGCTTCCGGGAAGATCATATCTGCCCCCGCTTCAACACATGCAATCGCTCGCTCAATAGCACTGTCAATACCTTCAACAGCCAGAGCATCAGTACGTGCCATCACAACAAAGCTCTCGTCATTACGTGCATCAACGGCAGCTTTGACGCGATCAACCATCTCTTGTTGGCTAACAATCGCTTTATTCGGTCGGTGACCACAACGCTTCTGAGCGACCTGATCTTCCATATGTACGGCGCCCGCGCCTGCTTTTTCCATCGCTTTGATGGTACGGGCAATATTGAATGCGCCGCCAAAACCAGTGTCGATATCAACTAGTAAAGGTAAGTCACAGGCGTTAGTGATTCGCTCAACATCAACCAGTACATCATTTAACGTGGTAATACCTAGATCCGGTAAACCATAAGAGGCATTGGCAATGCCACCACCAGAAAGATAGATAGCCTGATGGCCGAGGTTCTTCGCCATCATGGCGCAATAAGGATTAATGGTTCCGACAATTTGAAGTGGGTTATTTTGCTCGACGGCAAGTCTGAACTTGGCCCCTTGAGATAAACTCATGACTGTTTCCTCTAGTCCCTTAGGATTTGTTGTTCAATCAGTGTGCGGCTTCCGGAAATGTGACGTCTCATTAGCATCTCTGCTAACTCTTCATCGCGATTACGGATCGCCTGTAAAATGTATTTATGCTCGTCTAACGCCTCTACCGGACGAGACTGAGCTCGTGGCGACTGATAACGATACATGCGCAATAAGTGATACAGCTCGTCACACAGCAAAGAGATAAGCTTGCTATTGCGACTGGCTAAAATAATTCGGTAGTGGAAATCGAAGTCGCCATGCTGATGAAAATAAGATGCACCTTCGACTTCATCGATATGATTTGAATGTGTCGACAACACAGCTTCAAGACCAGCCAACTCTTCGGCAGTGATATGTCGGGCTGCTAATCGAGCCGCCATACCTTCTAACGCTTCACGTACAGAATAGAGCTCAATCAGTTTTTCTGGAGAAAAGGTAATAACTCGTGCGCCGACATGGGGAATACGCTCAATTAACCCTAAACCTTCGAGACGCATAATCGCTTCGCGTAGTGGGCCTCGGCTAACTTGATAGTTCTTGGCCAGTTCAGGTTCAGATATCTTACTGCCAGGTGCAATTTCACCACTTACAATCGCTTCAACCAAAGACTCTGTCAGCGTCTCAGACTTAGTATTTTCTTTCTCGGCTACGCCTTCTTTACGACGAGATTTCAGTTCTAGGTTCATATCCGATTTACTCACGCTCAAGACAGCAAACTGTCTACAATTTGTTGTTACATTTTTAAAATAGACCATTATATTGTCGACAATCAAGTGGATTGTCGACAATTTAGACTAAGGTATAACGGTTTTATTAGTGCAGAACATTGGATAGAGACAAACAGAAAAAAACAGGATGTGACGTGGGGCGACATTATTGCAATGATATCAATGACTCACAGCCATTATGCGATTAGTATCCTAACTACATTCTTTAAAGCAGCAATGATAGAGGCTTATGCACAACGGCAAGGTTCACACTATTCTCACTGGACTGGCAACAGTTACTCTGGCTGGTTGTTCTATGTTCTCTCCAGCGGAGCGGGATCCCTATTACCCTCAGTTACGTGACACCACCTACTCTAGCGAAGACATTACTGTGATTGAGTCGGACAATGTTCTCAAAGCAGCAATCAAGCATAATGAGTTTGTGCTAGTCGAAGAGAAACAAACAGTTAATCAAGCAATTGAGCTCGTCTTTGCAGAAGCTATCGATAACCGCGCAGTCTCGGTAGAAGATTTACGCAGCGAGCAGTTTCACCGCGCTTTAGAAGAAGTGATCAAGCAGTTCACTTGTGAGCTTTACGCCAGTAAACAGCCAGCAGATTCTATTCAGCTATGCCCGCAACAAAACCAGATTGTCGACAATGCGCTTGATTACCTCCCTTTCGAACAGGGGCTACGTTTCGCTCATCGCATCAGCACGATTAAGCAGGATCATAACGATACACTTCAGCTAGAAATGTTTCTTAAAAGCACTCATGAACGTCCGTTGGAGTCACTGTGGGGCGCCGTTCATGAGTTAGGTAAATTCAAAGGTAGCCGACTTGCTCCAGAACAGTTGGTTCTGACCATAAACCTAAAGGCATACAAAAAATCGCCAAGTGACCACACATGGAAATATATGTACCCAGAGCCACTGGTATTTTTCGTGGTACTCCCTTCAGTTGAGCACCTGATTCAACGTCCTAATGAAATTGAAAGTATGGATTTTGCTTACCGTACAGCCAAACTACTGGTTGTGGATAGTAGATAGCACTTTAGGTTATTGAAGCAGCGTCACAAAAACGCCTCACGCCAGCCTAAACTCTATATTTTAGACAAATGGAGTAAACTCCCTAAGCTACTAGGTCTGATGCAGACAAAGCTGGCTACAAACTATTCAAAAACACCCCTATCCTAGCGGCAAATGTTGGACAATACACGCCCAGAAAAACCTTCAATCCCTTTAATTTCAATCAGATAGAAAAACCAAAACATAAGCACGCGAACAGAATCAAGCTGATCAAATGCACGATATTGCAGCCGCAGTCACTTTGTGTAATAAGTAATCAAACGGTAACAACAAACACTTAATTAGCTATATTTAGGTTAAATTTGGCTATTGGATTCAAATAAAAATGTATTATGCTTTTCTGATACATAAATTAAACCAATAGTTCTAATAAATTGGTTGTATTGCATTTAATTGCGAGGCTTGCATGCAGGTAAAAATTCTAAAACGTCTCATCAAAGACAAAATGTTTGGTAAAACCAAAAACACTGCACTCGATGTGCAGGTCGCACAGATGGCCGATGCACGAATGGGTGCCATGTACATGTTAGCGAGTACCGAGATATCTAAAGTATCCACTTTTTCCAACGCTCACTTTTTCGATAACTTTGTAATTGGTTCAGAACCTCTCAGTGATTTTAAAACTGCAGCCAATAGTCTGCTTGATAAGACAAACGCCATCAATAAACTGCAAAAAACCAAGGCGGGAAAAAAAGTCGTTGGTGCCGCTAAAGTCGTTGGTGATGCTGCTTCGGCTGTGATTACTAAAGTAAAACAGGCAATTTCAGACTTCTTCAGAATGTTGATGAACAAGGCTCGGAGTGTCTACGGTGAACTGCTATTCGGTGTTGAGTATGTTGCCGACATGACCACATGGTTAATTGGTGAGTTTGCTGGCAACTTCTCAAGCTTCATTCCAGGTTGGGGCTATGTTCAAAGCGCATCAGACATTTACTCTGGACGTAAAACAAGCCGTATGTAAGTCGAAGGACTTAGTCGGTCAGATTTACGCCGGACGCGGTGTCGAGTTATTGGGTGGTCACCCAAGCATTATCGCCAATGCGCTAGCTCGCCACTCAGCAACGGGTGCACTAGGTGGCATCAAAAATGCGGCAGTAGGTATTACAAAAATCGGTTTAGAAGCCGCTGGTGATGCGTTTGCTGGAGTTGGTACTCTGGTAAGTGTATTAACTGGTTTGTTTGAACGAATCGTTAAGTTAGTCGATTATGTCATTCAGCGCACTCTGGTTGGCAGAGTTCTGAAGCGAGCTAAGAAAGAGTGGGATAACCGTAACGCCAATGGTAGCCTGGTTCAAAACCACAAAATGTTCTCTGAATGGTTCCAGGGAGCGGTAATTACGACTCCGATTATCGCCGCACTGGTGATGGGTAGTGGCTTTGTCGCCCACCCCTATAAGTTTGCCCAGCTCTTGACCCCTAAACTTGAGGTCGTCTCCCAAGGCGAGTTTGATAAAGCCGTGGTCTATATCGATAAGCTCAAATCTTTGTCGAGTAAGTACGTTCAGGAATACACCGATAGCTATAGCGTCGACTTCACCAGTTCCGATGGCATCGTTACCGCGCGTCTTAACGAATTAAAGAATGGTAAAGGTATTCTGGATGGTCATGAGTTCGTTGTTAAAAAGACCTCTCCATAACAACCTGAAACAAAGCCAGAACGACTGTTCTGGCTTTTTGCTAACCGTAACAACTATGAAATCTCACCCAGTAGTGTTTACACACTCTTTTGCGTATCAGATAACTCAACTGTTACGTAACCGTTAAAATCTGGCAAATTTAATTTATTTAACAAAAATTTCCTGCTACGTTTTAATACATTATTGACACATACCACAACCCATTGTTTCGAAAAACAATTGTGTCGAAACTCAGTAGTTAGTTTAAAGGACGTGTTATGGCTGAAAAATATTCGGCATCTGCAAGCCCGATATCCGCCAAAGATTACAAAGGCCAAGAACATACCATCAGCCAGTTTTCCGTGACTCAGTCTCTGTCACAATCGTTTTCAATCAGTGCAACGCTAATTTCCAGCAACTTTGATGCTCAGAGCCAGTTAGGCCAGCTGCTTACTGTGAATCGATATTCCAACCTTGCGGGTAGCTCAACCTTGTCGCGCTCATATAACGGCATTGTGACGCGGATTGAAAATCAGGGCATGGATAGCAATCTTCAGTATGCGGTTTATCAAGTGACCTTAAAGCCATGGTTAGAGTTACTTAAGCACACTCACGCTTTTCGTGTGTATCAGAATCAGTCAACCAAAGATATTGTTAGCGACATCTTCGACAATGCTGGTTTTAAAGGCTGTTACAAGATCGCCAAGATGCCGTCGACCAAGCGTGAATACTGCTTGCAATACAACGAATCGGATTTCGACTTCGTCACTCGTTTGCTGGCAGAAGAAGGGGTTCATTACTACTTTACTCACTCAGCAACGGAACACACTCTAGTACTTCAAGACGCTCAATCACCTTTTGATAAGGCAGACAATGCCAAATTCGACATGGCTGAAACACCGTCAGGATCGCTGCCGTTGCTCGACACCTGGGCACCGGCTTTAGCATTTCATGGTTCTAGCATCGAGTTAACGGCTTACGATTACACCCAAACAAAATTTGTCACCAGTAAGGCGCAAAAGAGTAATCATTCGATTGCCAACAACACCAAACTGACCAATCGCCATTACCCTCCTTTAGGTGTTTCCGGAGATAAAACCGATCTGGCGAGTAATCTGGCTAAGCGACGAATTGAGCACCTTGAACAAAACTATCAGACCATTGAAGCAACAGCGAAGCACGATCTGTTCGACATCGCCACCTGGTTCTCACTCTCAAGCCATTTAGACAAGTCTCAGCTTGACGATTACTCGATTATTGCCGTTACGACCAATTACTCATCAGACGTAACTTGTCATTCGACGATTACCGCCGTGCCAAAAGCGACCTCCTACTATCCGACCCCGATCCAGAAGCAACGGGTCCATGGAATGCAGAGTGCAACGGTTGCTGGCTCTACCGCTGGTGAGATTAACCAGGATGACCAAGGGCGGGTCAGAATCCAGTTCCAATGGGACACTGAAGCGAGCGGTGATAAGACCAGCTGCTATGTGCGTGTCGCCCAGATGATGGCAGGCAGTGGCTATGGTGCGCAGTTCGTACCACGCACTGGTCAGGAAGTGCTGGTGTCATTTATCGATGGCGACCCAGACCAGCCAATCATTACTGGCAGTGTCTACAACAGTAAGAATGCTCCGCCATACAAAGAAGCTAACTCGACTAAGAGTGGTATCAAAACAAAACTGTCGGGACAGTCAAACGAGCTCTATTTCGATGATAAGAAAGATAACGAGCTAATCTATATGCATGCGGCCAAAGACATCACTCAGGAAGTTGAAAACAATCACACTGAGACGGTGAAGGGCGAGCTGACACAGAAAGTCACCAAACAGATGGCGATTTCCACCGAGGATAACTACAGCCTTACCGTGACTAAAGCGTTATCGGAAAAAGCTAAAACCATCACCATTGAAGCCGATGACAGCATCGACTTAAAGGTAGGTTCAAGCAAGATATCTATCTCTTCTTCATCCATCTCGATTGAGGCAAGCAATATCGACATAAAAGCGAGCAGCGCACTCAATCTAGAAGGCACCAACGTCACCAGTAAAGCAACTTCTGCCAACAAGATCTCCGGTGCAACCACGGCTTTACAAGCGACAAGCTCAAACTCGATCAAAGGTATGAGCGTTGCAATTAAAGCAGATACCACGTTATCCGCAGAAGGTTCACTGAGCGCCGAATTCAAATCAGGCCTTAAAGCAACATTTGATGGTGGTGTGATGGGCGAAGTAAAAGGTGCGATTGTTAAGGTTAACTAATGAATTATAAAAAAATCCCTTACCAGACCTGTGGCCAGATTTTACCAAGGTTTAAAGCTTCTGAAGAAGCACAACAGTTGTTGGATCCAGAAATGAGCGTTGCACAAGCGATTGAAGCTTTGCAAACGGAGGAGTTGTTTAATGACCTTACTCAATTTCTGGCTCACGCCTTACCTGTTCGTGAGGCGATTTGGTGGGCAAGCCTGTGCGTTCAACAACGTCAGGATATCTGGAGCCCTACTCAGCTTCAGTGTATTCAAACTGCCCAGCAATGGGTTCAGTCGCCAGCGGAGGAGCTGCGTCGCAAGGCCGAACTGCTCTCTAACCGCCTTGAACTAAACTGCGGACCGTCATGGCTATCACAAGCGGTATTCTGGAATGGCTCCGGTAGTATTGTCGCACCCGATCTTCCTGCGGTGCTGCCTGACCCATTCCTCTATGCCAAAGCCGTTGCCGGAGCAATTAACCACGCCGCTGCTCTACCCGCTTGGAATGAGTCGCAAGCCTACTATACTCAATCAGTAGCCTATTCTATTGATATCGCTGGTGGTGGAAACGGAGGAAAAGGATGACATTAGCCGCTCGACTAACAGACATGCACGTCTGCCCTATGCAGACCCCTGCTGTTCCACCAATACCTCATGTTGGTGGCCCTATTAGTGGCCCTGGCGTTCCCACTGTCCTGATAGGCAATATGCCAGCGGCGACTATGGGTGATATGTGTGTCTGTGTTGGACCACCGGATTCGATCATTAAAGGCAGTGCAACGGTAATGATTATGAACAAACCTGCTGCAAGAATGGGCGATACAACTGCACATGGTGGCACAATAGTATTAGGTATGCCCACAGTTCTTATAGGTGGATAAAACCATCATCCAAACAAGGATTTACTAAAAAGTAACCGTGCTCCGTCCAATTTTCTAGACGCAGGTCACTTTTTTACGGAAATAATGAAAATGGACGAGCCTTTTACAAAAATAAGCCTAGACTATCAATTGTAGGAATCGCCCCACATATTACTAATTTTTCAGGCGTTTACATTTACCAAATTGATACAAAATAATAACGGAAGTCGTATGGTAGAAATCGATCGTTTATTAACACCCATTTCTGAAGAGTCTCCAACAGGTGCTTACCTTAAACTTGATCGTTCTGCATACCGCGGCCTGCGTAACAACTACAACGCAGCCCAATCTTCTTTTCGCCAGTTAATCGAAACGCCTGACGCATCAAGCGATGAAGCACTGCTTGATGCTAACCAAACTAACTGGCAGCAGTTGCGCGAAAGCACATTCGATGCTCTGACCCAATCTACCAAAGATATTGAGTTGTTGGGCTGGTTTATTTCAAGTCAACTGTTTACGGCTCAGCCATATCACAATCTGGCCGACTCAACTAAAGTACTAACTGGATTTATCGAGCAGTTCTGGACGGAGTTGCACCCGACCCTGCCAGAGAACAAAATCAAAAGTGATGACGAACAAGGTAAAGCAAAAGAGCTGGCCGAATTTCGAATTAAACCTCTTTTGCAGTTAGTCGGTGAAAGCAACGACTCTACTGCCCTGTTCATGCCACTGCAATTGATTGGGCTGATTGAAGAGATCACGTTTGGTGATTACCTTCGTGCCGAGCGCTCTGGATCTCTGGCTGAACTGAAACAGAAAGCTCAGCAGTTATTTTCAAGTGAAGTCGAACAAACCGTGATGCTGCTAGCCGAAAGCTACCAGAACTTTAGTCAGGCGGAGCTAGCTATCGCACAGCAATGCCAGCAAGTGGGCGTAACACCCATTAGTTTCCGCTTTGTTAAAGCCAATATCGCAGACTCAATTAACGCGATTCGCTATCTAACTGGAGACAAGTTTGCTCTATGGCCGCTGGATGAAAATCTTCAACCGCGCCAAGAAGACGTTGCCGAGCCAACGCCTGCAGTATCAGAACCAGCGACAGTCAGCGAAGCTGTGGTTGAGACTGCCCCAGCGGCACCCACAGAAAGCCAGGTAGCTGCACCCACAACTTCAACTGTCGCCCCGGTGGCGGCACCTCAAGTTCAAGCCGCAGCCCCAGTCGCTCAACCGCTCTCTCTAGGTCAGGTAGCAAGTCGTGATCAGGCGTTCCAGCAGATAAGAGAAATTTCCGAGTTTTTCAAACAGACAGAGCCACATAGCCCAATCTCTTTCTTGCTTGAACGTGCCATCCGTTGGGGATACATGAGCCTTCCCGAATTAATCGAAGAGATGACTGGCGGTAACAGTGGCGTAGTGCAACACATAAACCAATTAACTGGGATGGACAACCTTAATCAAGTCGATCTCAGTAATAAAGCGACACAGCAAACTGCTGTCGCGAATAATAATGCAATCACTAACAACGACACGCAATTAACTAAAGAACCGACTCCTTCTGTTGAGGTTACTCAACCGGAAGCAGTCAACACAACAAAACCAACACAAACTGAAGCGACGTCCGCTCAGTCGTCAGGTGGCCTGACTGACTTTGAGTGGTAACGAAATGCTGATCAGCAAAGGAGAATAAAATGGCTTCTATTTTCATGAGAATAGACGGTACAAAACCTAAAGGTGCTGCAACTGTAGAGAAGATTGGTGGTAAAGATGGTTTCTTCGCTATCGACACTATCACTTGGAACGCTGTACGTGGTGTAGGTATTGATGTCGGTAACGCTAACAACGCAGACCAAGGTATGGTTGCACTAGGTGAAGTAAACGTGACTCGTGGCTGTGACGGTGCAACGCCTCACCTAACGACTTTCCTATACGCTCCAGGTGGCGAAGGTAAAACCGTTGAGATCGTGATGACTAAGCCAAACCGTGAAGGTTCAGGTGCCGATCCTTACCTAATCCTGACGCTAAAAGCAGCACGTATGTCTAGCTACAACATGGCAGCTTCTGACGGTTCACTACCGAACGAATCTTTCAGCCTGACTTACACAGAAATTTCTAAGGCTTACTACATCGAAGGCGAAGGCGGTAAGATCGAGAAAGGTCCTGAAGTAGGCTTCGACGCTACAGCGGCTAAAGTGACATCGACTGCATCTTAATTGAATAAGGAGATCCATTGTGGCACTTAATTCCCAACACAAACGCGTAAGTAAAAACCGCGTAAGTATCACTTACGATGTGGAAACTAATGGCGCTGTAGAAACCAAAGAACTCCCATTTGTTGTTGGGGTGATTGGTGACTACTCGGGTCATAAGCAGGACAAGGAAGACGTTGAAGAGCGTACGTTCTACAACGTCGATAAAGACAACTTTGACAATGTAATGAAACGCATTGGTCCAGAGCTAAGCCTGAAAGTTGATAACGTGCTAGCGGATGACGATAGCCAGTTTGAAGCTAGCCTCAAGTTCAACTCAATGAAAGACTTCGAACCAGAAGCGATCGTTGAGCAAGTTGAGCCTCTTAAGAAGCTTGTAGAAACACGTAACCAGTTAAAGGTTCTGCTTTCTAAAGCGGATCGCTCACGCGATCTGGAAAAGCTACTTAAAGAAGTACTGCAAAGTGCGGACACAATTAACGCACTTTCAGATGAACTAGGTATCAACAAAGAAGGAGGCGAATAATGAGCACTGAAGCTGAAAATCAAGGCCAACCAGAAGCAGCAGAAGGCGCGCTGAGTTTTCTAGACCGAGCGATTGAAGCGACAACGCAAACGCCTGCAGATACGACTAAAGAGCTTTTCTCTGTATTAGCGGAGCAAGCCCTATCAGGCACGGTTACTTGGGATAAAAACTTAACCAAGACAATCGAAAACGCTATTTCTGAAATCGACAAAAAGCTTTCAAAGCAGCTTTCTGAAGTAATGCAGCAAGATGACTTCCAGAAACTGGAAGGTTCATGGCGTGGTGTTCAGAAGCTGGTTAAAGAAAGTGAACTAGGCCGTGATCTTAAGATCAAAATGGTTGATTTCACTCAGGAAGAGCTGCTTGAGCAATTTGAAGATGCTCCTGCAATCGACCGTAGCCCACTGTTCAACGCTGTTTACCAAGGTGAATTTGGTACTGCAGGTGGTGAACCTTATGGCACATTTATCGGTGATTACGAGTTTAGTGCTAAAGATGAAGACGTTGCTCTTCTTCGCTACATGGGCGAAGTAGCAGCAGCATGTCATGCACCATTTGTTGCAGCAGCTAACGCGCAAATGTTTGAGTTCAACGACTTCACTACATTCGACGAAGGTAAGCCAGTAGCCGCTGGTTTCGATTCTCCAGCTTATGCGGCTTGGAATGCTTTCCGTGAAAGTGATGATGCTCGTTACGTAACACTTACTCTGCCACGTACTATGGCTCGTCTGCCATACGGTGCGAAAGGTCTGGGCACTAATCTGTTCAACTACGAAGAGTTAGGCACCGACATGGATGGCAATCCAAACCCAGCAAGCAACGACGAGCTGGTTTGGTCAAATGCTGCTTACGACCTTGGTCTGAAAATGACTCAGGCATACACAGCGTCGGGCTGGTGTACTGCGATTCGTGGTCTGGATAACGGCGGTAAAGTAGAGAACCTACCTAACCTAACCTACAAAACTGAAGCTGGTGACCTTGTTCAGCAATGTCCAACAGAGGTTAACCTGACCGACGAACGTGAGAAAGAGCTAAGTGATCTTGGTTTCCTACCATTAGTTCACTACAAAAACTCTAACTACGGCGTGTTTATTGGTGGTCAAACGACTCAAAAACCAAAAACATTCACTGACCCAGATGCAACAGCAAACGCGGCAATCTCTGCTCGTCTGCCGTACATCATGGCAAGTGGCCGCATCGCTCACTACCTGAAAGTTATGGGCCGTGACAAACTAGGTTCAAACCTGGAAGCTCCGGACATTCAACGTGAACTGCAACTTTGGATTGATCAATACACCAACGCTGGTGCAATTGGTAACGAACAGCGTGCTAAGACTCCACTGGCTGAGTCTCGCATTGAAGTTGTAGAGCAACCGGGCCGTCCAGGTTCATACTCTGCAGTCGCGCACCTTCGTCCTTGGCTACAACTTGAAGAGTTGACTACGTCAGTTCGAATGGTTGCTAAGATTCCAGGCTAAATCGAAATAAGGCCGGTTTTTCCGGCCTTATTTTTCCCCTCACTGTTTATTCTCAGGACATTATGAATTTGAACTTCGATTCACAATGGCAACGGAATTTTGCCGGATTAGACACCACAGACAACGACTTTTTGAAAGAGTCGCTCTCTCTGCTGTCTGAAATCGCACCTCAGGCACTCAACAGCAAAGCCAGTCTGATTTCATTCGTTTCCCAGATGATCCACCAGCTCGACGATGGCATATCAAAACAGCTGGATGAGATTCTTCATCACGACGATTTTGAGACCTTACACGGCAGCTGGCTTGGGCTAGAAGGTCTGGCTACCCTACCCGTCAACAAGCAGAGAACCAAACTCAAGTTGCTTGATATGGATTGGAGCGAAGTCTCCAGCGACGTCAACCAGGCTTACACCATCAAGGGTAGCGAGTTATACAACAAGATCGGCAATAAAGAGCTCAATACACTCGGCGGTCATCCGTTTGGCTGCATGATATTTAGTCACAAAGTTTCTCTCGATATGGACTTCGATGCCGACTACGACGATCTATTCACCCTCGAGCTACTCAGCAAACTTGGTGAAGTAACACTGTGCCCTATGCTGTTTTCACCTGATAAGCAGTTTTTCGTCGAGTCGAGCGCTGACTGGCTATCCGACACAAATCGAATCGAAAAGATTCTCTCAGGTGGCGACTATCAACCCTGGCAGGATTTACGCAGTAAAGTCTCTTCCAAGTTTCTTGGTTTGGTTATGCCTTCGATTCGTATGCGTAGCCGCTACCAAAATGCCAAGGTCGGGTTTATCTATAACGAAGCAGGTCAAGGCCTGTGGGGCAACGCAGCCTTCGCTTTTGCGGCGACCATTATGCGCGAACACCACAGAGTTAACTGGTTCGGATTCCTCAAATCACGTTGGAATGATAAAGCTCAGGGTGCGTTAGTTAACGTAGAGCAATCAACCAGCCGTTTCTTGTCCAGACCAGAAACTGACGTGGTTCTGTTTGGTCAGATTTCTAGCTTTTACGCTCAGAACGGTTTTATCCCACTGACTAAAAGCGCGTTGAGTGACAAGTTCTATTTCAACGGCAATAACTCTATCTGGCAGAGCGGCGAGACAGACAATGAAAAAGTGCTGACTCAGATTCAAACTAGCCTGATGTCATGCCGAATTGCCCATTACCTTAAGGTTCAGGTTCGAGAGATGATTGGTAGCTTTAATACCGCTGCGGAGTGTGAACTCTTTTTGACCCACTGGATCGAAAAGTTTTCCAGCAACGTAGCCTTTGCCAATGAAGAGACTCTGTCAAAGTACCCACTTAGCTTTGCCAAAATTAATGTCACTGAGTCCACCCATCAAACTGGCAGCTTCGCCTGTACGTTACGCATGGTTCCTCAATACCAATACGACCATTTTAGTGGCGAGGTCGTGCTGACTACAGAACTTGATGAGGTGGCGTAATGAGCTTCTGGCAAACATTTGTTCAACCTCACGATGCGTCAGGTCCTCACGACGAAATCGAAGATATTAAATACCACCTGACCAAACTACTTGAGTCTGAAGCGTCACTGTTCAATATCGATGATCGCTTCACTGAACTACAACGTTCAAATTTTCGCTTTGGTATTGAAGATGTTCAGCTACTAAGTGCAAGCCTCGACCAGACACAACTGGCGCTGCGTTTAGAGAGCTATATAAAGCATTTCGAACCTCGCCTAAGCCAGGTCATGGTTGAGCTCGGCGAACGAAAAGAGAGTGAAAATGCTATCGCCTTCAACATCGTTGCCAAAGCAAAAACTACCCAAGGAGAAACAGAGTTGGTGTTTGACTCTAAGATTTCACTCAATGATCTGAAAGCGTCTATGTCGGAGGATAACTATGAGTGATCCTTTACTAAGATACTTCGAGCAAGAACTGACGCTGGTTCGTCGTGCCCTTGGTCAATTTGGTCAGCAACACCCGAGTCATGCTGATCGACTTAATATCCATCAGGGACAAATTGAAGACCCTAGTCTTGCTCGACTGCTGGACGGCGTAGCCCTGCTCAACGCAACAGTAGAGAAAAAACTCTCAGACCAATTGCCTCAAGTGGTTGAAGGCCTGCTGGGTGTACTTTACCCGAGCTACATTCAGACCGTACCTAGCGTCGCTTATTTGCAACTGGATGAAGACGCAGATTGCGCAGAATCGGTTACCCTACCAAAGGGCTCGCAGTTTACTGCCCAGGCTCAGGGGCAAAGCTGCACTTTTGCCACGGTTGATCAGATCACTACGGCACCATTTAAGCTTACCGATACGACCGCATCGAGCGCGCCATTTAAGTTCAACCGACCGAAAGGAACCGAACTTACCACTGCAGTCATTCAGTTAACTCTGTCGACCTTAGATCCTGATCGCCCATTCTCCTCACTTAACTGTGAAGATTTGGACTTCTTCGTTCAGGGTTTTGAGAACAATGCTGACTCATTAGTCGAGTTGCTATTGGCCGAGACCCGCGCAATATCAATTTCTGATGCTGAGTGTGAACGACATGTCGTCCTGACTCCGGAGAAGCTCAAAACACGTATCAGCGATAACCAGTTCCAGTTTTTGCCACAAAAAGGCAATCAGTTTTCCGGTTATCAGCTAATCAGTGAGTTTTTCTTCTTTAAAGAGAAGCGTCAGTTCTTCCGTTTGAAAGGTTTTGGCGAAGCAATCAAACAGTTTGATACCTCAAAGGTTGTACTTAACCTGTTTATGCACAGTCTGCCGACCGAATTTATGCGCCTGTTCGATAATCAGGTGTTCAAACTGAATATCGTTCCTGCACTCAATCTGTTCGAGCAAACCGGTGAACCGACCGCGTACGACCAACGCAGTCTTAGCGTGCCGATAAATGCTGATGCGCACAGTGACAACGACATTGAAATCGTTGAAGTACGTGAAGTATTTGAAATCACTTCGCAGGGTGAGAAGCCATTGATACCGCTGTTTAAAGATAGCTATCGCTCAGATAAAAATACCGACCACTGGCAGTGTAGCCGTGACAGCAACAACGAGTTTCGCCTGACGGTAAGCCTCAACAATCAACAGGATATGGAGTTTAATAAACTCTATGGCACACGCCTGCTGTGTACTAACGGTAAGCGTGCCTGCGCAGTTCAGGGGGAGTTTGAGTGCTTAGAGAGTATTGATCTACCGGGTGAGTTCAGCCCAATCTATCCACCATCAGCGCCAATTGCCCGTGAACAGGATCCTCATCTTCACTGGCAGTTTATCGCTTTGCTTAATGCAAATTTTGTCTCACTCCTGCACGCTCAGCACCCGGAAGAGGCACTGAAGAACATGTTACGTCTTTGCAGTCGAAGTCAGATTTCTGCAGACGAGATTCAGACCATACGTGACGTTACCATTCGCTCGCAGGTCTCCGCGCTACGAATTCTTGGTAAGAACGTTTTTTCTCCGGGTACTGAAATCGAAATTACGTTGGATACCCAGACTGGTTTCCTTGCATTTAGCGATGTTCTTAACCGCTTCTTCCAGCAGTTCTGTAGCTTCGACCGCTATATTCAACTCTCTATTCGTGTCTACGGCCGTGATGGGTTTGTTAAACGCTACCCTAAAATTCACGGCAGTCAGCGCGCGATGTAACTGGATGTGATGACGATGAATGTAGTAGCAGACCTAGCTCACAACACTGAAAAGTACGATTTTGCCCAGGCGATGCGATTGTTGGCACGCTTTATCTCAGACTCACCACAACGTATCGACTTAGTGCTCAAAGCAGAAGCGATGCCTACTGGTGACGCCAGTGAGATTCAGTATTTTTCGCTAAAGAACAACCGCGCCAAACTAAGACTGGCGAAACAGGCACTGTCCGGTGTTAAAGGTGTTATCCCCTACTACATCTATGAAGAGTTACTGGCTGCTCTGCACGATGACGATCACGCACTGAAAGATTTCCTTGATGTGTTCAACCAACGCTACTTCGAACTTGTTGCCCAACTAGAAACTCAGCCTTGGTTACTGGTTCAGAACGAGCTCTACCCTGATAAGACTCGACTGCTTAATCAGCTAGCAGCCCTTGAACAACAGCATGGTCACTTCTTTCAATACGCTTTTCTGCTTGGCCAGAGTGCTCGTAGTCTGGACGCCCTTGAACAGATGCTCAATGACTACTTTCCATTTTCTATCGAGGTCGCGACCAAGCACCACGAACGCCGACAACTCCCGGTTGATTCGTTAACACGACTTGGTACCAACCCTGAATTCAATAGCCGTGCTGGACAAGGCTTTTTGCTAGGTAAAACCTGCTTAACCCACTTCAATCACCTAGTGGTATCAATTAAACCTTCGAATGAGCAGCAACTGTGGGACATTCAGAACGATTCTCAGCTGGCTGATTGCATGCGTGATCTTATCCAGCACTATCTGCGTGATAACACTCCGGTTTCAATCTATCTCAAAGTGAAGCGGGAATACCTTTCACGCCCTAAACTTTCTAGTAACAGCAACCTTGCGGCCAAACTGGGAGAAGTAGACTGTCTCGCTCCAGAACGAAAACCGCAGCAATTGATTAGTATTTTGCTCAAATAAAGGAAACAGCCCGTAGCTTCGCTGTTTGATGCTCCGAAATACAAAGGAACACTGTATGACACAAGTAACATTGACAAATTTAGTCGCAAAACTTTCTCCCGACTTAAAACAGGCTTTGGAAGTCTCCGCAGGCGCGGCCATGAATCAGGGCGTTCCGTCAATTGAAACTGAACACTGGCTGCTACAACTGATTTCTCAACAGGATGCCAATCTAAGCAACCTGATCCAGTCGCAAAAACTGTCGCAAGACAGCATCGTCAATGAGCTTTCTGGCAAGATTGCCCGCCTGCCTAAAGGTAATGAGGGACAGCCAACACTGAGCCACGGACTGACTGAACTCGTGAAAGATGCATGGATGATTGCATCGGTCAATTACGGTCACGGTGAGGTGATCAGCTTGCACCTGATTCAAGCGCTTTTACAACAGAACGTTTTGGGTGTTAATACTCTGCAACTAGAGAGCCTACAGTCTGTCTCTCTTGAATCGCTTCAGGGTCTAATTAATAAAACTGCGGTTGCACGCAGCAAAAACTCAGTTGCACAAGGTGGCGGTGCAGAAGGTCAACAACCGACTGCCAATGATGCGTTAAGTAAATACACCATCAACCTCACTCAACAAGCGATTGATGGCAACATTGACCCAATCTCAGGTCGTAATGCGGAAGTACGTAAAGCGATCGATATTCTATGTCGTAAGCGTCAGAACAACCCGATCATGGTGGGTGAACCAGGCGTTGGTAAGACTGCCGTGGTTGAAGGTCTGGCACTTCGTATCGCAGCAGACGAAGTACCGGGTGCCCTACAGGGCGTCCAGATTCACTCTCTTGATCTAGGTTTGCTTCAGGCTGGCGCTAGCGTCAAAGGTGAATTTGAAAACCGTCTTAAAGATGTCATTAACGAAGTTAAAAACAGTGAAGTGCCAATCATCGTCTTTATTGATGAAGCGCATACCCTTATTGGTGCAGGCGGTGCTGCTGGTCAAAATGACGCGGCTAACCTACTTAAACCTGCACTGGCGCGTGGTGAGTTTAAAACTATCGCCGCAACGACCTGGGCAGAATATAAGAAGTACTTTGAGAAAGATCCTGCTCTGACTCGCCGTTTCCAAGTGGTCTCTATCGAAGAGCCGAACGCTGAAGACGCCAAACAGATGCTGCGCGGTGTTGCGGCGTCGCTACAGAAACACCACGGCGCATTTATCGCCGAATCGGCAATTGACGCCGCGGTTCACCTTTCTATCCGTTATCTACCAAGTCGTCAGCTACCGGACAAAGCAATCAGCCTACTTGATACAGCAAGCGCACGCATTGCTCTAACCCAAGGTGCTAAACCTGAAGTTATCGAGTCACTTGAGCAGACCATTCGTTACCAAAAGAACGAAAAAGCTGCACTTGAAAAAGAGAATGCTCTATTCGGTATTGCTGAAGAAGAGATTGCAGAAATCACTAGCGAGATTGAAGCAAACGAAACTCACCTTGCTGAGCTTAATACGCGCTGGCAAGAAGAGATCAAGCTGGTTGATCAAATCAAAGCGCTACAAGAAGAAATCAGTGCCGCACAGGGCGAAGAGAGTGCAGATCTGTCGAAGCAGAAAACGCTCAATGACACGATTGATAGCCTGACTGAACTTCAGGGTGAGCAACCTCTGGTTAACGCTATGGTTGATGACAACACGATTGCACAGGTTATCGCTAACTGGACTGGCATTCCTGTCGGCAACATGATGAGCGACGAGATTGCTCGCCTGCTGTCACTTGAAGAAGAGCTTGATAAGCGTGTTATCGGTCAGGATGTTGCGAAACAAGAACTGGCCAAAGCAATTCGTATCTCTCGCGCAGGTCTGACCGATAGCCGTAAACCTATTGGTGTGTTCCTGATGTGTGGTCCAAGTGGTGTAGGTAAAACCGAGACCGCCATGGCACTTGCGGAGCAACTTTACGGTGGTAGCAACGATATGACCATCATCAACATGACCGAGTTTAAAGAGGAGCATAAGATTTCTATGCTGCTTGGCTCCCCTGCGGGCTATGTCGGTTTTGGTGAAGGTGGCGTTCTGACAGAAGCTATTCGTCGTAACCCATACTCAGTCCTGCTGTTGGACGAAATGGAAAAAGCTCACCCAGGTGTGCATGACCTCTTCTATCAGATTTTCGACAAGGGTCATATCAAAGATAGTGAAGGTCGCACCGTCGACTTTAAGAACACCATTATCATCATGACCTCCAACGCTGCGGATCAGGCGATTTGTGATGCTTGTGAAAACAGTGAGCAACGCATGAGTAATGAAGAGCTGCTTGAAAGTATCCGTCCTGATCTTCAGCACTACTTCAAACCCGCATTCTTAGGCCGTACCACAATTGTACCGTACTACCCGCTTAACGATGAGGAACTGGCTAAGATCACTGAGATTTCTCTTAACCGTATTAAGAAGAAACTGGCTGAGCAATATCAGGCAAGCTTCACTTGGGATAAAGGTTTTGTTGATTTCGTAGTAAACAAAAACACCGACCCAACGACGGGTGGCCGTGCTGTTGAGCAGATCATTAACCGCTCACTGATGCCAAAACTGGCCGAAGAGTGTATCAGTCGTCTCAGCCAACAACAGCCGATCACACAGGTTTCGGTTGTAGCAGCAAGTAACCCTAGTGGTTTTGAGTTAACTATTCAGTAATAAGTAAGGTCAGGAAAGTAGTAAATGAGCAGTACCCAACTCAATAATAGTCGTACGTTTTTCTCTTTGAGAGTCAAACTTGTGTTGGCGATCTTTGCCGTTTTGCTATTTTCCAATGGCCTTAATAGCACACTCAACTACCTAAACTTTGAAAAGCGCCTGACGCAAACCAGTGATTCGACCTATCTGGTCGTTCTCAATGAGACCGACCACGATATTAAGCAGGCGATCAGCCTGGGTTTGCCTCTGGCGTCTATTTCTAACATTCAGTCTCTGCTAGAGCGAAGACTGGCGCTGGTCGACGGTATCAGCCGCATGCAAGTAGTGGATCGTCAAGGAAAGGTTCTCTACTCTGCTGGCAGCAAAGGTGAGTCAGAGCGTTTAATTAGCGCCGACATTACCAACACCTTTAATGTCAAAGAGGGTTCGTTACAGCTTTACTATTCGACTCAGTATTTGGATGGCATCAAGATGACACTGTTGCAGCAACAGTTGTTTGATACTCTGATGTGGGTGCTTATCGCGTGCGGTGTCGGCTATTTTGCACTTTATGCAGGGTTAGATTTCCTGCTTAAAAAACTGAAAAACATCTCTACCGCTCTTGCTCAGGCGGACTTGGATGACAAACAGTTGATCGAGCAAGCCAATGAGCTTTTCTTTACTAAGAGCGCTAGGAACGCCTGGCAGCGCTTCCGTGATAAGTACTTTCCACTGCTGATCATCAGTCTGGTTATTCTGTTAACTGTCACCTCGAACCTTGGCAGTTCTTACCAGGCGCTGAATAAGTTCTCAGCCACTTACGAAACCCAGTTGGAACAGAAATCCGTTGTAATTGGCGACACACTTAGCAGTATGATCCAACGCCTGCTTGATCAAGGCATTCCACTTAACCGACTTAACGGCCTTGAGCAGGAGTTCGCCAGCTATACAGACCAACACAAAGAACTGCTTTCTATCCAGCTACTACAGAGTGACCAGACTCTGTATCAGTTCCCAAATCAGATGTGGCATGACGCTCAGTCGTCAACACTCACTATGCCTATTGGCTCAACCAATGACATCGCATTGCAGATGACAACGGACACCAGCATCATCCCGCAAATGATTGAAGACAGCTTGATGGATATGCTCACGGTGCTGATCGCATCTGGATTAGTCGTCATCGAAATCATCTTGTTCGTCTGTAACTTTATGATTATTAAGCCATGGCATCAGATCAAACGCCTACTTAGCGACTCTAAGATTGGCGCGAGCTTGTGGCTGGCACACATCTCAGCAAAAGACGAGCTCGGCCGTGTTACCGACTCTATCAACGCTATTATCCAGCGCCAACATGCCGATAAGGCGCTCAAGGTACAGAACCTACAGGATTACCGTTTTATTCGTTTACCCCTATTTATGTTGGTATTCGCCGAAGCCGCTTCTTTGGCATTTTTCCCCAATTTCGTTGCCAGCTTAGAGCGCTCCCAACAATGGATTCCGGAAAGCCTAGTCACCAGTTTACCTATCTCACTGTTTATGTTCTGCTGGGCAATCTCACTGCCATTTGCTGGTTACTGGTCGGATAAAGTCGGCCGCAGAACTTCCCTGATTGTCGGTGGTATCATTACCAGTAGTGGCCTGGCAGCAACAGCATTGTGTAACAACCTTGAGCTATTGCTCCTCGTCAGAGCTTACACTGCAGTAGGCTACGGCATTGTATTTATTTCAGCTCAGGGTTACATCACAGACACAACTAACACCAAAAACCGCACCAAAGGTATGTCGACCTTCTTGTCGGCGTTTTTCTCTGGTTCCCTTTGCGGCGCTTCCATTGGTGGGATTCTGGCTGACAAGCTTGGTTACGGCGCCACTTTCCTGCTCGCGTCAGTATTGGCAATGGTCAGTGTCCTGTTTGTGATGAGCTTTTTTGTTCGTGGCGGTTCCAATGCGCACAGCAAACCCGTTCGTCTTAACGACTTTAAGACGCTGCTCGGTAATAAGTACTTCTCACTGATCACTTTCTTCAGTGCTATTCCTGCCAAGATAGTGTTAACCGGATTCCTCTACTACATCTGCCCTGTTTACTTGCAATACTTAGGTGAAAGTAGTGCCGTGTCTGGCCGAGTAATGATGAGCTACGGTATAGCCATTATCCTTATTTCTCCATTGAGCGCATTCTTGGTTGATCGCTGGGATAACAAAATCCGCTTTATTGTTTTTGGCGGTATTCTTTCAGCATTAGCCTTGATCAATATTGTCCTGCTACCAGGAACTATGGGCCTGCTGCTGATCGTGGTTATGATTGGTATCGCTCACGGTATCAGTGTTTCGCCACAGATTCCTTTAGTGATGGATCTGCTTGCCAGTGATGGTATCGACAAGGGTAAAACCATTGGTATTTTCCGCTTAACAGAGCGCATCGGTAACATCGCGGGCCCAATGCTGGCGGGCTTATGTCTGAGCTTATTTGGCTTTGAGGAGACAATCATTTTGTTCGGCATCACCCTGCTGCTTAGCTCTACGGTATTAACCCTGTTCTACGCATTTTTCACTAAGCGTGACCGCCAGCTACTGGAGGTAGCCAAATGAGAACTGCACTGTTAATTATCACCCTGCTAGCAGCATCGTTTACCGCCATTAGTCAGGCTTACGCACAGCAACCCAAACAGGTAGTCATGTTATTATGGCGTGGTGTTACTGACTCTGAAAAAGGCTTTATGGAATACCTGTCCAGCCAGCGTAATGTCAGTTACACCCTATTGGATGCGAAGCGAGACAAACAGACCCTCGCCGAATATGTCAATCGCATTGACCAATACAATGCTGATCTGGTTTACACATTTGGTACTACGACAACCCTTGCCTTGCTGGGTACTGAGGACAAGCCGACTGCCTTCAGACAACGCAACCGAACGCCTGTCGTATTCAGTATCGTCACAGACCCTGTTGGCTCTAAGATTATTTCTGATGCCACAGAATCACCACGAAATTTTACTGGCGTCAGTCATATCGTTCCCCATCAGGTTCAGTTCAACGCTATCCAGAAACTGCCTGATATCAATACCATGGGTGTGATTTTCAATCCGTTAGAAAACAATGCGGTAATTACGGCGAAAAAGATTCAACGACTATCCGCAGAGTTTGATATCGACGTCTACCTATATCCGTTGAAAACTAAACAAGGTAAGCCGGATCCGGACTCTCTGCCAGCCGTTATCGAGGCGATGAAACAAGACAAGGTACAGCTCGCTTATTTGCCACCTGACTCCTATATCATCAGTCAGGGAGAGGCCATTGTAGAAAGTTTGCACAATCAAGGCATTGCGACCTTTTCAGCGACTGAAACTCCGATTCGCAAACATAACGCGCTCTTTGGTATAGTTAGCCGTTATTATAACGTTGGCGAATTTGTCGGACACAAAGCGGAACAAATTCTGAGCAATAACAGTTCAGCTCAGAACCTTCCTATCGAACCGTTGAGTCAATACTCATATATCGTTAACGTTAAAGCAGCACGGACACTGGATTACTATCCCCCCGTTTCAATTTTAAAGATTTCCGAGTTAATTGGAGGGAATGAATGGCCAGAATAATGCCGAGTATTACTTTCTGCCTGCTAACAATGATGAGCCTGGTTGCCAGTTCGGCTACCTGGGCGCAAGCGAGTGTCGGTCCAGCAAGATTGATGCTGACCACTCAGGACTGGCCACCTTACCAAGAGTATAAGTTTGGCCAGATGCAGGGAATCGCACTGGATAAGGTTAAGTGCGTATTAGGCAAAATGGGCCAGCCATACCAACTGACCATGACTACGTGGTCAGATGCTCAGTTGCGCGTTCATAGCGGTGCTCAGCATGGTTTCTTCGTCGCGACACAAACGGCAGAACGCGATGACTACGCGACTTTATCTGCACCAGTCGCTCATCAAAAGCTGATGTGGTATTTCGGCCCTGGTGTTGAGCCGAAAATTGATGAATTGTCAAAAGTTAACCTTAAATTCTCTGCCAAATTTGGGTCGAACAAGTGGTTTTGGCTAAAACGTAATGGCTTCAATGTAGTCAAACAGCCACGAGATGCTAAAGTATTACTAAAGCTTTTAAAACAAAGGGAAATTGATGTTGCACTGGAGGATGAACTGGTGTTTGACGGTGAGCTAAAAGAAGCTGGCCTGCCAAATGATTTCTTCCAGGATCAAATTCACGAAACCAAACCTATGGGTGTGTATTTTTCAAATCGATTCCTAAACAAGTACTCCGGTTTCTTAGCTGCATTTAATGCTGCTGTTTCTAAATGTGAGAGGTAACTAGTGGCCGTCAGTGTTCATTTGATTTCTGTACCCACTGAAGAGGTTGTCACCTCAAGAGTTGTGTATCTTCCTGAGTCAGGAGGCACTTTTGGTCGTGCTCCTGCCTGCGATATCTGTTTACCAGACCAAAGCAAACGTATTTCCCGTTCACACGGTGAAGTACGCCTTACTGATCGCGGTTATGTCATCATTAACCGTGGCCAGAATCAGGCTCAACTTAACGATAAGCCAATGAATAAAGACAAAGAGTATCCACTCAATGACGGCGATATCGTTAAGGTCGAGAACTACACCATGTTGGTCTCTACGCTGGTGTCTTCTAACAGCGAAAGTGCCGCTGAGCCTATTGACGATGTGTTTGCTCAGCCCTTTGAGCTCAATCTCAATGACGACGAAACTGAATTTCTTGAGCAAAGCGAGGCTCCTGTCGCAAAGCCGGCGAGCAGCGCATTTTCACACAAGAACGTTCTGAGCGACGACCCTTTTGCCTCTGATCCATTTGAAGATCTTGATAGTGATGAAGTCGCGCAACACGTAGAGATTGACGAAGTGGAACAGCCACAGGTCTTCAGCCCAAAGAGTGAGTTGCAATATCTGCCCGTTGATGCGCCACAGAACACTCAGCTAGAAGCATCTATTGAGAAGCTGCTGACCATCAGCGAGAAGAATCAGCAGTACTTGCAAAACCCTATGATGCAGCATGAAGCGCTGTTTGATGCGTTAGAAAAGACGGTTGACCAGTTCCTTAATGAGTTCGCCCCAACTGAGCTGGAAACCCAGTTTAGCGAGTACATTTCAGGCGGCTTGTTTAGCAACAAAGAGAAGAAGTACTGGAATATCTATCGTAAACACTTCAAACATCGTCAGCAGAACGGCGACTTCCGCCGTCAGTTTAAAGCCCTGTTTATGGAGAATATGCAGAAACAGAGAGAGGAAAACGGATGACAAAGTGGTATTTGGCAGCCGCCCTCTTTCTCGCTGGATGTTCTTCAGATCCGGTGCCCGTTGTTTCTCAATATAGTTTGTCGATTAAAACCGACGAAGCAATGAACCCATCTGATTCAAACCCAGCCAACCCAGTGGTGGTTCGTTTGTATCAGTTAACCGACGTGCAGATGTTTAAGCAACTGCCGTTTATCGATCTCTACAATAACGATGTTCAGTTGTTGAGCGCCAATCTGGTTTCAAAGCAGATACTGCCGGTAATCTTACCTAACAGTGACTCACAACAGACATTGGACATCAATAAAACCACTCAATACGTCGCAGTTTTAGTGGAGTTCGTTGATTACCAAAATAGTGAAGCCAAAGCCTTTTCGACTTTGCCAGTAGAGGAAGATCAATTCCTACAGCTTCACATTCAAGGGGCAAAAGCCTCATTAAATATTGTCACTCCAGAGTCGAGCTGGTGGCAGGTATTTTAGTCAGTTAATAGGGAATTTTCGTGGACGCGTTTAAAAAAGTAGTATGGCAAGAAGGCATGTTTATTGCCCCACAACATTTTCAGCAGCAAGATCGCTACGTTCAAAACTATGTACGTCAAAATGTAGAGACACTGGCTGGATTTGCTCCCTTTTATGGAGTAACCGAACTGACGATTAATCACGAGTTGCTTAAAATTGGCAAGCTCTCTATCGCCAGCAGTGCTGGTGTGTTCCCAGACGGCACGCATTTTGAAATGATGCATGAAGTAGCGCGCGACATCACTCAAGGTAGCATTGAAACTGTGGTCTATCTTGCTCTGCCGATTTCATTGCAAGGTAACAACGATTATGGTCAGGAAGCCTCTGATCAGGGTCGCTACCTGAGTCGCTCAATTAATGTCTTCGACACTTCAACCTCTGAAAACGCCAGTGTTGAAGTCGATGTGGCTCACCTCAACATCTCTATCAAGCTAGAAGGCGAAGATACCTCTGGTTTCACTCTGGTGCCAGTAGCCAAGATCCTCGAATGTACCGAGTCTGGTGAAGTGATTCTCGACCGCGCATTTATTCCGGCGTGTCTCCACTATGGCGCTTCTCAACTGCTGCTGGAACGCCTGAAAGAGATCCACGCTCTGACAGCTAACCGTGCTACCAGCCTGCTACAGCGGATTCAGGCAGGCCAAGGTCAGAAGAGCCCGCAGTCAATGATGCAGGACTACCTGTGGTTACAGACTCTCAACAGTTGGCTTCCGTGGTTCGATTTGACCATTACTAACCCTAAGATTCAGACCCATCAACTGTATGGTGAGTTACGCAAGTTCGAAGCTCAGGTGATGGCGTTAACGCCAGCAATTCCAGAGCCTTGCCAACCATTGCAACATCATAAGCTGTATGAGAGCTTTAACCCGCTGTTCTCATCATTACGTAACATGCTGACTCTGGTTCAGCAGGATTCTGTACTTGAGTTCTCATGGGATAACTCTCTGTTTGAAAAACGTCGCTTGCTGCGCACCCTGATTAAAGATACCGCCAGTGTCAGCAACCGACGCTTTGTACTATCGGTCAAATCAAACATCAGCAGTGCCGAACTGAACGAGCTGTTTCCTGTTTCAGCTAAGTTGAGCAATAACACTCGCATTGTAGAAATTGTTAGAAATGGCTTGTCAGGTATTGCCCTGTCTCCGCTTCCTGTTGCACCGAGTGAGCTAAAACCAATGCAGGGTGTCGCTTATTTTGAAATCGATACTGCCGACAGAATGTGGCTGGAGATGCTGGAGAACCGAGATGCGATCGCTCTGCATGTCGATACCCGAATCAGTGAACTTGAAGTTATGCTCTACGCGCTGAGATAAGGCTATGGATTATTTAGACGAAGATACGCTGGTCTGGGACGCAAAACAGTCTGATTTCGTAAGCAAAGACGAAGGCAGCGATACTGTTTGGTCTCCCGTTGATGCCAGCCGAGGCCGCAGCGAGTTCCTCCACTATTTCGATAAAGCAGAAAACCAGCTACTCAACATCAGTAGTGAGTTGCTGGCGATCACGCTCAAGGTGCCTACTCTGCCGGAGCCTGAAGATGTCACAACCCTGAGGCAACAACTTGTCGACGCTGTTAATGACATCAAAACCAAAGGTGCTGAACTCAACTATCCTGTCGCCGTCATTGATAAGCTCTGCTTCCTATATGCGGTCGTGTTAGATGAACTGATTATCTATTGCGAGTGGGGTGAGTCACGCGGGTGGGAAAACAAAACCCTGCTCAGTGAATTATTCGGCATGCGTAATGGTGGCGAACTGTTCTTTACCGTAGCGGATAAAGCACTCAGACAGCCACATAAGATGATCGACTTGCTTGAGGTCATCTATATCTTCGTCAATATTGGCTTTAAAGGTCAGTATCGCGAGACAGGCAGTGACCAGCTTAAGGCTTTTACTCATCAACTTGAGCAAGTGATTAGCCAGTACCGTCAGTCAGGTAACATGTATTGTCATACCCGCACCAAACTGCCGCAAATGCGCAAACCAACCAGACGTAAGCGCTACATGGTTACGACGGTATTTTTCCTGTGTTTAATTCTAACCAGCGTTGGGCTCACCCACTTCTGGTACAACAAGACCCACCCACAACGAGCACGTGACTTCGGCAATCTGGCAGACTTTAGTAATCGTTACGTTATGTCTGGTCAGGTCAATGACATTGTATTTATCAGTCAGGATGGTGATTTAGAGAATAAACCTCAGCGCGCCAGTAAAGTTGAGCTGGTTGAGGCAACACCTCCTGCTAATCTTGCGACTAGCTACTCCTCTTGGCTGGTTCAGTTAGCGACCTTCTCCTCGCGCGCTAACGCTGAGAAATTTGTCGCTAAGCTAATGGCTTCAAAGTATCAACCGCAAGTGGACGAGTTTGACAATTACTTCCGTGTCATCGTGCGCAGTGACTCGTCAGAACAAGCACGAGAAATCAAAAGCTGGTATGTAGAAAAGGAGTCACTGACTCCAATCATCGTAAGAAATACGCAGAAAGATAATAATAACGATAATGAGGTTCAGCGCGATGACTAAACCAACTGACAAGAATAGAAAGCGCAGCCTGATCTGGGCGCTTACGCTGACACTCGTGTCATGGCTAATTGGAGGCGGATTAACCTGGTGGCTGGGTTATCCAGACTATCTGACCGTGAGTATTGTTGCGACCGTACTCACCGGCCTGTTCTGTGGCTTACTTTGTTACTGGTTAATGCAGCGCAGCAGCCAGGCAAGCAAAACACCAGACCAGCAAAGGCTGTTGATTCAGAAACGCAGCAAACTGCTAGCGATTCACTTCAAGCGAATGATTGAAGTGCAGAAGCGTAAGAAACGCCTAAACAGCCGTTATGATCAACCTATCTATCTGTTTTTAAGTGACGACCCTTGCAAAGATAAGTCGATCATTACTCAAATGGGTTATGAAGCGTACAAGGTTGATGACTTTGGTAATGATATTGAGTTTCCGGTGCTGTTTTGGCTCAGCGAACACTCAATTATGATTTCAGTAAGCTGCGGCGATGATCAACAGGCACAGTACCTGAAAACTCTGACTGAGTGCCTTAATAAGTGGCGCCCTCGTCAGGCAATCAATGGCATGCTGCTGACCACAGAAGTAGAAACACTTCTTGGCAATCGTGAAGCCCTTATCCAACGTGCCGATGATCTCAAATCGACCATTAAAACGTTCAACGACAGCTTTGGTCTCAACATACCAATCTACAACCTGATCACCAACATGGGTCAGATTAACGATTTCTGTCAGTTCTTCTCCGCGTTTGATGAAGCCAAGCGCAACGATGTTTTTGGTGCAACGTCACCCTACATCAAGAATGGCGGTATCGATGCCGACTGGTTTAACGAAGAGTATGATCACCTAATCAGTCAGCTGATCGCCAGCACCAGCACGGCGCTCTCTTCGCAACTTAACCAAGACTACCGTAACTCTATTTGTGCCGCGCCATACCAGTTTGGCCTGCTCAAGCAGAGTTTGTGGCACTTCCTGCAACGACTTTATCGTGGTGATCAGCTTAACAACGGTCTCTGTTTCCGTGGTTTCTATTTCACCCATAGCGGAGCAGATACTAAGCAGTACGATTTGCTGGCCAATGTAATTAACGAATCGCTCGGTAATGAAAAGTTCCAACAGCAGCAACAAATCCCAGTGACTCAGACTCTGTTTGCTCAGCACATCATGAATCATGTGGTATTGAACGAAAATACCCTGGTCGGGGTTAACCGTCGCAAGGAGAATATGCTGCTGTTCTGGCAAGGTGCCTACACGGTATTTTGTGTCGCGCTGCTCGTTACCGTTCTTGCGGTAATCAAACTGGACTTCGACTATCAGAGTGCCCGTGAAGCTCGAGCTGATAACATGCTTGAGCGTTATAAGGAGGCCATCGCTGCGTCCCCTTACGATATCGAGAATATGGCGGATAATATTCCTAACCTTTACTCTCTCAATCGTATTTATGCGCTCTATCTAGAGCCCGCACCTTGGTACACCCTCTCGTTCATGCCAAGTTCAAGCATTATGGATGAGGTTGAGGCGGCCTATTTCGAGGAGCTGTCACAAGTGTTGATCCCATCTATGGAGAACACGCTTGAGAAGGACCTGTTTGTCTACGTTAACTTAGAAGATCAGGCCAAAACGCTGTCGCTACTCAACAACTACCGATTACTGTTTGATCCAAAGCGAACCAACATTGAAGAGCTGAAAAGCTATTTCATGTCTACCTTAAGCGATCAGGGTGAAGCGGACAGCGTCAATCTGGCGCAGCTTCGTATCTTACTTGATGATGTTTTTGCCCAGGATCTGGTACCAGTGAAACCTAATTATGATCTGGAAACACTGGCTAAGAAGGTGATTAACCAAACCGGTATTGAGACTCTGCTTTACGAGCATATTCTTAACTCTCCGACCTATTCGAAGCGCATCGATGTTCGCCCTGAACTGGGTAGCAACTTCTCGCAGTTACTGAGCTTCTCACCTAGTTATGCCGGCTACATGGTTCCGTACCTTTACACACCGTCTGGCTTTAATGAGCTCGATCTTTCGGTGGAATCTCCAGTACTTGCAGAGGCATTACAGGCTTACGAAGGCGTTGCAGGCAACTCACCAAGTGCACTTGAGTTATATCGCATCAGTCGTGACCTGAAACAGATGTATCAGAACGATTACATCAACTACTGGCGTGATATGACGTCTCACATTCAGGTTAATGACGTCAATGACCCTGATACTCTCAACCGTACTCTTTCGGTTCTGACAAGCGCTTCAGACAATCCACTTGCCCAACTCTACACAACGGTCAGCAAGTACACGTCAGTGGAGATTGAGTTACCAAAAGAGCAAGGTAAAGAGGCACAAGAGCAGCCGCCAGCGCAGGACAGCGATAAGAAAGAGATGGCTCGCCAAATCTACATCGCCTTTACTCCTTATCATCAGCAAGTCACTGCTAACGATCAGGGCACCAAGCCGATTGACGCACTACTCGGTCAGTTTACTGAAATGGAAGCGTGGTTAGAGAAGTTCCTTAGCTCTGAAACACCGCAAGAAATGGCCTTCAATACCCTGACGGCGGAGCTCAAGCTAAGTAATCCGGTTTCGGTTGTTGCTGCCAATACCGCTAAGCAGCCTGCTCTTTCAGTCGCCATCATTGCTAATATTACCCAGCAAGCAAATGAAATGGTAATGTCTCTGGCTCATAGCTACTTGAACAGCAGTTGGCAGGAGGAGGTGTTCGATACTTATCAGAACACCATAGCAGCCTATTACCCATTCAATAAGAGCTCGTCTCTCGATGCTGCGACCAATGATGTCGCCAGTTTCTTCAAGAGCAACGGCGTTCTCGATAAGTTCTACCAGAGTAAGCTAAAAGGCTTCTCGACTGACGAACGTTCTCCTTTCCTGGCTGGCTTGTTACCAAACACAGGATTGGCGCTCGACCCGAATGTGTGGCAGATGATCGACAAAGCAGCAGATATCCGTAATGCACTGTTCTTGCAAGATCCGCAAAACCTCTCACTACAGTTCCAGCTTAAGGCACTGGAGATGAGCCCTGACTTAACTCAGTTCTCTATCGTCGCTGAGAAGTCATTGTTCACCTATCAACATGGTCCAAGACTCTGGAGCAAGCAGAACTGGTCAGCGACTGATGTCGACAAAGACTCGATTGGCTTCCAGCTTCGCGCTCAGGACGTTCAGGTTGCTGATGAGAAGTTCACGGGTAGCTGGGCGTGGTTCAAACTGATTGAACCTCGTGTGATTTCCGCTACCTCACAAAGCACTCGCGTCAAGTTTAGCCACAAAGATAGTCAGGTAGAGCTGAGTATTAAGACTCAAGGGCAAAACAACCCGTTCGTGCCTAACTTCTTCTCTGCCTTCACTCTTCCAGCCAGCATCTAGGTAACAGAGATGACGGCGGAGCTAAGCGCATCCACTCAGGCTGTCCCCAATAAGGTGGCAGCCTGTTTCAGAGCGCTTGGCTTAAGCCGTTGTGCCTTATTAGGGAAAAATGTTTATCAGGCTTATAGCTCTAACTTCGGTTGGGTAGCGATCAAGTTTGCTTTCACATCTCAGGCAAAAATCCAGCTGCAAAACGAAACTCGCTTTTTATCCCAGCACGTTTGCAAACACTGGCCCGCCTACATAGATTCCGGCTGCCACCAGCACGTAAACTGGCTAATGACGTCGCTAGTTGATGGTATTTCACTTGCTACCGCGAGTGTTGAGCGTCGCCAGCTATTACCGCTGTTAAGTCAGCTTGAATCGATATTGCACCGCATCCACAATACTGGCTTTATTCATGGAGACATCAAGCCTGCCAATATCATGCTTAGTGAGTCCAGTCGCGAATTAAGTGTTATCGATTTTGGTAGCACATTAGCCATAGGCCAACATTATCAGTCACTGAGTAGTTCTGTCTCTCCTCGCTATAGTGGAGCCAATGCCACATTCCGTGATGGTCAGGTTAGCGCCAGAGATGACTATGTTGCTCTGGCGATCACTCTACAAACGGTTTTCCATCACCACCCTTTTGATGGTCAGCCTATTTCTCAGTTTTGCCGCACTCAAACCTCAGCTCAGATAAAGCAGTTACCGAGCCGCTATCAGTTACTGTTACAACAGCAGCTTAATCTCGCCAAAAAGCTATAAAACCCTTCTGAATAACCCGATCTTAGTTGACCACGTCACGCCGTGAACTTTATGAACAAAACCCCCAAAATGCCCAATATTGTTTTTATCAACGCATTGAAGACAAAGATTTAACACGCTATTAACCTTATTCTCATCTACTGACAAGTATCCCTCCCTTGGAGGTAGATAATTGATAACGATAAGCGTGTTCTCAATGAAGAACATGCGTACACATAAGGAACGTGAATCATGTTTAAGGTACTCAAACCAACACTGGCAGCTTCAATTATCGCTGCGTCTTTTTCTTTCAACGCTTTTGCAGCAGATGTTGAAAAAATCCACTTTCTAATCCCTGGTGGCGCTGGTGGTGGCTGGGACATGACAGCTCGTGGTACAGGCGATGTACTGGTTAAATCTGACATCGTTGAGAATGTCTCATTCCAAAACCTATCTGGTGGCGGCGGCGGTAAAGCAATTGCCCACCTGATCGAAACTGCAGAGCGTCAAGAAGATACTCTGATGGTTAACTCTACTCCTATCGTTGTTCGTTCTCTGACAGGTATTTTCCCTCAGTCGTTCCGTGACCTGACTCCTGTTGCGGCGACAATCGCGGACTACGGTGCAATCGTGACTTCTGTTGACTCTGGTTACAACACTTGGGAAGACGTAGTAAAAGAGTTCGAATCTAACCCACGTAAAGTAAAAATCGCTGGCGGTTCAGCTCGCGGTAGTATGGACCACCTGGTCGTTGCTGCAGCATTCAAAGGCGAAGGTTTCGACGCTAAGAAAGTTCGTTACATCGCATACGATGCAGGCGGTAAAGCAATGGCTGCGCTACTGTCTGGCGAAACTCAGCTTCTGTCTACAGGTCTGGGTGAAGTTCTAGAAATGTCTAAATCTGGCCAGGTTAAGATCCTTGCAGTAACTGCTCCTAAGCGTCTCGATGCGGCTCCAGATATCCCAACTCTGACTGAGTACGGTAACGAGACTGTTTTTGCTAACTGGCGCGGTTTCTTCGCTGCACCAGGCACTAGTCAGGCGAAAATCGACGAGTGGAACTCTGCGCTAACTAAGATGTACAAAACTGACGAGTGGCAAGTTGTTCGTGACCGTAACGGTTGGATCGATAACTACAAAGCAGACAAAGATTTCTACGCTTTCCTTGAAGATCAAGAGAAGCAGATGGGTGACCTAATGCGTGAGCTAGGCTTCCTTAAGTAGGATTTCAAAGTAGTTTGAGGGTGAATGACTCACCCTCTCCCCTTTCGCCGTACATGAGTAACACACAATCTCCTCTGTTTATTTATAAGCAGTTAAGCCTCCTTGACTAGCAGCAAATGGCTTATTTGTTAGTGAAACATGCTCATTAACTCTTGTGTACGGCTTTTTATTTCCCTGCCTGTTACATAAATGGAGTTGGATATGTCGGACTTGCCAACGAATTCTTTCAATAAAGGGAGCTTTTTCTCCAAAGAGAACCTCCTGTGCCGCGATCGTGTTGGTGCGATGATATTTTTACTCGTCTGCCTATGCTACGGCTACCAAACGTCCCAAATCCCACTGTTCCCTGGTGATGAGTACGAACCTTTCACAGCTCGCACACTACCAACCTTATTGACCTTCATCGGTATTGGACTTTCCTTGCTTCTGCTTGTTACAGGTCAACCTGACGTAAAAAGTGGCGCAGTGATGGATTTCAACTGGAAGCTACTTATCGGGTTTTTAGTGCTAATGGCACTGTACGGTGTAGGCCTGACTTACATCGGATTTGTGTTAGCAACAAGTTTCTTCTTGCTTGCTGGCTTCTACTTATTAGGTGAGCGACGCAAGAAAGTGCTGTTTGGAGCATCTTTCCCATTTGTTATCGCGTTCTACCTACTCCTTACCCAAGGCCTAGATATCTACTTAGAGCCTGGTGTTATTTTCACCCTGTGGTCGTAATTTATAGGAAATGACATTATGTTAGATGGAATCTTACAAGGCCTATCCACCGCAGTAATGCCGATGAACATCATGATGGTGATTGTTGGTTGTTTTGTCGGTACATTTATTGGCATGTTGCCGGGTCTCGGCCCTATCTCGGCGATCGCGTTGATGATCCCAATTACTTACGGACTAGACCCTTCATCGGGCCTGATCCTTATGGCTGGTGTTTACTACGGTGCGGTATTTGGCGGTTCAACGTCTTCAATCCTGATTAACGCTCCTGGCTGTTCTTCAACAGTAGTAACAGCGTTTGACGGTTACCCAATGGCACAAAAAGGCCAGGCAGGTAAAGCACTTGCGTTAGCAGCTTATTCATCATTCACTGGTGGTACGCTATCAGCAATCATGTTACTTGTTGCCGCTCCGGCACTGGCAAACGTCTCTCTTAGCTTCCAGTCTTCAGACTACTTCGCACTAATGCTACTTGGTCTTTCCGCGGTAGCAGCATTCGCTGGTAAAGGACAGGTAATTAAAGCCTGGATGATGACTATTCTTGGTCTGATGCTGTCAACAGTTGGTATCGATAAAGGTGTTGGCGTCGAGCGTTTCACTTTCGGTATGACTGATCTGATGGACGGTTTCAGCTTCCTGCTTCTTGCTATGGCAACCTTCGCTCTTGGTGAAACCCTGATGGGCATTCTTAAACCAGAGAAAGACACCAGTGCCGAAGAGCAGGACAAGATGAGTAATATCGGCAGCATGAAGGTCACTAAAGAAGAGATCAAAGAAGTTGCGCCTGTTTCAATTCGTTCATCAATTCTTGGCTTCTTCACCGGTGTTCTTCCGGGGGCAGGTGCCACTATCGCCGCTTTCCTAAGCTACGGTATGGAGCGAAACATCGCACCAAAAGAGAAGAAAGAAGAGTTTGGTAAAGGCAGTATCCGTGGTCTGGTTGCTCCTGAGTCTGCCAACAATGCGGCTTCAAGTGGTTCATTTGTACCGCTGCTTACTCTTGGTATTCCAGGTTCAGGTACAACAGCTATCATGCTTGGTGCTTTGATCGCTTACGGTATTCAGCCAGGTCCTCGCCTGTTCGTTGAACACCCAGATGTGTTCTGGTCTGTGATTATCTCGATGTACTTCGGTAACATCGTGCTGGTTATCCTTAACCTACCATTGATTCCGTACATCTCTAAACTGCTCGCAGTACCAAGAACCGTATTATTACCTATGATTCTGTTCTTCTCGATTACCGGTGTTTACTTAGTGTCATTTAACACCGTGGATGTATTTATCATGCTGCTTATCGCAATGGCTGCCATCGCACTCCGGTTGGCGAACTTCCCGCTCGCACCGCTGCTACTGGGTTTCATCCTCGGCGGCCTGATGGAAGAAAATCTGCGTCGAGCATTAATGATTAGTGATGGCGAACTGAGCTTCCTGTGGGAGCGCCCTATCACAATGACTTTCACTGTACTGGCTGTCCTTGTTCTGTTTAGTCCAGTGTTTGTTAAGCTGTTCCAAAAGCTTAAACCGGCCCCGAAAAAGGTCGAACTATAACTGAGTAACATTCCTATGTTGGTTTTTGGGGGCTTCGGCCCCCTTTTTTGTTGCTAGTGATTGCGACATCAACAACTAGAGTATAAACTCTAATTTTTAACAATTAGGGTACATTACTATGTCGTTGCGTCCCGTCGCGCTGCTCCTTGGTTGCCTTGGACTCTACACCCCTGTATCTCATTCTGCTGCAATCAGCTTCGAACAGGCCTGGCAGGTATTACAACAAGAGAACTACTCTCTGGCTGCCCAACGTTCAAATGTTGAACGTTATCAGCACCTGCAAAATGCAACTGACAACCTCAATTTACCCTCTGTCTCAATTGGCGCTAACTACACTCGCCTCGACAACGATGTAACCGTATCCGGTCATCAACTGTTCGAGAGTACTGGAGGAGCTCTGCCCGATTTAGGCCCGGTTCTTGGCCCTATGCTAACGCCTCTTATCTCTGAGCTTGGTGGTGTAACATCAACCATCACCGAACGCGATATCTTCACCTCATCTATCCGTGCTATCTGGCCGATCTTTACCGGAGGCCGTATCAATGCCGCACAGTCAGCTGCAGAGGGTAAGAAAGAGCAGGCAAGCAGCGAATTAGCGATGGAAACTCAAGCTCGCTTTGAAGATCTAAGCAAATACTATTTCTCGGTCGTGCTAGCTCAGGAAGTGGTTAAAACCCGACTGTTGGTCGAACAAGGTCTGACTCAGCATCGCGACAATGCGGTGAAACTGGAACAACAGGGCCAGATCGCTCGCGTTGAGAGACTTCAGGCAGACTCAGCCCTCGACAAAGCCGTTGTTGAGCGTAAGAAAGCGCAAATGAGCCTGCAAATCGCACAATCTGCCCTGACAAAAATTCTCAACCAGACCACTACTGTAGAGCCAGCTGACACTCTGTTTATTAACCAAAATCTCCCTAATCAGGATCTTTTCGTCGATCAGACACTGACCACCTATCCTGGTTTGGCACTACTTGATGCGAAAGAGAAACAAGCCTCAAGCCTGATTAAAGCAGAGCAAGGCAAATACTACCCTGAAGTCTACCTGTACGGTGATTACAGCCTTCATGAGGATGACTCTCTGGCAAGCCAGATGAAACCTGACTGGCTGGTTGGTGTCGGCGTAAACATTCCTTTGATTGAAAGCTCCGGTCGTAGCGATCAGGTCAAAGCGGCACACAGCGCAGTTTCTCAGGTTCGCTACCTGAAGGCACAGGCAAAACAGGATCTATCTGTACTGGTACAGAAAACTTACCTTGAAGCGATGCAGGCTCAGCAAGAAGTAGAAGGCCTTGATTCAACGCTCGATTTGGCGCATGAGAACCTTAAACTTCGCCAGACTGCCTTTTCACAAGGTCTGTCGACATCAACCGACGTAGTCGACGCTCAGCTTTACCTTGCTAGTGTGCAAACCCAGCAATCAGTGGCAAGTTTTAACTATCTGATCTCTCTGTCTAAGTTACTGGCACTATCTAACCAGATGGATGCATTCAGCCAGTATCAACACAACGCTATCAACACTTCTCGTCTATAAAAGGGTCTAAGATGAAAAATGCAAAACCACTACTTCTTACTGCCGTTGCATTCGGTGTCGCATCTTGGATCGGCTATAGCTTCTACCAAGCCTATCAGCCTAAGCCAGTGCGTCTTCAAGGCCAGATCGAATCACAACAGTACAGCATCTCTTCCAAAGTACCAGGCCGCATTGATCAGGTACTGGTTCGAAAAGGTGATGAGGTTAAACAAGGTGACCTAATCTTCACACTGCATAGCCCAGAGATCGAAGCCAAACTGGAACAGGCTAAAGCTGGCGAGAAAGCGGCTGATGCAATGGCAATGCAGGCTGAAAAAGGTGCCCGAACTCAGCAGATCCAAGCTGCAAAAGACCAATGGCAAAAAGCCAAAGCCGCTTCTGCACTAATGGAAAAAACCTACCTGCGCGTTAACAACCTGTATCAGGATGGTGTCGTCGCAGAGCAGAAGCGTGATGAAGCGAAAACCCAGTGGGACGCCGCTAAATATACTGAGAGTGCCGCTTATCAGATGTATAAGATGGCGCAGGAAGGGGCTCGTAGCGAGACTAAACTTGCTGCTGCTGAAAAAGCACGTATGGCAGCCGGCGCAGTGGCAGAAGTCGAAGCTTACGCTCAGGATACAACCATTAAGAGCTGGTTTAATGGCGAAGTGTCACAAGTACTATTGCAAAGTGGCGAGCTGGCTCCGCAAGGCTTCCCTGTCGTCACAGTCATTGACACTGCCGACTCATGGGCAGTGCTTAACGTCCGTGAAGACTGGCTGAAATATTTCAATAAAGGCGAAACGTTTAACGCCTATCTGCCCGCTCTTGATAAAGACGTTGAATTTACCGTGTCACATATTGCTGTGATGGGCGATTTCGCTACCTGGCGCTCAACCGATGCGTCACAAGGGTTCGATTTACGTACCTTCGAAGTGGAAGCCGTTCCGACCATGCCACAGCAAGGCCTGCGTATGGGAATGAGTCTGGTCGTTGAGCTCGACTAACGGTTGCGCGACATGGATACAAACAACTCATCCCAACTTGCTATGATTCGGCGTGATAAATGGTTACTGTCTAGTCTTACCTGGATACCTGTTTTGCTGGCAGTAATGATATGGGCGATCTTTTCTCAGGGTATCGCCCGCAACCTGCCAGTTGGTGTCGTTAATCTCGATAATGGCGCACTTTCTCACCAGTTAGTGCGTTACTACGATGCGACCTCAGCGATGGCGGTCAGCGCAGAATACCAAAGTGTCACTCAAGCTAAGCAAGCCCTGATACAGGGTGACATCTACGCCTACGCAGTTATTCCATTTAACTTTGAACAGGACACTTATAAACAGCTGGCACCCCAGGTTAGCGTGTTTTATAACAGCCAGATGATACTGGTGGGCAAACTGATCAATTCTGCTTTTCTACAAGCACAGGGAACATTTAACGCCCAGCTAAGCACCGTTGGAAATCTCGCTCAGGGTAATCATGCACTCGCCTCCGCTATGGCCAGTGCGGTACCGTTCAGAACTCAGATAACTCCCCTATTTAACAAAAACTCCAACTATGCTCAATTTCTGGTTTCTGCGGTAATACCAGCCCTGTGGCAAATTGTCATCGTGGTCAGCACGATATTAATCCTGTCTGCTAACCTTCGTGACCGAGGGCTACAACCTTGGCTCAGTCACCAGCCTGTAAGGTCCTTGTTAGCCACTCTAACTCCGTACAGCTGGATATTTGCGCTGCAGGGTTTTGCTTTTTTATGCTGGTTCTATCTCGGTTTTAAATGGCCAATGAATGGCAGCTTTTTCACGATAATTATCGCTCAATGGGTCACCATCGCGGCCTGTATGATCATGGGTTGTCTGTTCTTCTTCCTTACTCTTGATGCAGCGCGCGCTATGAGCTTTGCAGGTGCCTTTACCGCTCCCAGCTTTGCTTTTATGGGCATAACCTTTCCGGTAACAGATATGAGCCCTCTCGCACAGGCGTGGCGCAGTTTGCTACCAATCAGTCACTACATCGAAGCTCAGGTCAGTCAGGTCAGCTATGGACAACTTGCTAGCGAGTCGTTACTTCATCTGCTGCCGATGTTTGGTTACGCGGTTCCAGCCGCTTTGGCCATCTTGCTGATTAACAAGCATCTTGCCGCTGATCTACTGACGCGACCAAATCAGGAGCAACTATGAGTCTGTTTGAACTTGTAAAAGCAGAGTTGAAAGCGCTACTCACCAACCCTGTTGTCGTGCTGACTGTATTTGGAGGCGTGGTATTTTACTCTTTCCTGTATCCACTCCCGTATAGTCATCAAACTCCTCGAGAGCAAAAAATCAGCGTGGTTAATCTCGACCAAAGCCAAACCAGCTATCGGTTAGAACGAATGGTCGACGCAACACCACAAGTTGAGATCGTTCGGCGTGACCACACTCTAGTCGACGCGCGTAACGCATTCTTATACGGAGATATCAGCGGTATCCTGGTTATCCCTGAACATTTCTATAAGGATTTGATGCTGGGTAAAAGTCCTACTCTGGCTTATGCAGGTGATGCATCCTACTTCTTAGTCTACGGTACAATAGTAGAGGGCTTAGCTCAGGCTGGTGGCACCTTATCAGCTCAGACAAAAGTGGCTAAGCTGGTCCTAGAGGGTCACCCGTTATCACAAGCAGTTAACCAATACGCGCCTACTAAACTCAACCTCAAGCCTACTTTTAACCCTACAATGGGTTACGTTGATTATGTCGTCCCGGCGGTATTTGTGCTGATTCTACAACAGACGCTCGCCATGGCTGCGGGCTTGATGGTAGGCAGTCAGCGTGATGGTACGGGTTACTGGAGTCAGGTTACCCCCTTAAAACTCTTATCAGTAAGGCTGTTAGTGCTCGTAACAATCTACTATCTGCTGAGCATGTATTATTTTGGCGCCAGCTTCACCATGCATGGAGTGAATCAACTGGCACACATAAGCCAACTTATCACGTTGCTGTTGCCATTTTTAATCGGCTCGGCAGCCATAGGTATCTGGTTGGGGGCAGTGACGCCAAGACGGGAATTAGTCACTCTCGTGGTCCTGATAAGTTCCATGCCACTAGTTTTCAGTGCCGGTTTTATCTGGCCTGTTGAAGCGATACCCTCACCTATCGTTTGGTTATCACAGCTATTTCCGAGTACGCCCGCAATACAGGCTTTCCTGACCATCAACCAGATGGGCGGGGAGTGGGCAAGCGTTGCCAGTCACTACACCTTGTTATGGTTACAAGCGATAGCTTGGACTGGTTTGGCGTGTTTTTCGCTAAGAAAACACTTGGTTAAAAAAGTACAGGCTGGTTACTAACCAGCCTTTTTGCTTACACTTTAAATTGATTGACCATTTGTCGTAGTGACTCTGCTTTATTAGCTAACTCTTGCGCTGAACCTGATGCCATACCTGCCTGTTGATTGGCATTTTGTGACGCCTCTGAAACAGTTTCTACGTTTTTGGCCACCTCACTACTGGCAAGAGACTGCTCTTCTGCTGCCGCTGCAATGCTATCAATCATACTCGCCACTTGCTGCGCGCCACTGACGATATCTTCCAAACTATTGCCAGCTTCGGTCGCCAGACTGAGCCCCTCATGGACATGACTTGTGCCCGACTCCATTCGCGTCACCGCTTCATTTGTTTCACTCTGTATCGCCTCAATAGACTCACCAATTTCTTTAGTCGCACTTGTGGTTCTATCTGCCAGAGCTCGAACTTCATCTGCTACGACAGCGAAGCCCCTGCCCGCTTCCCCGGCGCGAGCAGCTTCAATTGCAGCATTGAGGGCCAATAAGTTGGTTTGTTCAGCAATATCATTAATCACATTAATGATTTCACCAATCTGTGCTCCACGTTTACCCAACTCAGCAACACTGTTCGATGATGCCGTCACCGCTTCGTTGATAGAGTTCATACCTTCTATGGTGCTGGCAACGATTCGCCCACCTGAATTAGCCTTGACCCCTGCATCTTGAGCACACGCTGTCGCATCTGCTGATTTGGTTGCGACCTCTTGAATACTGACTGACATCTCCTCAATAGAGGCTGAAATCTGCGCGACTTTATCCGCCTGCAGTTCAAGCTCCCGCGTCATATCAGTATTGGCCTGACTAATTGCAACCGAGCCACTGACAACTTCGTCTGTAGTTGAGAGAACTTGAACCATTGCACTATTAGTTTTTCCTACCGCTTGGTTAAAGCTTTGTGCCATTTGGCCTAATTCATCCTTAGAGCTAACAGAGAGACTTGCGGTAAGATCACCACCAGCAAGCAGCTCAAGCCCTTTTGCCACCTCTGAAACCGGCTCTGTGATAGCTTTTATCACACCCCAAGAGATCATCGCGCCAAGTGTGATTGCCAACAGTGTTCCAAAAATCAGGGTGTTTTCCATCGATTGCGCAGCAATTTGAGCAGACGCCTGACGTTCGATCATCAAGCTATCTTCCATGGCGATAAAGTCAGCAATCTGAGAACGAAACTTATCGAAGTAGACCTTACCTCTCGCTTCTCCAACTAAGGCCGCCATGTCATTCATACTTTTTGCGTCGCCAATATCGGTCCTTAACTGAATGACTGGTGTAACGACTTCTTTCTGCCACTCCTCGATGGTCGACTTCATTTCACTGAGTAGCGTAACCTGAGCCGGGTTATCACTTACCGTGCTCTTCAGTGATTCAATATCTTGATAGAATCTCTTGCTGCCTTCGTTATAGGGGTTTAAGAACTGCGACTGGCCAGCCAGTAAGAAACCTCTCATTCCCGTTTCCATATCGACAGCAGAAGCGAGGATTTGTTGCGCTGCTTCAATCACCTTATGCGTATGGTTAACCCAATCACTCGCTTCATTCAAAGAGCTCAATGATGTTGAGAGTTCTCGGTAATCTTGTGACGATATAAAACTCTGAGTATTCACTTCGTCCAACAAACGCACGCTACTGTTGAAGTTTGATTCGTTTTCCTGTTGGCGTTGTTTTAGTAGTTTAGTTTCGCGCTCGACAAACAAGTCAACTTGGCCACGAAACTTATCAAAGTAAACCTTTCCTCTTGCTTCGGCGACAATATCGGCGATATCGTCCATGGTTTTAGCGTGTCCAATTTGTCGGCGTAATTCTATTGCGGGTTCGGTGACATTAGTCAGCCACGCATTGATTGTTGTTTCAATTTCACCAAGGCGATTTACTTGAGTTGGGTTATCACTGACCGTCCCTTTTAGATCTGCGACAAGCCGTGTGAACTCCTGCTGGCCATTCTTATAAGGTTGCAAAAAGTCTTCCTTACCCGCAAGTAAATAACCACGCATACCAGTTTCCATATCAACAGCAGCAGCCTCAATCTTCATTGCCTGCTCTATGACTTTATGAGTATGGTCGACCATTCCACTGGTTGTTACCAAAGAACGAGAGCTTGAAATAGAAACAATAGAAAGGAAAACAAGCAAAGTCAGTGGGATGCCTGCACCAAGCGCAATCTTAAACTTTAGAGGGATATTTCTTAATGCCATTTCGACTCCTAAGCCTAACCAAAGCGATTTAAATAGACGGTATTGTTAGGTATAGACTTGTTAATCAGGTCACGCTAGCCGACAAACCAAAGTAGCAGTACAAATTTTATGGTTATCATGTTTTCGAGTGTTTCGTTGCCTCCCTTTCAACTAAATAGTTGCCAGAACACATAGCCGTCGAAATTTCTTGTTTTACATACCAACTGAATAGCCAAAGTTGTTAGTACTCATAAACCTTAGTACTCCCCTAAGAGTCGGCACGAGGAACATGTAAAAACGCCCCCGATTGAGGAGGCGTTCAGAGTCAGCTTCGAGCCGACTTGAGCAACTTTAGTACCTGATTTGACGGCATAGGTTTGTAGAAATAGTAACCCTGAATCTCCTCGATGTTCCAGCTCTTGAGCTTGCGAGCCTGAGAGGCGGTTTCCACACCTTCAGCGACCGTTGTTAGGCCAAGTTCCTGAGCCATATTGGCAATGTTCCTCACTAAGCTTTTAGCCCGGTCATTACTCTCAATCTGGTCGATATAAGATTTATCTAACTTGACGATATCCAATGGGAAACTACACAAGGTACTAAATGAAGAGTAACCCGTTCCGAAGTCGTCAAGAGCAAACAGCAGACCTAATGACTTCATCTGCTCCATACGACTCGTCACTTCTGCTTCGTCTCCCATCAGCATGCTTTCGGTCACCTCAATGACCAGTTGACCCGGTTGGAGCTGATACTTGTCGATTAGCATCGCTAGATATTTGGGCAGCTCAGTATGATAGAAATGGGATGCGCTCAAGTTGACGTGCATTGTCAGCATGGTTTGGCCATTTTCACTGCGTAGTTTATTTACCGATTCGATGAACTGACACGCCTGTTCGAGGATGCTTTCCCCCAGAGCAATAATCAAATGGCTCTGTTCGGCAAGCGGAATAAATACCCCAGGAGAGATGAAACCAAACTGTTGATGCTGCCAGCGAGCCAGCGCTTCAAAGCCATTGATTTCACCGCTGCCGGTATCAACAATAGGTTGATATACGGAATAGATATCACCGTTGGCAATTGCACCTGAGAGATCACGTTTAATAGCGATCGCAGTTTTCGCTGAGTCAAACATATCACTGTCAATAGTGATCACATTAACTTCACGGCGGTTAGCTTTGTCAGTAGCAATACTATGAATCGCAGCCTGAATGAGTATATCCAGCGGCTCGTGGGTGATACCCGGACTGACGAAAGCAATATCGCACTTCAAATCCAGCTCTACATTTTCAACAGTCTGCTTTTCTAATAACGCTTCAATCATTTTCGCTGCGCTACCAGTCGCCTGTTCACATTCCAAACGATTCGGGATCAGTACCAAAAACTCATGTTCACTAATTCTTCCGACCGGATACGGTGCTAAAGTGTCACCAAACAGATTGGCAATCAGCTCCATAGAAGCATCGAATGTCTGGTGACCGTATACCTCCGAAATATGAGATAGGTTTGGAATGGTGACATACATAAACGAGAAGCGATTCGGAGCTGAAGCAAGCAAGTTGCGCGCTTTTTCCATTATCGATTTTCGGTTCCATAAACCCGACAGGTGATCACGTTCGACAAGATCTTCGATCATTTTTGCCTGCTGCTTATGTTCACGTACATCCACCACCGACAACATCAGTGCTGGTTGACCCTGATACTGTATTAGACTGATTTCAATCTTACAGTCGATCTCTTCGCCACTACTGGTTAACATTTGGGCTTCAAACTGAGTCTGACCTTGTTTAAAGCTCTGATACATGCCATCAATCTGGCACTCAGGCTGATCGCTATCTGGGCACAGTTTATCCAAAGGCTGATCAATCAAGTCATCCCTTTGGTAATCCAGTAGTGACAACGCCGTAGGGTTAATATCAACAATGACTCTCGCCCTAATCAACAAAATCGCAGTCGTTCGGCTTTGATAGAGGGCGGTAAACTTCTGTTCTGCATCATGTAACTGCTCTTTAGCCGCCGATGTATTGATTGCCAGCGTTTGCACCAGTTTAGCTAACCGATCCAGTTCATCTTTATTCGGTTGATCGAGACCTTCAAGTTGATAGGCTGAGAACAGCTCATCAATATCTTTTTCTAAATCAGAAAAGCGCACCGCTACCCGTCGCTTAAACGTGAAATAGGTCGCCAGAGAGATGATGATGGTAACGATGGCTACTGCGCCAAGCAGGTAAGCAAAAAGAATGTTACCTTTCTGATAGTAGTTGCGCTCGATAGTGGTTGTAAGATGTGCCACAACCTGCCCCGACACACCATAAAGGTCTGCCGATTGAATCAAAGCCTGTTTGGTTTTTTCAATGTGATTATTCGTTTCAGGGCTATGATTAGCCGGACTATCACTAAGAGGAACAATCTGGCTTTCTGCAACTAAAATCTCACTAAAATCACCAGGGAAGCGCAGAGAAAGGTTTTGACCCCAGATTATCCAGCCAGAGGAAGCAGACGTGCCATCGCTATTTCGTACAGGAGTAATGGCTAATGTCCAAATTTCGCCCTCAATCTTAAACAGGCCACTTAGACTGTCTCGACTGCTGTCTAGTACGCTGTTCATCCGCGAAATATGCTTAGTAACTTGAGGGTGGTCCAACACTTGCGTGAAAAGCAATTGTGAGTCCCCTTCAATTAATGCAACCGCATCGACGAACTCGCCATGTAAACTGGTCAACATCATCAAATCGACATCTAATGCATCGAGTGAATCAGGATGAAAGTTGCGCTCGCGATATCCTATTAGGTCTTTACCAAGTAACACGTCGTTGGTTTCGTCCCAATATGCCCAGTCATAGGAATGGTCTTCAAGCTTGTCGCTCATCATAGTAATGACGTTACGAGCCTGCAGACTTGCGCGATTTGACTCCAGAGTCTCTAAACCCGTCAAGCTAACAACGAAAAAATAGCGTGTAATGTACAAACAGCTAAGTGTAACGCCCAGTAGACCCAGCAAAAAGTAAAGAGCGGTCTTAGTTTGCAAGTTGAGGTTTAATACGCGCATTTGCTTCATTGGCTATATATTATATTTCTATTACTGACTGTTCAGTTTATTAGAAATCGCTCATGCTTGGTTTGATATATATCTAAGTTATTAATCTTTATTAACTTAATAATGATTCGATATATCAGTTTACAACATCCCTGTGCTACTAGAGCTAAAACCCTCGTTGCTTCCAGAACTCTCCCTCATCGCGCGCATAAACATCAAAGGTTTTCTCCGCAACGATGCTACCTTTGATTGAAATCATCATCCGCCATTTGCCGATATTGGACTCAAAGCCATTTATAGGATCAAGGAGTTGAATAGTATCACCGAGATAGAAATCCCAATCATTGCTACCAACATGCATATCCCCGGTGAAAGGCTCCAACATTTGGCCTTTTTTACCTAACACACCCGGATGATCAATACAGAACTCAATCACCTCACCTTTGGCCTTTTTGATGTTAACGATAAAGCCAAACTCGATATCTTCATCGGCTGGAACCTTGGTTGTAAACTCTGCAATCTGGGGAAGTTTTTTCGCGTTGGAATCCCACCCTTGATAGATTCCGTAAGACGCCATTTCTACGACTGGCGTACGTTTCGCCATTGCTGCCACCGTTTTTTCATACTGTTGATTGTTTCTTGTGTCACGCCATGAATGTTGCCGTAATCATTAGTACATTCAAGTACTTCAAACTCGGCTTTGTAGCGTTTTGCCATCTTAAAGTAAGGCATTATTTCCCAGCGCTGAACAAAGGTATTGGACACCACCACATCTTGTTTCTGTTTAAGGCACTGCTCTGCCATTGCCTGACACCATTGGTGCGCGTCAGCAATCTTGTCAGCTTGATAGACATACTCACCATCTTGGTTGATAAAGAACATATCGGCTTCGAGGTGCTGCGCATTGATTGTCTTAGCTAAAGTACTTTTACCAGAACCCGGCAGGCCGCGAATCAGCGTCAGTTTTACAGTCATAATTCACATCGTTTGCTGTCGTTGCTGAGAATCATATTATAAATTGGCTCGATATAGCTATCGACATCTCACTTTGATTGGGTTAAGTTTGGAAGTATAGACGTCCACAATAAAGCTTAGGGAGAAAGCTGTGCCTATTAAGATCCCCGATCAACTACCTGCTTCTGACGTGTTACGCACTGAGAACATTTTCATCATGCCAGAATCGCGTGCGTCGACTCAGGAGATTCGTCCGCTAAAAGTTCTGATCCTGAATCTTATGCCGAAAAAGATAGAGACAGAAACCCAGTTTCTACGTCTACTGTCTAACAGCCCGCTGCAAGTGGATATCGAGCTATTACGTATCGATGACAGGCCAAGCAAAAACACGCCAACCGAGCACCTGGACAACTTCTACCGTCAGTTTGAAATGGTCAAAGGTCGCAACTTCGATGGCTTGATCATTACCGGAGCACCTTTGGGCTTAGTGCAGTTTGAAGACGTGATTTACTGGGAGCATTTACAGTCAATCATGAACTGGGCTAAAGACCACGTTACTTCGACACTCTATGTTTGTTGGGCAGCGCAAGCTGGTCTTAAGCTACTGTACGATCTTCCTAAACGTACTCGTAAAGAAAAGCTCTCCGGTGTTTATCATCACAAAATCCATCAGCCTTATCATCCTGTTCTACGCGGCTTCGACGATACCTTCTTAGCGCCTCACTCTCGCTACGCAGACTTCTCACCAGAGTACCTAGAAGAGCATACCGACTTAGATATTCTTGCAACATCGGATGTCGCAGGCGTCTATCTGGCGGCAACCAAAGATAAGCGAAATGTGTTTGTCACTGGTCATCCTGAATACGACTCTCATACTCTGCACCACGAATATGTTCGCGACTTGGGTGAAGGAATGGAGCCGGCAATTCCGGTTAACTATTACCCGAACAACAACCCAGACAATAAGCCATGCGCAAGTTGGCGTAGCCATGGACACTTACTGTTTGCTAACTGGCTTAACTACTGTGTTTACCAGCAAACGCCTTACGACCTTGATCACTTTAGCGAAGCTAACTTCACGAAAGACGACTAATCTCCGCGCTTATATGCGGGGTATGACTTACTTAGTCATACCCCGTTTTCATTTCTGAGTACATTTAATCGCTCTTCCATTCCAGCCCCAGTAATCCCTCCTGCCCTTAATGCGACTGTCCCGATAACCTTGCCCTATCAAACAACAACTTTCTCCCGATATGATACGTGCTTTGTTATTGAGTTTGATTGTCCTATACGGTTGCACCCGCTCTTTGCCAGAGTTGGATTACCCCGCGCGCCAGCAAGCAGACGCCCGGATTGAGCTTGGTATTGCCTATTTACAACGAGGCTATTATCCAAAAGCCTATGAAAGCCTCTCGACAGCGCTCGAAGTTGACCCCAAATACTATCGGGCTCAACTTGCGATGGCGCGATATCTGGATATTGTTGGTGAGATGACAAAGGCAAAACATCTTTATGAGTACACGCTGCGCACCCATCCTGACAACGGTAACGTGCTAAACAACTATGGTACTTTTCTCTGCCGCCAAGGTAAGTATCAACAAGCGCTAGCCCTACTATTACAAGCCACCCGATTGCAAGACTACTATGCAATTGCGGAGAGTTATGAGAACGCGGGTCTTTGCGCACTGAAAGCCGGAAACTCAGACCAGGCATGGAACTATTTTGAACGTGCGCTACAACACCAGCCCAACAGAACCAGTACCTTAATCTATTTGGCCAATTTAGAGAGTGAGGAGTGAATCAGCGTTTTTTACGCTGAGAATGATGGGTTTGTCTTCTGCGACGGACACGCGAGGCGCGTTGAATCTTTAGGTACTCTTTGTAAAGAATATAAATAAATCCACAAAGTCCAATAATAAACAGAACCGCAAACAGCAGCAGGAAGCTGTCGCAAATCCAGGCTGGCTCACAGGGCATATAAATCTCAAATTCCATATGCCCCCCTTAGTTTGATCTATTTATTTAGCATCAGCCACTGCTTGCGCTGCTCTTGAGTATGGAATGTCCAAGCAATAAAGCGGCTGGTTTTCTGTCCTTGGCTCATTTCTACGATTTGAACCTCTTTCGCGCCAGCTTTTTCGAGATTCTTACGCATCCAACGAACATTCTCTTTCTTAGAGATTAGCGTAGAAAACCACAGTACTTGGTGCGCGAAATCACGACTTTCAAACGCCATGTTCTTGATAAAGGCGGCTTCGCCTCCAGAACACCACAATTCTGCCTGTTGGCCGCCAAAGTTAAGCACTGGTGCGACTTTATTTTTCGAAGCAGATGATGCTTGTCCACGTTTGACTTTATTGGTCGACAAGTTATTGATTTTGCGAGCACTACCCTGCTGCGCTTCTTGTAAAGACTTATGAAACGGTGGATTGCAGGTAGTGATATGATAGAACTCACCCTGCTCAATAATCCCCTTAAACAGATAGCGACTCTCTTTCTGCAATCGACACTCTATCTGACCTTCGAGCACTGGATTATTTGCCACAATCTTATTTGAGTTATCGACCGACACTGGGTCAATATCAGAGCCAACATAGTGCCAACCGTATTGAGTCGCTCCTACAATCGGATAAATACAGTTTGCGCCGACACCTATGTCCAATGCATTGACACGCTTAGGAGCAGAGCCACCACAATCATCTGAAAGTAGCTCAGCTAAACGGTGAACATAGTCAGCACGGCCGGGAATTGGCGGACAAAGGTAGCCTTGCGGAATATCCCATTGAGTCACTGAGTAGTGATGTGCCAGTAATGCCTTATTAATTAGCTTGACGGCAACCGGATCAGAGAAGTTAATGCTCGCCTCTCCTTTAGGATTTTTCACTACGTACTGTTTAAGCTCAGGTAACGCTTCTATCAAAGCTTTAAAGTCGTAGCGCCCATTGTGCAGGTTACGCTTATGCAGACCCGCTTTTGTCTTACGCTTGATCACCTTAGTCTCTGATGGCACTGACTTGGCTGGAACAGCTTTGTTGCTGGTTTTAGTGTTTTTATTTTGACGAGTCATAGTGATTAATTGCGGTTCACTGTTTCTAGATAAATCATAAACAAACGGGCATCAAGCTCCAGTTGATGGTAATCCGGCTCCATATGACAACAAAGCTGATAAAACGCCTTGTTGTGTTCCTTTTCCTTAAAGTGCGCTAACTCGTGTACCACCAACATACGCAGGAGTGGTTCCGGAGCATTTTTAAACACGCTGGCAATGCGAATTTCGTTTTTAGCCTTAATCTTACCGCCATGGACTTTATTGGCATATGTGTGCAGACCAAGGGCATTGTTGATCAGATGAATCTTATTATCGTAGAGCACTTTACTAAGTGGAGCCGTCTTCTTCATATAGCGGTTCTTTAGCGCCATTGTATATTCGAATAAGGCTTTCTCACTTTTGATGGTGTGATTCTCAGGGTAACGCTTTTCAAACCAAGCGGCGAAGCGCCCCGACTCAACCATCTGCGAGACAGGAGTCAGAATATGTTCAGGATAACCTTGGATATAGCGTAATACAGGATTCATACTCACCACAAAGTGAAGTCAGGTCTACAAAAGGGGCATAAGTCTACCCTATTCACACTTGCCATTCACGGTCTTTTCATTAAACTCTGCGCTGAATATATACCTAGGAACACACCATGAAACGACTTGTACTGTATGTTAAAGACAAATGCCCACACTGCAAAGACGCACAGCGTTACCTAGACTCTAAGGGCTATCAGTACCGTTTAACTAATGCGAAGATGCAACGTGGACGTAAAGAGCTGGATGCAATTGGCGCTCGCTCCCTGCCTGTATTAAAAATCGGTGACCGTTATATGATTGGCTGGAACCCAGGTAACTTTGAGAAAATGTATAACTCAAAGGGTTAACGGGACAGGCACCAGTAGTAGTAAGGACAGTCCCTATAAGCTGCAATAAACTCTGGGCACAAATAGCTGCTCGTTTTGGGCGATGCCCACCCTGAATAAATACTTTGTTACTACGAGTTTTTGCTCTCATCGGGCAATTCTGACAACAGGTTGTAGGAATCTGTTGTTTCGAGCCAATTCGGTTAATAGAAACCCACTGAGCTTTATGGAAGACTGGAGTTGTTGGCCAAGACAGTTGTAAGTGGTGGTTAGCTATCTAAACGAAGTAGATTGAGTCTCTTTCGCTTCAGCATCCGTTTGATATGAATTGCACTTTTTGAAAAACCGACTGCCGTACTTCGATGACGTTCTAATTTCGTACATACCTCTGACCACCTCAACTGACTTATCTGAAGCCGCTGTAATATAGGTGGCGCACTAGCACTTAAGCTCGCCTTGTCCTCTTGATATAGACGAGCGGTCCAATCAACAAGCTCGATATAATCAATCAGTCGAAAAGGAATTCCATCAAGCAGCTTGTTCGTGGGGGAACCTATAAACGGATGCAGACAAGGGGCGGTTACTAGATGATTTCTTAGCGCTTCTAGCCTTGCTTGAATGGACGTGTAATCTGAAGCTTCTGGTGTTTTAGCTGTACCTGCTCTTAATGGATTCAAATCAACATACGCCATAGCAGCAATAAGCGCCTTCTCATCCAGCAAAGCCTGACTTTTGAAACGGCTTTCCCAAAAGTGTCCTTTGCATTGATCCTCTTTATTGGCCTGACAAGCAATTTCAAAATTGAGCTCTTTCATAAACCAACTCAGGCTCCACAGTCGCTCTCGCCATGACTCGATGAGATCTAAACACACGTCTATTTCCGATTGGATAGTAAGCTGATCTTCTAGCCATCTCGTTACAATGCTTGGCAGTTTGTGCTCTTGCCGCCAGCGTTCAACAACCTCATAAGCCGATAACTTCTGAGCTTTATTGCGATTGATATGTACAACTAAGTGGTAATGGTTACTCATGATGGCATAGGCACAAATATCTATGCAGTACACCTGAGAAAGCGTGACTATCTTACGCTTAATCCAGTCTCGGCGATGCTCATAGCTTTGCTGGGTAACGGGGTCTTCTCCACAGAGAAAACTTCGCCTCACACAACGTGAGACACAGTGATAGTAGGGAGTTGCATCGATACATATTTGTTGCTTTCTGGCAGTAGTCATCTCTTATCTCAAGTGGAGGTTGTCCATTCAAGTTAAGAAAGCAATCCATTCTCGGCAATCTTTGTGCTTCCGATATCTGTTGTAGATATCAACAACTCATACTAAATTCATCCTTTATGGTGTGTGTCCCGTTAAGAAGAAAGAAAAAGATTTGCTGAGTTAAGCGAAAGTCTTTTGATTGAAATGAGGGTTGTCGACCAGAACTTCCAGCAATGAAAGATCATCGAGCACAACCAGTTGCTCGACACCATTTTGATCCAGTTTAATGGCTTCCTGCTTGTCCTGGTTGCGTGCGGTGTCAAGCGCCTTACCTTCGATAGTCTGACCGGATTTTAGCGTCAAACGAACCGGATAACGGTACAAACATACAATCTCGATATAGTCATAGTCATTGCAACTGATCATTTTGTTCTCCAATTCGCTTGCTGGCTCCGATTGCCGAATTAGCCGCTGCAGCTAATCTGCGCCTTATAGCAACTAGCATCTTCATCAAAGACAAATTCTACCTCGTTGGCTATGCTCTCAAGCTTATCATTCTGATAGTGAGAGACATACAGCAACTGGCTTAAGTTCTCTTTTGCGATCAGTTCCAGAGTGTTTTTGACTAATCGTCTGCCCAAATAATCTAACCCCTGGTAAGGTTCGTCAAGGATCAACAGTGCGGGCTGTTTGACGATAGCTCGGGCAATCAGGAGTAGTCTTTGTTGCCCATACTCAAGCTCTCTGAACGAGGTGTTGGCGTACTGGCTCATATGGAGGATTTCCAACCACTCTCTGGCAACCTGAATCTCTTTCTTACTTGGCTGCTGATAGAGACCTATCGAGTCGTAAAAGCCCGACAAAATGACTTCAATCGCCTTACAACTGACTCGGTACTGCAGGTGCAAGGCAGATGAGACCATACCGATATGCTTTTTGATCTCCCAGATTGACTCTCCAGAGCCTCGCTGATTACCAAATATCTGAATATCGTTAGAGTAGCACTGAGGGTGGTCTCCAAAAATAAGCCCAAGCAGAGTACTCTTACCGCAGCCATTGGGCCCTTTGATTTGCCAGTGCTGACCGTTTTCGATTCGCCAGTTCAGCTCACTAAAGATGGTTTTGTCGGTGTAAGCGACCTGACCATTGCGAATTTCAAACACCGGGTTTTGAAAGTGATGACTATGTTGGTAACGGTGGATAAGCTCCAGCATCTGCTCACTTTGTTGCTGAGACTGGGCTTTTATTTGACGAATCACCGGATGTGACTCCCACTCGCTCTTAGGCATCACGCTTTCCAGTTTTCCATGGTTGAACATGGCAATTTGTTCAACCCAGTCCGGAATATCTTCCTCGCGGTTGAAAGTCACCACCATCTGAATCGACTTTGACAACTCAAACAGGTACTCAGCCAGCGAAGCTCGGTGAGCGACATCTAAACCGGTAAATGGGTTATCAAGCACAACAAAATCAGGTTGAGTCGCGAGAGCTCTTGCCAGCATTACGCGCCGGGTTTCGCCAGTCGACAGAACACGGAAACCACTTTGCTGCAAATGGCTAAGGTCTAGCTCGTTAATTAACTTATTGGTCAGTTCCTTTGACTCGCACTGCTGGTAAATCAGAGAGTAAACCGAAGTCCCCGTATCAATTCGGTCTAAATAATCGGTTTCATCCTTGGCGATTTCTTCTTCCAGCAGTCGTTGCTGTTCAACCAGCGAAACCTGAGCAATTCGCCCTTCACTTGCTGCAAGTATAGATTCAGGAACATCATACTCACCACAAAGAAGACAGCCTAGCGCTGAGCCAATATCCCCCTCGGTACTGAATACGCCCCATGATTGACCGTGGTCGATAGTCCACTTTTCAATATCGAGTTGATTGGTGCCAGTTTCCAGAGAGAGCTGGTTGATACGGATTTGCATAGAATGGTTTCCCTACCCTTCAAAACTTGTTGTGACAGATAGCTTCAAACTACTTGAAAGCTCGCCACGGTGCGATAGGGAAACAGTAAAGTGTGATATTCGCAGCGAGATTAATCGTTTAGGTGTACTGCTTAACAAAATCAATAAAGGTTCGGTCCGCCATAGAGAGATAACCGTGTTTACGCCACGCCAAGGATAGGTTGATCTTCACTCGTGGTTCAAATGGCACACCAACCACATCTTTCTCATTTTGCGTTACCAACTCGAGTAGCGCAGTAATCGCAAACTCATTTTTAACGATGCTTAGTATCATCGGCAATAGATTAGTTTCAAACGAGAAGCGCATCTCTTTGTTACACTGCAACGCCTTATCTTCAAGAAAGTCGCGATGAAAGTAACCGGGTTTGAACATCACCAGTTCGTTGTCAAAAAAGGCGTCAAAAGAGACAGACTTCTGCTTAGCAAAGGGGTGCTCTTTCGCTACGACTGCCAACATCTCCACCTGTAGCAAATGATCAGTATCCAGATCATCAGGAACATTAACGTCGTCTATCATGCCGATATCCAACTCGCCGTTAAGCAGCATCTTACGGATATCCCGCGTACCAGCATCGACCAGAGTTAACTTAAGATTCGGGTAACGACTGTTAAACGCCATTAATATCTGTGGGAAGAAGTATGAACCCATCATACTCGGAGCACCTAACCGAACCTCACCTTTTTCAAGCCCTTTAAGTTCATCAATGGCAAGCTGGGCGTCCTCTAGCTGCTGCAGGATACGCTTGGCGTGTTCGTATAACACTTTCCCCTCATCGGTCAGCGACACCTGACGATCTTCACGGCGAAACAGTTCAACGCCCAGGTTCTGCTCAAGCTTCTTAATCGAGATACTCAGTGCGGGTTGAGCAATATGCAGCGCTTTGGCAGCACGGGTAAAATGGCCATGCTGCGCCACGGCGACAAAATGTTTGAGGTGTTTTGATTCCAACTCTCATCCTATATATTTTTTATATCATCATAATATTTTTAATATATTTCATTTATCACGTGGCGACTGATATTTTGCTCACATATTCCCATTTGAGTTACCAAAATGATTGAGCTTAAAACCAAGCAGTACCGATATGTCACTTTCAGTCTAGCGTTAGGCTCATTTCTGGTATTTTGTAATCTCTACCTGTTTCAGCCGATGCTCCCTTTCATGGCCGAGCATTTCTCGGTATCTGAAACCCAGATCAACTGGGTATTCGCCGCCAGTACGCTTGCATTATCTGTATGCCTGGTACCCTGGGCAGTAGCGTCAGAATCCTACGGTCGACGTAAAGTTATGCTTATCGGTCTGGTAGCTATGCCAGTCATCGGGCTTGGGATGTTGATGTTCGACTCGCTGATCGCGCTCGTTGTTCTACGCGCTTTGATGGGTGTTGCATTAGCCGCATTTGCTTCCGTCGCCGTCGCCTACATGGTTGAAGAGCTGTCAGAACAAGCATTCGCTCAGGCGATTGGCGGTTACATTGCGGCCAACTCTTTTGGCGGTATTGTCGGGAGAATCATTGGCGGCACCTTAACCGACGCATTAGGCTGGCAACAAGCCGTAATTGTCGTTGCACTATTAACGCTGGGCGGTGCACTTGTGGTGCTGTTTACCCTGCCTAAACAACAGAACTTCACTCCGCAACGAGGCATGCTGCGTTACCACAATCGTGCTCTGGTAAAACACCTCAAGAACAGAACCATCTGGATTGCAATGGTACTTGGCGGGGTCAATTTTGCCCTGTTCGTTAATCTGTATTCAGTCATGGGTTTCCGTCTGGTTTCAGAACCGCATAACCTTCCCGTAGGTCTGGCATCATTAATCTTCCTCTGCTACCTGGCAGGTACACTGAGTTCAAAGCTCACTTCGGTATGGCGTAAGCGTCATCGCAGCATTTCTGGGATAGTGACAGGGACGACTATCAGCCTGCTCGGAATGCTCATCGCGTACGTGGATTCTATGGCATTCATGGTACTGGGCTTGCTATTGATCAGCTTTGGCGCCTTTTTCACCCATACCCTTGCTTACGCCTGGGTAAGTCAAAAAGCAACCCATGCCAAAGCGACTGCCACTGCACTCTATCTGGTTCATTACTATGTCGGCGGCAGTATTGGTGGATTCTTCCTCATTTACTGCTGGCAACAAGGTGGCTGGGGTTATGTCATGGCCGGTGGCTCTGTGCTCTACGCCTTGATATTTGCCCTGTGCCATAGCTTGGCTCGTATCGAAGCGGCAGCCCCATTAGACAAGCCAGCACAACAAGAATCTGCTATCCTTGCGCCAAATTCTAATTTGGAAGCAAAATGACTAACCAAAGCTCAACACAGATCAGTAGTCAGCAAGTGTCTGACGCTGTCGAACAATGGCTGAACGATGTCGTTATCGGTCTTAACCTTTGTCCGTTTGCTGCAAAGCCACAACGCAACAAACAGATAAAAATCTTCGTTAGTGAAGCACAAACTGAAGAAGCGCTACTGGAAGACATTCTGACTCAGTTACTTGAGCTCGACTCTACAGAGCCGCAGCAACTAGAAACAACATTGGTTGCGGTGCCAAACATGCTCAGCGACTTCTATGACTACAACCTGTTTATTGACTGGGTTGAAGCCCTGATTCGTCAACAGGGCTGGGAGGGTATCTTCCAGTTAGCGACGTTCCACCCAGACTACTGTTTCGGTGGCGCAGAACCAGAAGATGACGAGAACCTGACCAACCGTTCTCCGGTACCCGTATTCCACCTGATTCGCGAAGAAAGCATGGAAAAGGTTCTTAAACACTATCCGAATCCTGAAGCGATTCCGGATACCAATATTGCTCGTGTAGAGTCTCTTACTGCAGAAGAGCGTCGCAAGCTGTTCCCATACCTATTCCGCTAATTGGTTGATGCGGCAAACAGCGAGTGAGCTTCATAAGGCGTTTTGCTCCGGTATCGCTCAATAGTTTGTCGCTCAGCTCATTTATTTTATAGCGCCGATAGCGGGATCAGACCCGCTTTGGTAGTATTGCTCCACCATAATGACATCCGGGTTAATGGATATGCACCTTTCAAAACTGACCACTGATATTTTTAATCACCTTTACCGTGATATTTCTGAATTCCGTAGCACCTTCGATCTACCTGTAGCTTCACCTGAGAGCCTAGATGACAAGGCTGACACTCTACACACTTCTCTGGCTATCGAAGAGTTGACTGAGCTGGCTGAAGCAGACAATAAGACTGAACAAGCTGACGCGATCATCGACAGTGTTTACGTTTTGATGGGCCGTCTGGTACACCTTGGTCACGACAAAATTGAAGACAACCTGGCGATTAACTACCTAATCGATCTACTGCTAAATGTCGCAGTCAACCGTGGTATCGACTTCTTACCTTGTTGGGACGAAGTGCACTCAAGCAACATGAGCAAAGTATGCCGCAACGAAAAAGAGTACGCAGAAACTGAAGCGCACTACGCTGAGCAAGGCATCAAGCTGATGGCAGTACAGAAAGGCGATTACATCATCGCTAAGTGTGCGGAAGATTTCGTTGCTGAAGGCAAAACAATCCGCCAAGGCAAGGTACTTAAATCGGTCTACTACCGCCCTGCAGATCTTGCGCCACTGACTAAGTAAGTCAACGCCTGATAAAAAGACGCCACCTTCGGTTACCCTTAGGTGGCGTAAGCTGCCATAGTCAAAAACTGACTTCATTAACTGTCGGTTTGTTACCACTCACGTAGCGCTCCCCTCCAGTCAAATCCGCCTAACAAGAACGAGAATGTATCGCTATTACTATTGCCAATAGCGTGCCAATCTTGAAAAGTTTTTAACTCATTGATTTTTAAAGACTTGAAAAAAAAGCAGCTTCACTATTCACTTATCAACGATCTAAACCAGTGCAAGGTGCACCAAACTAACCCTTTAGTGGTAGTCAATCATTCAAACAGCAAGACTGGTTCTCCTTCAAGCATCACTTGTTTCACATGGGTTTTAAACACTCTGGATAACTCGCTAGCCGTAAGCACTTCCGTCGCCAGACCATAGCTTTGCAACACGCCTTTATCCAGCAACAAAGCTTTATCCGCATGTTTAAGAGTTCGATTAAGATCGTGGTTAGACATAATCACACTAATACCCATGTCAGCAACACGACGGATAAGTTTATACAACAGGCTTTCCTGACCGATATCCAGCGGCGCTGCAGGCTCATCAAGGATAAGTAATCGCGCGTGAGGGTTGAGCGTTGGCCAGATTTGCAGACAAATGGCGCACAGGCGTACTCTTTGCCATTCTCCACCGGACAGATGATGAATTGAGCGATGGAGTTTGTCGTCAATCTCTAGCAACTGGGACAACTCCTGAATCACACTTTCAAGTTCACTACTCGAAGAGTCAATAAAGGCTGGCAAAGATAGTGAAAGGTAGTGAACCACATCGAGGTTGAACGCAGGACGGTCACTTTGAGCGAGAAACGCTCGGCAATCTGCCAGAGCAGAAATCGAGCTATGTTCTACATCGAGATCATTAATTTGAGCCTGACCATCAAACGACAGTAAACCGGCTACTGCTGCCAGCAAGGTACTTTTTCCACTACCATTTGGACCGATGACATGCAGGATTTCTCCCCCTTGCACCTCAAAGGAGAGTGGTAGTAGTCGAGCGCCGACAGAAAGGCTATTAACGTGAATCATGATTACTTACCAGCATCCAGATGAAGATCGGCGCGCCAATCGAGGTAGTCACTACCCCCAGAGGCAGCTCTGCAGAATCAAGCGCGGTTCTGGCGATCAAATCAGCAAACACCACTAATGTCGCACCTGCAAGGGCAGAAATAGGCAACAAGTAGCGATTTTCACTACCAAAAGCGAGCCTGAGCAGATGAGGAACTACCAGACCAACAAAGCCGATAACGCCACCGAGTGCTACCGCTCCGCCAACTAAAATCGATACAGCAAAGATTAGCTTCCAGCGCGCGGCATCGACATCAACGCCCAGCTGCTTAGCATGTTGCTCGCCCATCATTAATTTGTCTAGAAGGCGACCTTTACAACACAACCACACCAGTACAGGTACCAGCAACAAGGTCAGAACGTGATGATACCAACTTGCCGCACCTATGCTGCCCATCAGCCAGTACATCAGTTGACGCAAACTAAGGTCATCACTGAAATAAAATGCCCAGGTCACAATCGCTCCGGAGAGAATACCTAAAGCGACACCGACCAGGAGCAAACGCGTGGTAGTGAGCCGTAATGACTTAGCGACAAACACAAGCAAAAGAGTAAATGCCAGAGCACCGACAACCGCCGCTAACATAAAGCCAATTGGCGTCGCCAGAACAGGAAAGAAGAACAGCACCAACACCATCATAACGCTGGCACCACCAGAGATACCAAGCACACCGGGTTCAGCCAGTACGTTACCTAACAATACCTGTAATACGGCGCCAGACACCGCCAGAGCTGCACCAACCGCTATCGCTGCTAATAAACGTGGCAAACGCAGCTGCATGATCAGTTGCTCCTGCAATGATGAGAGCGTCTGGAAAGGAGAAATAAATACTTCACCGACCATCAGATAAACGGCGCTGATGACAAAAAGTGTGATGGCGAAAAGTAAACCAAAGCGCGCCCATCGATGCTGTCTACGGTTAAGTAGCTGAGTAAATTCCATGTTGTCGTTAGTTATCTGGCAGAACCACAAAAAATAATGGCTTAACGATACCGTTAAGCCATTCAAATAGAAAGCATAGTGACCCAGTTAGTCACATTTTGCAGCATTAATCGTAGACTAGCTGTCCTTCTTCGTAACGAGTCTTGACCGGACAAACCATTAGTGCGGCGCGTTGACCAACAGCGACATGGCGGTTAGGGAAAACAATCGCCTCACCCTCATTCTTTGCCATCAATGGTTTATCGCCATCGTGACCAAACACTTCGCCATGCTTAAAGGCGGTGAAGTTTTCTACGCCGTCATCAAACAAGAAGTCGAAATCATCATGTAGACGAACAATAGTACGGCTCACACGGTACATCATTGGCTTACGCGGCAGGTGCTCAGCTTCGCTGTCGGATACAAGATCACGTAGTGCTAGGTCAAAGGCCACAAGCTTATCCAGTTCGTTCTCACCGATTTTAGCCACGCGGCCAAGCTCAACTGTCAGAGCCTGTGCACCAAAGTTCTCAGCACTAAACCAGCTAAAGGTACTCGACGGTGCATTAGAGAACATAACAGCCTCAAGATGAGCACTTGAGACAAACTCCATCAATGCCTGACTGCGGACTGGATGGCGAACCTTAGGGCTAACCACAAATGAGTAATGCTTTGACAGGCGGATAGCACAATGCAAATCCAGGTGCCAGCGTTTGTCTTGCTCAGTACCCTGATAAAAGTCGCTGACAATTTTTTTCAGATTCTGCGCAATATCGAGCTCTTTAGAAGGCTCGTGCTCTTTTTCATCAAACAGACGGTTGAGATTCATTTCAATGAATCGTGTGTGCGCGTTCGTCGCCTCTGGGTGAGCGTTGATGAAAAGCAGTCTGTTGGTTACCGCTTGGAAACCAGACTGAATATCAGTAATGATTTTATCCGTGATTTCCATTGGTGCGGTTTCGTCACCGTGGATACCACAAGAAATAATGATGTGTTTACTATCTTCCGATAGATTCGCTGGAATGACCTCCAACACACCACGTTGATGTAATTTAAAGACAGTTCCACCAGCAACCGTTACTTCGTTGGCTGGCATTTCTTGTTCTAAGTCTAGGCTGTCTAAAAGAAATGATTGGCGAAAGAGGTTTTTCGTCATGCGCTACTCCTTTATTGCACAGCGGGTATGTTAATGAATTGTTCAGACAAATTATGTAGGTGCGATCCCACTTATCGACACAAATCGTGTGCCTCATCGTAAATTATCTGATTGCCACCAACAGATGTGGCAATAAGGCTCTCACTGTACAAATTGGCCGAGTGCGACTCGGCCAACCGATAATATCATGAATTTGAAACGATTAATTTTGATCTAACAAGGATTCAAACTCATCAATCTTAGTTTTCACTCGATCAATACTCTGTTGCCAGAAATCCGCTTGAGTTAAATCCATGCCGAGATGCTTTTCAACGACCTCTTCAGCCATCATGGAGCCAGTATCACGCAGCAGACTCACGTAGTCGCTGTAGAACTGATCACCTTTACGTTCACGCTGAGCATAAACGCCACCACTAAACAGATAACCAAACAAGTATGGGTAGTTGTAGAAGCTTACTTCTGAAATTGAGAAATGAAGCTTGCTCGCCCAGAAGTACGGATCCGGTTCAGACATTGATTCACCATACCAATCCTGCCAAGTGCTGCTCATTAGCTCGCATAGTTCAGATGCACTGAGTTCACCTTCACTACGTGCTGTATAAAAGGCTTTCTCAAACTCAAATCGTACCGGGATATTAACCATCAGCGCATAGCAGGCGGTCAATTCTTCCCATAACATCTCAAGCTTCTCTTCACGGCTGGTTACCTGCTCCAACAGATAATCACGAACCACGTTCTCAGCGAAAATCGATGCGGTTTCAGCCAATGTCATTGGATAGCGCGTCTGACACAGTGGCATATCACGCATCACCCAGTTGTGGAACGCATGGCCTAGCTCATGAGCTAACGTCAGCAGATCTGAACGGCTACCGCCCCAGGTCATAAATACCAGCGGAGAGCGTGTTGCAGCAAACTTGGTACAGTAGGCGCCCAGACGACGGTTTTCGGTAGGTTGCGCATCAATCCAGCCATTCTCAACCATGGTGTTAACGAAATCCGCCATCTCCTCATCGACCTGCGCAAACGCCGCATGAATGATTTCAATCGCTTCATCAAATCCGTATACCGTCGGCTCAGCATCCGTCAGGCTCGGCATACCCGCCATGTGGTTCCATGGACGCATCTGTTGCAAACCATGAACACGAGCCATCAACTGTCCCGCTTTTTGACCAAGGCCACGATTCGATTTCGCTGCGCTCATCATCGCCTCAAGGGAGGCACTCTCTATACGGCTTTCGTGCAAGCTAGGATCCAGAAAGTGCACATCGGTCAGCTTAGAGCGTTTCTGATACTCAGTTATACGCCAGCCTGCTAATGCGTTGAGGATTGCAGCGAAGGATTCTTGATTGTCTTTCATCGCAGCCTGAATGCCACGCCATGCTGGCTCCTGACTTGCAAAGTCTGTCCCGTAAAGCAGGCTTGCTGCATGAGAAAAGCCAACCTTAGTGCCCTGCCCATCTTCAAGCGTCACCTGTAGCGAACCGGTAATGTTGTCGTACAGACGCCCCCAGGCATCGCGACCATCAACCTGCATTGCAGTCAGCAGTTGCTCTTCTGCAACTGACAACTTAGTCGCAGCGAGTTTACGAGCACATTCAATCTGGAATGCCTGTCCCGAGACATCACTGCTTGGGTGGTCGAGTACATCGGCGATAAAGCTATCAGGTGCGATAGTAAGAGTGTTCTCGTAAGGTGCAAACGCCTGAGAGAGCTCTGAATTGAGTTTAGCCACGCGACCAATCAGGCTTTTCGCCTCGCTGCTGGTCGCATCGATCGAAGCGTGACACTGAGCAAAAGTATTGATCGTCGCAAGTAGCTTTCCTGCGGCTTCACTAGTTTGAATGGCGTTTTGTGTCACAGATGGAGACTCGCGATTATCCACATGCATACCTAATGCGTGAATACACTGCTTAATCAGCTCGATGTCCTGGTCAATTTTTTGATCATTCAAGTCCTGATAAGCGATGGACAAATTCCAACTTGGTGCGGTCATGATACTTCCTTAGCTATCCGTTTAACGGTTTCCCTATCATACAAACCCGAAGGTAGTCTTTTTCGGCCTTGATGATCTGTATGTGGGTTAATGATTGGTGGGCGATGTTCAGGCTTGCGTAGAGTGCAGGGTTGTGCCAGTCCAAATTCAGTACCTTGGCGAGAATCATCCTTATCGTGCCACCATGACAGACGATTAATGTGTCTTTTTCGACAGTTTGCATAAATTGATCCCAAGCTGTCGATATTCGTTGGTAAAAAATGTCTAGCGGCTCAGCATTAGGCAGAGTGTTATTTGCCGGATCCTGCCAGAATGCCTTAAATAGCGGCCATGATTGTTTAGCCTGTTCAAAAGGCACACCATCAAGATCACCGAATGAAGTCTCTTGCCATTCGGGAGCAATCCGATAATCGAGTCCATGGTGTTGAGCGTTAATCAGCTCAGCCAGATCTCGGCAGCGTATCAAGGGTGATGTCAGTAGAGATTCGAAACCCAGCTGTTCACCCATCAGGCTATGACATATCCCCTGCTGACGCTCAGTTAAAACGCCGATATCAGTATGACCATACAGTGCCGGCTCACCAAGAGTTTTACCATGTCTGAGCAGATAAATGTTAATGCAATTAGCCTGTGCCATGTCAGCTTTCCTCAGACTTCTTGAGGACTAAAGGCAAACCTGCTGCAATCAAAGTGACTCTGTCTGCCACCTGCGCCAGAGCCTGATTCATCCAGCCAGCATGATCGACGAACAGTCGTGATACTTCGCCAAGCGGAACCACTCCAAGGCCCACTTCATTTGAGACAAAAACCACATCGGCTTGACACTCACTGACGGCTTGTTGTAACTGTGTTACGCGCTGCTGGATCTGCTCTTCATTGAGAGTTTTACCCTGATTATAAATCACGTTGTTGAGCCACAGTGTCAGGCAATCAACCAACACTACCTCTCCCTGCTTAAACTGCGATAGCTGTTCGGCAAGCTCTGTTGGGCATTCGTGTTCAATCCAGCTATCACCTCGTTGTTGCTGGTGATGAGCGATACGTTTTTCCATCTCATCATCAAAGGCCGTCGCTGTGGCGACGTAGTGTTTCGCTTTACCTCGTGCTAGTTGGCTTACTTGAGCCTCCGCATAACGAGATTTACCGGAACGTGCTCCGCCCAAAACTAGATGAATACTCATAGACTGTTTACCTGTAACGCAACCAAAGTCAGATAGATCAGTATTTCGCACAACTGTTGAGCAGCGCCAAGACAGTCGCCAGTAAAACCACCGATCCTTGCCAGTAACCAGCGCTTAAACAGCACTCGGAATAGTGCCATAACACCAATAAGTATCAGGGTTTGGCTGACGCCAAGCAGTAAACACGGCACCACACCAGTAACGAGCAGGATCATCAGCTCAAGGCTTGATTGGCGCTCGGCTAAAGGTTTGCTCTTACTGGAGTCCGCATCAGTCACATAAGGCATATCATATATTAGCGATGCAGCGACAGCGCGGCTTAGGCCATAGCCAACAAGGACTATCAATAATATCTGCTGTGAGTGAATGAGTTCAGAAAGCAGCACGAACTTAGCTAAAAGCACCATAACCAGCGCACTGGCACCATAAGTACCGATGCGGCTATCTTTCATGATTTCCAGTCGACGATCGACCGTCATGCCCCCACCGATGCCGTCGGCCATATCGGTCAGACCATCTTCATGAAAGGCGCCAGTTAGCAACAGACTAAACACCATCATCAGTACAATCGCGACATTGGCGGGCAATAGCGACTGGGCAACAAATAACACTAAAGCACAAAGGCAGCCTAACAGTAGACCAACCAAGGCGAAATAGCGCCCGGCCTGATTCATCCGTTCACTACTGAATGGAATGGACGCTGGCACAGGGATCCGTGAGAAGAAGCCCAACGCCAGCATAAACAGTTGATACTGATATTTGAGCGCAGACATTAGTCGACCACAACTCCTGCCTGCTCGAAGCTCGCCATGTTGTTGTAAAACTCTGCGGCGGCTCGAACCAGAGGCATCGATAAAGCAGCGCCTGTCCCTTCACCCAGACGCAAAGAAAGATCCAGTAATGGCTGAGCGTCCAGTTGAGACAACAAATACTGATGACCAGCTTCATGAGATTGGTGGGCAAAAATCATTATCTCTCGACAATCTGGATTAATCTGACTAGCGGCATAGGCTGCAGCTGAAACAATAAAGCCGTCAACCAACACAGGCGTTTTGCTCTCAGCAGCAGCTAAGAACCCGCCAACCATCTGAACAATCTCGAATCCGCCGACTTGTGCCAGCACATCGATGACTTCCAGCCCTGAACAACGCTGTACGCCTTGTTCAACCAGCTCGACTTTCTTTTGCCATTGTTGATCTGAAATACCAGTGCCGCGACCGACACACTGAGTGACAGGAAGACCACTTAGTGCCGCTAAGATAGCGGCCGCACTGCTGGTGTTACCGATACCCATTTCGCCGAACATCACCAGATTGGAGCCAGACATTACTATCTTGCCCACCAACTGTTTACCCAGCTCAATACCCTGTCGCGCAGATTCAGTGGTCATTGACGCCTGTCGTGCCAGGTTGTTAGTACGATCACCAAGTCGCTGAACAATAAAGTCTTCTGAATCGTGTTCAACTGGAATCAAAATCCCACAGTCAACCACCTTTAGTGCCACCTGATTGACACGGCAGAAACAGTTTATCGCCGCTCCACCAGCAAGGAAGTTCAGCACCATCTGCTGAGTGACCGCACTTGGCGCAATACTGACCCCTTCGTCAGCGATGCCATGGTCGCCAGCAAACACAATGGCTGTTGGCTGATTAATTTCAACTTTAGTGACAGCGTCACCTGAGGCGTTACTTTGAATCAGGGCTAACTGGTGAGCCAGTTGCTCCAGCTGACCAAGCGCACCTGGCGGTTTGGTCTTTTGGTTAATTCGATGCCAAATAGATTCGGAATAGCTCTGGTCTAACATATCGGTTATTTTGGCCTCGCAACAGAAAAGACGTTATCAAGTGTCGCATACTGACTGCCGCCAAGACGTGAAAGCGGATTGACTTTAAGAGCTTCAACCACCAGACGGTCACTACGCTCGCCAATCACCTGCGGATCGACGTACACCTTTTCGATTTCAGCGAAAATCAGGCTCTGTGGCGTCTCGCCAATTTCTTTCACTTCATGCAACTTGCAGGCAAACGCGATTGGGCAACCTTTAACCCGCGGCAGCTCAAAGCCATCAAAGTCCACCAGTTCGAGACCTGTAGCTTCAATTTCAGACTCACCATGTGGCAGTGTCGCTGCGGTCTGGGTCACTTGTTCAGCCAAAGGTTCATGAGCGATATGAACCACCAGTCGCCCTGTTTCTAACACGTTACGAGTCGTATCTTTGACCTCGCCAGTTGGTTTCTTGCCCACAGAAAACATCAGTAAAGGTGGGTTACTCGATACCGGAGTGAAGTAAGAAAATGGCGCGAGATTGTAGTTACCTTTATCTGAGTCAGTTAATACCCAGGCGATCGGCCTTGGGATAACCGTTTGAGTCATCAGATGATAAATCTGGGTCGGTGCCAGGGTGCTAAGCTCGATATTCATCGCTTTTCCTTTAATGCCAGTTCCTTTGCGCTGAGTGTAACGTGAAATCAGGCAGTTAACACCCCTCAGCCAATGGGAATCTCACTGTTGGATGTCAAAAAGATTCTATGATTGAGTTTAAAACTGCAATTTTTCGCCTAAAAGTCCTATCTTTTACTCTAGGGAGTGCATTTATAACGGCACAAAGTGTGCATATTAATTAGCCGTATCACTGTTTTCTCCCGCTTGATAGTGCAAGGAGGTTGTATGTTTGCCAATCAACAGTCTAAAAAACAGAAACAGAACAAACCACAACGTAATCAGAAGAAAGTACCCTTGTCATTAACTTGACTCTCCCCAACAGACCTCGCCAGATGGCGGGGTCTCCAAATACACATAACGCCAACTCTCTCTCACTTCTAATCGATAGCACCCGATTCCCTGTCTGGTTATTTTTCATTCTCTAAATTCGATCACAGATTTTATTGCGGACTTAGTGGATGCTCTGGCTTATATGCCCCTGTAAAATACAGGGTGAATCTCATCAACGGATAAGGTGCGTAGGCATTGGAACGAGCTAACCCTCTTACCATAATAACTGCGGGCTCGACCGGACTAATCGGTAACGAGCTAATCAAGCAGATGTTAGAACAAACCCCAATCGAACATATCTACGCGCTGAGCCGTCGCGAATTGCCATTTTTCCATTCTAAGCTTGAAGTGATTCAGCACCCTGAGCTGCGCATTCAGGACTGGGATGATAACAAGCCACAACCTGAATATGGCTTCATCTGCCTTGGTACCACATTGCAGCAGGCAGGATCTAAACAAGCACTGGAAAAGGTCGACTATGAGTTGGTATGTGACGTCGCTCAGGAGATGAAGTTACTCGGAGTCAAGCAACTCGCAGTGGTATCCAGCTATGGCGCATCTGCGCGCTCGTTCTCACACTACCTGCGCTGTAAAGGTCGTATGGAACTTGCCATCGAACGTATGGGCTTTGACCGTGTCGTGTTTGTCCGTCCTGGCCCTCTTAAAGGGTTGAGGGAAAACCCGCGCAAAGATGAAGTGGTTGTACAGACCATGCTGACCATCCTCCAGCCTTTGATGTTAGGTCCACTATCCAAGCTAATCCCAATTGAAGCGGCAGATGTTGCCCAAGCGATGCAATATCAGCTTTTCGCTCATTCGTCGAAAAAACTCGAGATCCTCGACAGTAGCAATATGCGCCGTCTGATCCAGCAATATCAGTAATCGAATGCTCTACCCATCAAATATCGAGCAATTTTCTACCACTCGACCTGTTATCCGCTTAAGCCGTTTGCCTTGACCTTGTTGCAATGGTCTAATACCGCTGTGAATTTTAAACACTTGGTAATCAGACAATGCAACAAGAGCATCAACCGACGTTTTTCTTCTTCGACTACGAAACGTGGGGAACCAGCCCAGCTAAAGACCGTCCGTGTCAGTTTGCAGGCGTTCGCACCGATATGGATTTCAATATCATCGGAGAGCCTCTTGTTATCTATTGTCAGCCACCAGCAGATTACCTTCCTGCGCCAGAAGCGGCCCTAATTACTGGTATCACTCCGCAAACTGCTGAATCAAAAGGTCTCAGTGAGCCGGAGTTTATCGCTAAGATCCATGAGCAATTGGCGATGCCAAATACCATCAGCCTTGGCTACAACAGTATCCGCTTTGATGACGAAGTAACGCGCTACACCTGTTACCGAAACTTTATCGACCCATATGCGTGGAGCTGGCAAAACGGCAACTCTCGCTGGGATTTACTCGACGTGATGCGTGCTTGTTACGCCCTACGCCCAGAAGGCATCGAGTGGCCTGAAAACGAAGAAGGGTTTATTAGCTTTAAGCTAGAAAGTCTCTCTGTAGCCAATGGCATCGAGCACGAAAACGCTCACGATGCGATGGCCGACGTTATTGCCACTATCGAGATGGCGAAAAAAGTGAAAGCGGCTCAGCCAAAACTGTTCGACTACTTCTTGAGTATGCGCCACAAGCGTAAGCTTAATGAACTGGTCGATATCGTTAACATGACGCCGTTGATGCACGTCTCTGGCATGTTGGGCAAAGAGTGTAACTACACCAGCTGGATTGTGCCAGTTGCCTGGCACCCAACCAATCAAAATGCCGTTATTTGTGTTGATTTAGCGAAAGATCCGCAAGCTCTACTTGATTTGGATACCGAGCAGCTTAACCAGCGCCTATACACTAAGCATTCAGACTTAGGTCCTGATGAACTGCCTGTGCCGGTAAAACTTGTTCAGCTAAATAAGTGCCCTATCCTTGCACCGGCTAAGACGCTTACTGCAGAAAATGCAGAGAAGATTGGCATCGACCGAGAGAAGTGTCTCGAGAATCTGGCTTTGCTTCGCAAACATCCGGAAATCCGTGAGAAGCTGATTGGTGTTTATGCTATCGAGCGTGAGTATGAAAAAAGCCAAGACGTAGACAGCATGCTCTATGATGGTTTCTTCTCTCCTGCCGACAAGGCAGCGATGGATATCATTCGCGAGACTGACCCAAACAATCTTGCCGCACTTGATATCAGCTTCAACGATGATCGTATTGCACCACTTCTGTTCCGCTACCGAGCGAGAAACTTCCCTTGGACTCTGGATGAGTCTGAGCAACAGCGTTGGGCATTGCACTGTCGTGATTACTTCGAAAGTCGTATTGAAGACTACATGCTCAATCTGGAAAACTTGGCTCACGAACATGAAAGTGACCAAAAGAAAATGGCAATTTTAAAATCCATCTACCAATACGTGCAAAAGCGAGTATCCTAGTAGTCAAAAATAACAATAGTTACAAAGTCCTGCACCCTACAGACCAGCTCAATCACCATCATAATTAATCATAATCTGGGATTGAGCCAATGAATCAATAGAGCCTTCTAAGCGAGTTGAAGGCTCAACAGTTGGACAATACATGATTATGGCGAAAACCTTGCTTCACTATGTGGTGTCTATGGGGCTGATCTTTTTATGCCTGATTGCTGGCATCAATATTCAGCACTTAGTCGACCTTTCTATCCCCGGCAGCATTATCGGCATGCTGATCTTATTTAGCCTGTTGGCCAGTGGTCTGGTTCCATCCCATTGGGTACGTCCGGGTGCTACGCTCTTTATCCGCTATATGGTGTTACTGTTTGTTCCTATCAGTGTTGGTCTGATGGAGCATTTCGATATGCTGATTGCCAATGCGTTGCCTATCCTGGCAAGTGCGGTGGGTGGCACCTTTATCGTCCTGGTGTTGCTAGGCCTGATGCTCGACAGAATGCTTAAAGGAGGACAAAAATAATGTGGTTACTCGCTACGATTGTTGTCTTCTTTGCCGCTCGCTGGTTGTGCCAGAAATTCAACAGCCCGTTTATGAACCCGCTGTTGGTAAGTCTTGCGGTACTTATCCCGCTACTCACTTATCTTAAAGTCCCGTTTGAGACATACTACGCCGATAACCAATGGATTAACTATCTACTGCAACCGGCGGTAGTCGCACTGGCCTATCCGTTATACGAACAATTACCTCAAATCCGAGCCAACTGGCGCATCATCATGCTTGCCTGTGGTGTAGGCAGTGTTATGTCGATGTTTACTGCCAGTATGATTGCGGTTTACTTAAAAGCCGACATCTCGCTGATTGCCAGCCTGTTGGGTAAATCGGTCACTACACCGATTGCGATGGAAGTATCCAGCCACTTAGGCGGCGAACCTGCTATTGCAGCAATCCTGGTACTTATTGTTGGTTTGTTTGGGGCGATTATGGCTTACCCGATCTACAACCTGCTTAACATCACTCACCCAATTGCCAAGGGACTGACCATGGGAACAGTCTCCCATGCCCTTGGCACGGCAACCTGCGCAGAGAAAGATCCTCAAGACGCAGCATTTAGCTCTCTTGCTCTGGTAGTGTGCGGTGTTATTACCTCAATACTGGCGCCATCCTTCTTTACCCTAGCGGTTTGGTTGTCTGCTTAATCACTCTCATTCGGGCCACATATGTGGCCCGTTTATTATGGTGTGTGTCCCTTTAAGAAACCTTTGCTTTAGGTGTCTACTTTAGGTGTCTGTCCCTATAAGAAATTCTAGCTTCTGGGGACAGGCGCGCTATCCGAGTATTTGCTCGTTATGGTGTGTGTCCCAATTACATCTCTCGATATCTGCTCCCTTATCGCGTCTGTCCCTCTAACAAATCCCTAAAAATCGTAAAGCAATGTAAAGCTGAGTAAGCCAGTGCAAATACGCTTTATCACGGCGTTTCTATATATATCATGCTGATCAATTACTCCTCTGTTATAGAAGAATACCGATTATGTTTAGAATCACAGCCATACTCACATTACTCTGGTTACCAAGTTTATTGGTTAACTGGCAAAGCCTGGACAGCTTTTTCGCTTGGCGCCACCAATTAACGATGTACTCAGGTCTGCTTGGTCTCGGTTACATGGGGATTGCTGTTTTGCTTGCCGCGCGTTTTAGTTGGGTTGAAGAGATAGTAAAAGGTCTGGATAAAGGCTATAAGCTTCACAAAAACTTAGGGATGGGCGCTACTGTTGCTCTATTCAGTCACTGGTTGATCATCAAGAGTGGACCTTGGCTAGTTGGTGCAGGAGTTATTGGCAGACCCAACCGAGGTCCTATGCCGGCAATAGAAGGCATTAACTGGCATGCTGTTGCTGAGCAGGTCGGTGACGTTTCTTTCAAGGTTTTCCTTATCTTCAGTATCATCAGCCTGTATCAGGCCATCAGCTACAAGAAGTTCAAGTTTACTCACAAGATTGGTGGGTTATTGATGCTTGCCGGTGTTTTTCATACCGCATTTTTACTTGATTGGAATGCAGGCACTATTCCAATGAACGCCGCTATTATTGTGATTTCCATTATTGGTATCTGGTGCTCGTGGCTTTCCCTGTCAGGTAACATTGGTAAAGGAAATAAGTCCCAAGGACAAGTCATTAATGTTGAAGCTTACTCTGCAAAATCTAACCAAAGTTCAGTGGTACGATTTTCTATCAAGCTGGAATCACTTTTTCGTTACAAAGAGGGGCAATTTGCGTACCTCGATTTTCATGATGGTGAAGCCCCTCACCCATTTTCAATTCTAGACTTCGACGCTGAAAACCAAACAATCTCCTTTGGCGTAAAAGACTTAGGAGATTACACCCATAAATTGGTCAACAACCTTAGCGTTGGACAAGAAGTGACAGTTGAAGGTGGTTACGGTGCTTTTCAGATCCCTGAATCTGAGAGACAGGTTTGGATCGGTGCAGGTATTGGGATTGTACCTTTCATCTCCCGCCTTTACTGGCTAAAAAGAAAAGCGACAAAACAGCAGTTCGAGTTAGAAGAGGTGCATCTTTTCTACTGTGTTAGTTGCAAAAAAGAAGCCTTTTTCGGCAATGAAATACTTTCACTTGTTCAGCGACTGGATTTTATAAAGTTACACCTGGTGAATGCCGAAGATGGAGAGCTTCTCGATAGCCAACTGATTTTGGATAAGGTCAACAGTAAGGACTTTGACACTAGCTTTTGTGGCCCCGTCCAGTTTGGTAACAAGCTAAAACGCGAGCTGTTAGCTATGGGGGTTGCTCAAGAACGCTTCCACACAGAGATCTTCAATATGCGTTAAGTCTATTAAATTGAAGGGACAGACGCTTTAATAAGTTGAAAGGACAGGCACTTTAATTGCTCTATTTAATGGTGTCTGTCCCTTTAAAATTTGCGTTGGCTTTAGTAACAAATAACAACGTATCGGTGACTTCACTAAATTAGTAAAAAGTTATTTATTTAGAGCACTCAGGTAATAACCAGTGTCATATTTTCATTTGCCCACTTATATAACTTGCATTCGCAAAAAGTTATTTCTCATTATTAATACAATATAATTCATCTGGTTATTTGATTTTCGAATGTAGAGCACAGCGTTCTTTAAAGTTTCCTATAGGAAATATTTGTGATCTATATATTGCTTTTTACTTAAATATTAAATTGCTGATAAAAGCAAAATTAGAGCAATTACTTTAAAGTTATTTTTAACATTATGATTTAGGGCATTTTAATCGGTAAATATATCTTCATATGTACCATAAACTTTAAACCAACCTGTACAAAGAACGTACAGCGTTGCTGATATATAAATTAATATCATCTAAAACATAAACTTATCATCAGTGCATCATTTCTACCGCGGTTTGAGTCAAACCAATGCTAATCATCAATTTTGTAATCAGATTAATGATAAAGTGCGCTTTTATCTGTTTGTACAAATAACAACCACATAATTTGTAAGAATTACCCTACCCTTATCCCAGCATAAAACATTGAATAAGTATCACACTTTGATCAATATAAATTCACAAAATCTAATATAAAAATTCCCTTTTCCGAAACTTATTCGCCATGTTAATAAATAAAACACGGGGATTGATTTGGGGTATTGCTCAACTCCAAGAAGTACTTATTCCCGCAGTGAGATAACAAACAAATATCAGGAGTTAATAACTGATTATTGATTTGTTTTTTAGTTAGAAACTCTTTACTAGGATTCTGGTATGGATAACAAAAACACTAAAGTACTAACAGCAGCAACCCTGCTGTCTTGTGTGATTTCTGCACATGCATTTGCTGACATTCAGATACTCGGTAGCGAAAGTGAGATATCTCAATCAATCACTGATCACTACCAGCAATCAAGTCAGTATTACAACGGTAGCTTGGCTAAAAACGATGCACTCTACATTAATGTAGCAACGGCATCTGATGATGACATTAACAAGGCAAAATCACATATTTATCAGGGAGATATTGTCATCATCGACCTGCGTCAAATCCCCGGGGAAGACGCTAAAATCGAACTGAGTCAATCGCTAACCGGTCTTGGCAGCGATAGTCCTCTTGTTGTCACTGGGGTTTATCAGGGAGACAAGATCATCAACTCTATTGTGGCAGACGTTCAAGACGAAAATGGTCAATCAATTAATAACCCTACGGCTGAACTAGAAAGTCTTAACCACTCGCTGGTTCATGCGTTAGATCGTCTTGGTTTTGGAGGTGAGTAATATGAAAACTTCTACTTTTTGCACACTTTCTTTACTTGCAGCTTCTACCAATGCATTGGCCGACAACTATGTACCTATTGTCGAAACCGTACACTACATCACTAGCTCTAAGATGACGTGTAACCTCTACACAAGTAAAGATTTCGATAAAACACGCGATTGGTGTAATGCTGGGGCATCGGTTGATCTTAGAGTGACAGTCGCACAGATGCGTTCTGTTCAGTCATCAACTTCACAAGGTTTTACACCAGACGCTAAGATCGTTCGCTTCACTATTGATGCAGATAAACCTGGCACAGGTTTCCACCTGGTAGACGACCTGCAGCAGGATCATAGTTGGTTCCAGAGCTGGGCAAACCGTCGCACATACATCGGTCCATTTGCCAGCAGTTATGATTTGTGGGTGAAGCCGGTCTCAGGTTATGTGCCAAAAAAAGTCAGCGATTTCCCTCATAACGAAAACAAAAACTACCAGCACCGCGATACGCATGGTTATTCAATCGGCATCAATGGCTCATTGGGCGCAGAAGTAGGTAAAGATGGCCCTAAAGTCGGTGGTGAAGTGGGTGCCTCATTCAGCTATAAGAATGAAAAAACATTGGTATTCGACACCAAAGACTATCGGGTAAATAACCGTTCTTCGCTGAGCGACTTCCAAGTCTCATTTGAGCGTGAGTTTGACGAGTGTTCAGAGCTAAGACGTCAGGAGCTGGGATGTTACTTTACTGCCGCACACTGGGGCAGCGGCTGGGTATTTGATAAATCGAAGTTTAATCCGATCTCGTATGCCAACTTCAAACCAAACTATGACGTAATATACGAAGCTCCTGTGAATCAAGATGGGACGACTAAGTTTCAAATTGGTGCCCAGTTCACCGCCAAGGCACGCTATGGCGATGTTATCCCGTCTGCACTGTTCTCGGTGTATGGCCCTGCAGGTTCGTCATGGATCGCTCGCTCAATCAATACGTCATTTACGATCGATTGGAACCATCCGCTGTTTGAAGCAGAAGCTCACGTAACCTTGCAGTCATTAAGCAATAACGATCTCTGTCTGGATGTTTACGGAACCAATGGTGATAAGTCAGCAGAAGGCGGCCAGGTAAATGGTTATTCTTGTCACGGCAACTGGAATCAAATCTGGGGTCTGGACAAACAAGAGCGATACCGCAGTCGTGTCGACCCTGACCGTTGCCTGACTGTCTCAGCGTCTAAGACGTTAACAGTAGAGTCATGTGGCTCAAATCTGGCACAAAAATGGTTCTGGGAAGGTGATAAGTTAATCAGCCGCTACGTTGATGGTTCGAATGATCGCTATGTTCTTAATATAGTGTCTGGTCAAAACGTCGGTATAACACCGGAAGATCAGGCTACCCATGCGAGATGGAAGCCAGTACTTCAACAAATTAAGCTGTAATCATTTGTTATCTTAAAACGGAAAGCACTGCTTTCCGTTTTTTTGATCGTAAAACTGTTTATTGCTGTTAATACCCTCTTCTACACTTAACTATCTGAAACATCAGACTCTCCCCAAGCAAACTCCACCTTTGTTCGACTCAGTTCATATAATTTCGCTCTGCAATCGTTATCATGTGTGAGCTCACTCTAATTATGTAACGAACAAATTCATTACAATCAATATTGTGACTTAGATCTCTGAACATTTTTGAGTGTTACATAAAATGTAATACCAATATCAGAGTTTATTCCTAAGTTAACCGAACTAAGCTCAAAGATATCAATTACGCTGAAACAAGGATTCACTATGAGAAGCCGCATTGAACAAGCGCTGTCTGAAGCGCCAAAAAACGTAGCAGATTTCTTATCGCCTATTCTTCTCGCTGACGATTTCGACGCGACCCTCTCTGCCGAGCAGTTTGAACAGTTACTGACAATCTCCGGAATGGAAGATGCTGACCTTCGTGTCGCTTTACTCCCATTCGCGGCCGCCTACTCTTACGCGCCTCTGTCTAATTTCTATGTAGGTGCTATTGTGCGTGGTGTCTCTGGTAAGCTTTACTTCGGTGCTAATGTCGAGTTTTCAGGCGTCCAGTTAGGGCAAACCGTTCACGCAGAACAATCTGCAATTAGCCACGCTTGGATGAAAGGCGAACAAGGCGTTGCCGATATCACCATCAATTTCAGCCCTTGTGGTCACTGTCGCCAGTTTATGAACGAGCTTTCAACAGCAGATAAGCTTCGCATTCAATTACCAGAGCGAGACAGTAAATCACTGCAGGAGTACCTACCTGAATCATTCGGCCCTGCCGATCTTGGTATTGAGTCAGCTCTAATGACTACGGTTGACCATGGCAAGCAGTGTGATGAGCAAGACGAACTGGTTCAGTCAGCGATTGATGCACTAAACCGCAGCCACGCTCCTTACACCCACAATTTAAGCGGTGTGGCAATTAAGATGAACAACGGTAAAGTTTATCAAGGCGCCTACGCAGAAAATGCTGCGTTTAACCCTAGCCTGCCTCCACTGCAAGTTGCATTGGTTCAGCTCCTGCTTGATCGTCAGGATCTGGAACAGATTCACTCAGCGGCACTGGTAGAAGCGCAAGGTGGTACCATCAGCCATCTGGCTAACACCCAGGCGACTCTGGAAGCAATTAACCCAGATATCCCAATGAGTTATTTAGAGCTTTAAGTTCGATTAAAGGCGCTATCACAGCGCCTTTTTTATTGGCTAACCTTCTCTAAAGTCACTCCTCAGCCATCTCTATCAATTCGACATCTTTCTTACAGGTGGATGTTTTTCATGCCCTGTTATATTTACGACTATTTTCCTAGATTAAACACGACGCAAACGTTTGCTTTTTATCTCACAATCAGTATGATGCCCCCATTCAACTAATCCTCGTAGAGTTTAAGGTTAAATATGTTTGGTACAGCAACGGCAAAAAGTGCAACCCGCGTGATGCTTCTCGGTTCAGGTGAATTAGGCAAAGAGGTCGCGATTGAATGTCAGCGACTAGGTCTTGAAGTGATTGCCTGCGATCGTTATGAAAACGCTCCAGCAATGCAAGTGGCTCACCGCAGCTACACATTAGACATGTTAGATGGCGATCAGCTTCAAGCGATTATCGATAAAGAGCAACCGGATTACGTTGTTCCAGAAATCGAAGCTATCGCGACAGATACCTTAGTCGCACTCGAAGCTAAAGGGCTCAATGTTGTACCAACCGCTAAAGCAACCAAACTGACGATGAACCGCGAAGGCATTCGTCGTCTTGCGGCTGAGGAGTTACAACTGACTACCTCTCCCTACCGTTTTGCTGACAACTATCAGGAGTTTAAAGCGGCAGTAGAAGCAGTCGGTATCCCGTGTGTCTGTAAGCCAGTAATGAGTTCTTCTGGTAAAGGTCAGAGCGTGATTAAAACCGCTGAGGATGTCGACACAGCTTGGAACTACGCTCAGGAAGGCGGTAGAACTGGCGCAGGTCGCGTGATCGTTGAAGGCTTTATCGACTTTGATTATGAAATCACTCTACTCACGGTTCGCGCTGTCGACGGTACACACTTCTGCGCGCCAATCGGCCATCGTCAGGAAGATGGTGATTACCGAGAGTCATGGCAGCCACAAGCGATGTCTGACGCAGCACTTAAAGCGGCTCAGGATGCAGCAGGTAAAGTCGTCAATGCTCTGGGTGGTTTTGGTATCTTTGGTGTCGAGCTGTTTATCAAAGGCGACACGGTTATCTTTAATGAAGTCTCCCCTCGCCCACACGACACAGGCCTGGTTACTCTGATGTCACAAGATAACTCTGAGTTTGCTCTGCATGTTCGCGCCTTTACTGGCCTGCCAATTTCATCGATTACACAGTATGGTCCAGCGGCTTCGGCCGTTATCTTAGGTCAAGGCACTTCAACGGATATCCGTTTTGATGGTATTACGGATGCACTGAGCCAACCTCTGACCCAAGTACGCTTGTTCGGCAAGCCAGACATCGATGGCCGTCGCCGTCTGGGTGTGGCTATTACGCGTCGTGAAGATATTGAAACAGCAGTTAAAGATGCACTAACGAGTGCGGGCAAAGTGAAAGTGGTTTACTAAAATCAGCTCCTATTTAAAAAAGGCTTGGTAATAACCAAGCCTTTTCTGTTTCTATTCGCTTTCAATTAAATACACTTCTTCGGCAAAGCGAGATAAGCCTTTCTTAGCAATCTTAGGATGATCCTGATCGGCTTCATCACGATATAGTCTGGTCACTTTATATTCAGCGAATAGAGAGCGGATTTCTGCTTCTGCGACAGAAAATGGAGGCCCCGCCATTTCACTTTGATCGTAGTCGAGGCTAACAAGCAATATTCTCGCACCTGGGTTCAGTAGCGATTTAATCTTCGCGACATATTCTGCACGCATCTCTTCCGGTAGTGCCACCAGCGAAGCGCGATCATAAACAATGTCGACAGGCTTAAGTGGTGCAGTAAAGAAGTCACCACTGTAAATAGATAGCTCATCAAACTGGAACAGCTCATGCTGGCCGTTGATTGGCATCACCATTGGTGTGTAAAAATGCTCAGCAAAGAAAGCGCGTACCGCGATGTTACTCAGTTCAGCTCCCTGAACATCAGCGTGTTTGGTCGCCAGCCAGACAAGATCTTCGGACTTTCCGCACAGTGGGACCAATACTTTATCTTCATGGGTCGGCTTAGTGTGCTGCCAATACTCAATCAATAGTGGGTTTACATCTTCAAGATGAAAACCGATTTGGTTCGCGGCCCATTTTCCGTGCCAAAACTCTGGATCTCTCATTGTAATTCTCTGTTGCTGACTTGATAGCGCATAGCCTATCTGAAAGCGCTGCCAAGTGGTATAGCGAATTTAACTAACCTGAAGAGTTCATTCAGATTAAGTTCATGTTGTCCGTTTATACTTGGTTACATACTAACGCTGAACCTTTAAAAAACACGGCACTCTAAATAGTCACATAGGATATGAGATGCTGTTCAAACTTTTGAAAATGTAAGGGTAGCAAGCGATTGGAAACGCAAAATCTAACCCCATTACTATGTAGAGATGAGTGGTCTTAGTGCTTGAAACTTTTTTCGACACCTTTTAGCTAAGCCGACACATCTAAGGAGAGTGAATGAGCCTATTTTTGCGAACTACGGCCCTGATGCTTTTAATGCTCAGCCGTGCACCTGCATTTGCCGCTATTCCAACCGCACCAGCTAACGAGGAAAATCGTTCTACTAACCAGAACGAAGTGTGTTCCCACGCATTCAAACATAACCTGAGCGGTCTTTACGGCATTCAATCAATGTCTACTACTCCAACTCAACCGTATTCTGATTTCGACGTGCTATACAGTAAAGCTCACCAAGCGCAGGCTGAACTTGAAACGCTATGTAAAAGCACTGCCCTGCTGACCTCTACTGAATCTTACTTCGCTGGCGTAAAATCTGCTGAGCGCGCTAAAGAGAAGATCGCTTATGAACTGAATGGTCAGCCAGAGCGTATCACTGACCTTGCTCGTGCAACTATTGTGGCTGACGATATTGAAAGCCTGATGGCGGCATACGAAGTACTGAATCGCGAGACCACTGTAGTTAAAGTGAAAAACCGCTTTAAAAAACCTGGTGCGTCTGGTTACCGCGACCTGAATCTATTGGTCAAACTACCAAAAACAAATCTTGTTGCTGAGGTTCAGCTCCACCTGAAAGCCATTGCTGATGTTAAAAGTGGTCCTGAGCATGAGTTCTATGAACAGATCCAGAAGATTGAACGATTAGCTGCTTTAGAATCTCGCGAGATTAACGACCTTGAACAGGCGCAAATTCGTACCATGCGTCGTCAGTCTAAAGAGCTGTATCAAAACGCATGGCAACCATACATTACTACTCACCTGAAAGCCGCTTAAGCGAAAATTAATTGCCCCACACGGGGCAATTTTTTTGCCTTATTTAGCAAACCCTCATGTTTTAAACTACATTATTATCATAAACATAATAATAATTTATGGGGGTTAGTCATGCGGTTTCCCGTCTGGTTACTTATCCTTGTTGTCGGTCAATTTACTATTCCAGTCAGCTATGGAAGTGATGGTTTTGGTCCGCTACAAAGCTATACTCAATCCCCATTTCATACCAATAGTCTTTCCCCTCAGTTGCGTTCTGGTTTTTCTATGCAGGAAGACGAAAGCGAAGTTTACGCATCAGGTACTATTTCTAGTATCTGGGCGGTCACTGCTACCTATGAACTTGATTATTACCAGAACCAGATTGCCTTTGGTGGTAGATGGCAACTCGACTCACGCTGGCAGCTTGACCTCAATTATCGTTGGAACTATGCCGGTAACAACCACCTAGATGGACTGACGATTGCGTTTCACGACTGGTTTTCTATCGATCAGAATGGACGGGAAGATGTCGATAACGATCGATTCGTCATCAATATGCCCGAGTATGGCATTGAACTGGAGGATTTTCGTGGGGAGACGTTGAGCCACGCCATTACCGGTTACTTGCAACGTCAGCTAATTACCAATGACCATCACGGCTTATCCCTTGGTATCTCACTTTACTACAATGACACCGACCACGGCCTGTTCAGTTCTTCTGAGTTTGAACAGGCAATTCAGGTTAACTATGGCTATCGCAGAGACAAACATTCCCTTGATACCACGTTGGCACTCACTTTTCGCAATACCCCGACCGTTTTCGAGCAGATGCCGTACCGAAATAGCACCTGGTCGCTCGGTACAAGTTATCAGTACCAGCTTTTTGAGCAACATACCTTTATTGGCCAATTCGCCATTCATCAGGGGGTGACGGATGACGATAGCGAGTTCTCGAAGCCATCAACCGAATTTACTCTGGGCTATCGTTACACATTAAAAAATACCGCGGTAGAAATCACCGCGGTAGAGAATATGTTTAATGCCGATAACAGTACCGATATCGCTTTTGGCGTTGCGTTCCGTTATCGTTTTGGCGGGGCTGACAGTTAAACTGAAAGAATACGGTTAACTGCAGCAGAGATTTCTGAATCAGAAGCCTGACGATGCAAAGAGAAAGAGATGTACTGGTCACCACGCATGCTCAATGAGCGATCAATCTCCGCCAGACAGTGCACAGTAGAACCTTCTAATACAAAAGACAGTTCAATCTCTTTACTACTGATAAAGCCATTGTTACGGAATTCGATTTCCTGATAACAACCTGACTTAGAACTAAAGTTACCACCGCGCAAGAAGCCTTTCTCTACATCCGCTTTAACCATTCCAAATCCAGCCTGTTCAATGGCACTCAGGATTTTGGCAACCACAGGTAAAGGTCGTACTTCGACAAAGTCTCTGTCTTTTGGATCAATAGCAAAGTCGATATCCAGAGTTGTCTCAACCCATACATGGCATTGGTTTTTCAGTGCGTTAAGCGCAGTGATCGGCGTTTCCGCATCAAGAGGCAACTCAAATGGAACCTGTTTCAGCTCATTTGGCTGGATGACAAACGGCTGTACTGCCTGAAGTTTGGCTAAGATAAAGTCCTGATAGCTAGTGCTTTCATCACTCTCTACTTTCATTTCTGTACAGAGTTTAAGATTGATAGCGTCGATCTGCTGTTCGACATCGCCACCTTTAATGTGAACCGTTCCTTTCAGTGTATCGCCTTGCACTACCGACATACTCTCTAGCACTGTATCCACTTTAGCCGCACCAATACCCAGCGAAGCTTTTAACTTTCCAAACATAGTAAATCCTTATGATTTTGTTGCAGCTACTGATTTAACGTGCCTCATGGCTTTAAGCAAGTTCTTTCTCATCATTTGACAATAAAACGTGCGCCCAGAGTCAGTTCCCGGTCTAATTAGCCGCTGACACTTGCATTATCTGGCTAAATGTATAACCATTTGTATAGTCAATTAATAAGTTCAATGTTATGAGTAATTCACCACTTTACCTCCAGATCAAACAGTATATCGCCGAACAGATTGATCAGGGCTACTGGCCAGTCGGGCATCGTATCACAACCGAGCTTGAACTGACCAAACAGTTCAATGTCAGTCGTATGACCGTTAATAAAGCGATTCGTGATCTTGTGTCTGAAGGTCGCCTGGTCAGACGGCCACGTCTGGGGACATTTGTCTGTGCCCCTGATGATAAAGCAGAGTCTCCACTACTCGATATTCGTAACATTGCTAAAGAAGTTGAACAGCGTGGCAAAGCGTATAGCAGCAAGGTGGTGAAGCAGGTTGCTCTCACTGCCGATGATGCGGTTGCCATGAAGTTGGGCGTCATGTTGGGTAGCAGCGTCTTTTATAGTGAAATCATCCACTTTGAAGACAAGTCTCCTATCCAGCTTGAGCTGCGCTGGGTCAATGCTAGCTACGCTCCCAACTATCTCCAACAAGACTTTTCACAGATTACGCCCAACCAGTATCTGTCTGAAAACTGCCCGCTAAGTGCCATTGAGCATACCGTTGAAGCGATAGTCGCTGATGAGAGTGTTCGATCGGCACTGCGTCTGGCAGTCAATGAACCTTGCCTGCTACTTAATCGCAGAACATGGAGCCAGGAAAAGCTGGTAAGCACTGCATTACTCTACCATCCGGGTACTCGTTACAAATTAAGCTCTAAAGTTCTTCTTTCTTAGAGCATTTCATACTTTTTACTGATCACATTTTTGCAACATCGCACTTGATCAATTAGCTAACTTGAACCAGTATTTGTATATACATTTGATTATGAGTATTACTATGAAGCCTGTTGATGAATTAATTTTAACCAATGCCAGAGTCGTAACCATGACCCAAGGAAGTAATGGTTACGCTGTTTCTCCTCTGTGCAATATTCATATCGAACAGGGCCGAATCCTCAAGTTATCTGAGTCAGATGTTGCTTCAGGGGATAATGTATTTGATTGTGAAGGTCGACTGGTCACGCCTGGCTTTATCGATTGTCATACTCACCTTGTCTTTGCAGGCAGTCGTGCAGACGAATTCGAGCAGCGCCTCAAAGGTGTACCCTATCAGGAGATTGCCAAACAAGGCGGAGGTATTCTGTCAACAGTCCGAGCGACACGCGAGGCTTCTGTTGACCAGCTGACTGAGCTGGCACTGCCGCGTTTAGATGGTTTGATTCGAAGCGGCGTCACGTCTGTCGAAGTCAAATCCGGCTACGGACTGACTATTGATGACGAAATCAAGATGCTTCGTGCAGCAAAAGCGCTCGAAGCACACCGAAAAATTCGTATCACCACGACGCTTTTAGCAGCTCATGCCTTACCACCTGAATACCGTGGTCGTGCCGACGACTACATTGATTTAGTCTGCCACGAGATCATTCCGCTCGTCGCTGAGGAAAAGCTAGCGACCAGTGTTGACGTATTTTGCGAATCGATTGGTTTTAACCTGCAACAGACAGAGAAGGTCTTTCAGGCAGCGATTAAACACGGTCTCAAAGTGAAAGGTCATACTGAGCAATTGTCTAACCTTGGGGGTACTGCATTAACAGCTCAATATGGTGGTTTGTCTGCCGATCATATTGAGTTTCTTGACCAAGTTGGCGTTGAGGCTATGGCTAAGTCAAACACGGTCGCGACCCTGCTTCCCGGCGCATTCTACTTCTTAAAAGAGACACAGCTACCGCCGATTGATCTGCTACGTCAACACAATGTACCGATGGCAATTGCCACTGATTTGAATCCGGGCACCTCACCTTTTGCAGATTTGACTATGATGATGAATATGGGCTGCACATTATTCGGATTAACACCTGAAGAAACGTTGCGTGGAGTAACGGTTAATGCAGCTCAGGCACTCGGTTACGGTGACAGCAGAGGACAAATCGCAACAGGTTTCGATGCAGACCTTGCAATCTGGGACGTGAATCACCCAGCCGAGTTTAGCTATTTCCAAGGCGCCCCGCGTTTAGCTGCACGTCTTGTTGCCGGAGAGTTGGATCATGTCTAATCACGTAATCACAAACCAAGAGTTTCACTGGCAAGGTCGCCACGACGTGGAAGACGGTCCACTCGGAAAACGCGTTCACCATGTCATCAAACAGATGCAGGTTGATCAACTTCAGCCATACCATAATGCTGTCAGTCTGTTAGGTTTCTGTAGTGATGCAGGTGTCGCGCGTAATAAAGGCCGTATTGGTGCTCGCCGGGCACCTGACCTAATCCGCCGCGCACTGGCAAATATGGCTTGGCACAAACAAAGTGCGCTGATCGACTTGGGCAATGTCATCTGTGATGATGATCTGCTTGAGCAAAGTCAGGAACAGTGTGCTGACGTGATTGCCACCGCTCTGAGATCCACACCAGTCATCACACTGGGTGGTGGTCACGAAGTCGCGTGGGCGTCCTTCCAGGGTTTGGCTAAGTATTTTGAATACCTCAATCCGGCTACGCCACCAAAAATCGGCATCATCAATCTTGATGCTCACTTTGACTTACGCGCGTTTGAAAGCGAGCACCCTGAAATCAAGCCGAGTTCAGGTACACCATTCAATCAAATTCAACACTACTGCGCGATGCACGACTGGCCTTTCCATTACGCCTGCTTAGGTGTTAGCCGCGCAAGTAACACTGAGGCGCTGTTTAAGCGCGCAGACGACCTTGGCGTTTGGTACGTCGAAGATAAAGATCTTGCGCATTTGAACCATGTCTACCACCTGACCCAACTGCAGCACTTTATCGATAAGTGTGACTACATCTATCTGACCATAGATTTGGATGTATTCCCTGCAGCAACGGCTCCCGGAGTAAGCGCTCCTGCAGCTCGCGGCGTCAGCATCGACATGATCGCCCCCTTTATCGAACGAATTCTGCATTACAAGCAAAAACTGGTCATTGCGGATATTGCTGAATACAACCCGACCTACGATGTCGATAGTCAGACTGCACGTTTGGCCGCCCGACTGTGTTGGGATATAGCAAACGCTTTTTCCGAAAAATAATAACCCATCAGGCGGTGGCTAGCCTGCAGGTGCATTATGCGCCCTAGCCCCCTGTTTGCCTGAATAACGTGAACCACAAGGAGTCTTACCATGACGGAACGCCAAGTAGAAGATAAGCGTCTCGATACGTCCAGAACCATTCGCGCGCCACACGGCACGACATTGAGAGCAAAATCTTGGCTAACAGAAGCACCGCTTCGTATGCTGATGAACAACTTAGATCCTGACGTTGCTGAGCATCCGCATTCTTTGGTCGTGTATGGTGGTATTGGTCGCGCAGCGCGCAACTGGGAGTGTTACGACAAGATTGTTGAAGTACTGGAGCGTCTGGAAGACGACCAAACACTGGTCGTGCAATCAGGCAAACCTGTTGGTGTGTTCCCTACTCATAAAAATGCACCTCGCGTACTTATTGCCAACTCAAACCTGGTACCACACTGGGCTAACTGGGAACACTTTAACGAGTTAGATAAGCAAGGTCTGATGATGTACGGTCAGATGACAGCAGGCAGCTGGATCTACATCGGATCACAAGGCATCGTTCAGGGCACTTACGAGACTTTCGTCTCAGTAGCGAAGAAACACTTTGACGGTAACGCTAAAGGACGCTGGGTTCTGACCGGTGGTCTTGGCGGCATGGGTGGCGCTCAGCCTCTGGCAGCAACTATGGCCGGCTTCTCAATGATTGCCGTTGAATGTGATGAATCACGTATAGACTACCGTCTGCGTACTGGTTATGTTGATAAGAAGGCAACAAGTCTGGATGAAGCTCTGGCGATTATTTATGAATCAGAAACACCGGTATCCGTTGGCCTGCTAGGCAACGCTGCCGATGTCTTCCCTGAGCTAGTAGAGCGTAACATCACGCCTGACGTGGTCACTGACCAAACCTCTGCGCATGACCCTCTGAATGGTTACCTGCCAATTGGCTGGTCTATGGAGCACGCAGCGGAAATGCGCCTTAAAGACGAAGCTGCCGTTGTTGACGCAGCTAAAGAGTCAATGGCGATTCAGGTCAAAGCGATGCTAACACTGCAAGAGCGCGGTGGTGCAACACTGGACTATGGTAACAACATCCGTCAGATGGCCCTGGAGAAAGGCGTTGAGAATGCATTCGACTTCCCTGGTTTCGTTCCGGCTTACATTCGTCCGTTGTTCTGTGAAGGTATTGGTCCTTTCCGCTGGGCTGCTCTGTCAGGTGACCCAGAGGATATCTACAAAACAGACCAGAAAGTAAAAGAGCTGATCCCAGACAATCCGCATCTACACAACTGGCTGGATATGGCACGTGAGCGTATTCAGTTCCAGGGTCTTCCGGCACGTATCTGTTGGGTGGGCCTGAAAGACCGTGAGCGTCTGGGTCAGGCATTCAACGAAATGGTTAAAAATGGCGAGCTGAAAGCGCCTATCGTAATTGGTCGTGACCACCTTGATTCTGGTTCAGTTGCCAGCCCTAACCGCGAAACAGAAGGCATGATGGATGGCTCTGATGCAGTTTCAGACTGGCCACTACTGAACGCGCTACTAAACACAGCTGGCGGTGCGACTTGGGTTTCACTACACCACGGCGGCGGTGTTGGTATGGGCTTCTCGCAACACTCAGGTATGGTTATCTGTTGTGATGGTAGTCAGGATGCGTCTGAGCGTATTGCTCGCGTACTGCACAATGACCCTGCAACAGGTGTTATGCGTCACGCTGACGCGGGTTACGACATCGCTAAACAGTGCGCTGCAGACCAGGGGCTGGATCTGCCAATGCTTAACGAAGAACTAAAGAAGCTTAAATAAGGATGATGAAGATGTTGAATCTAACGCTTAAGCCGGGACAACTTAGCCTTCCAGTGCTACGTAAAATCAGTCGTTCACCAATCAATCTGACTCTTGACCCAGAGGCAATCCCAGCCATTGATGAGAGTACTCAGGTAGTTGAGCAGGTGATCGCTGAAGACCGCACTGTTTACGGCATCAACACTGGTTTTGGTCTGTTGGCGAACACTCGCATCGCACCAGAGGATCTGGAAACTCTGCAAAAGAGTATCGTACTGTCACACGCTGCAGGTATCGGCGAGTTTATGTCAGACGAAACGGTTCGCTTGATGATGGTTCTTAAGATCAACAGCCTGTCACGTGGTTACTCTGGTATTCGCCTTAAAGTCATTCAGGCGCTGATTGACCTGGTCAACTCGCAAGTTTACCCATGTGTACCGCAAAAAGGGTCTGTAGGTGCCTCTGGCGACCTTGCCCCGCTTGCGCATATGAGTACCGTTCTGCTTGGTGAAGGTCAGGCACGCCACAACGGCAAAATCATCTCAGGCGTTGAAGCACTGAAGATTGCAGGCCTGACACCAATTACGCTGGCGCCAAAAGAAGGTCTGGCGCTACTTAATGGTACTCAGGCATCAACAGCATTTGCACTTGAAGGTCTGTTCGCAGCGGAAGACTTGTTTGCATCAGCAACGGTGTGTGGTGCAATGTCAGTTGAAGCCGCTCTGGGTAGTCGTCGTCCGTTCGACCCACGTATTCACCGCGTTCGTGGTCACCGTGGTCAGATGGATGCAGCAACGGCTTACCGACACTTACTGGATAACACCAGTGAGATTGGTGAATCACACACGAGTTGTGAGAAGGTTCAGGACCCATACTCGCTGCGATGTCAGCCACAGGTAATGGGCGCATGTTTACAGCAGATCCGCAACGCTGCAGACATCCTTCAGGTAGAGGCTAACTCTGTATCGGACAACCCTCTCGTGTTTGCAGACGATGGCGACATCATCTCAGGTGGTAACTTCCACGCTGAACCTGTTGCTATGGCTGCGGATAACCTTGCTCTGGCAATTGCTGAAGTCGGTAGCCTGTCTGAGCGTCGTATGGCACTGCTCATCGACAGTGCACTGAGCAAGCTTCCGCCATTCCTGGTAGATAATGGTGGTGTTAACTCTGGCTTTATGATTGCGCAGGTAACCTCTGCGGCTCTGGCAAGCGAAAACAAGACCTTAGCTCACCCAGCTTCAGTAGATAGCTTACCGACATCAGCCAACCAGGAAGACCATGTTTCAATGGCAACCTTTGCCGGTCGTCGCCTGCGTGATATGGCGGAGAACACTCGTGGTATTCTGGCGGTTGAGTACTTATCGGCGGCACAAGGTCTGGATTTCCGCGCGCCAAACAAGTCTTCACCACGTATCGAGGAAGCAAAACATATCCTGCGTGAGAAAGTGAGCTTCTACGACAAAGACCGTTACTTTGCTCCAGATATCGAAGCAGCGAACGCGCTTCTATTGCTGGCAGTACACAACCACTTAATGCCTGAGTCTATACTGCCAAGTATCGCTTAAGCACTAATAGAGCAAAAAGCCCTACCAGATTGGTAGGGCTTTTTTGTAGCTCGCAGCGAATCCATGTTTAAATCCAGCGTCTGACTCGCTGTTTATAATCTAAATACTCTGCGCCAAACAAAGATTCTAGTGCCCGCTCTTCGGGCAAGATTTGGAAACGGTTCATGTATGCAATAAAGGTAAAGCTAAACAAGATCGCCAATATATTTTGCTGCCAATAGGCAAAACCGAACAGTAATAAAAACAGCCCCAAGTACATTGGGTTACGGGTATAAGAGAAAATTCCTGAGTCCACCACCGACGAAGCATCGTCGACTTTGATTGGGTTGACGGTTGTTTGGGCTCGGCGAAACTCATACACCCCTGCCAGACCGACAAACCCAGCGATAACAAAGCACGCTGCGAATACCAGCCAGCCTAATGGTAGGCTAACCGAAAAAGCGAGAAACTCATGACTCAAGTGGTTAATGGCAACAACAAATAGCACAAACAGCGCTACTGGCGGAATTTTACGTTCCAACTTATCCATAGATGTTCCCTAAATTGATACCAATAAAATAAAAATAGCTCAGCGTAAATGGCTGAGCTATTGATTTTAGACTATTTGCAACAATGCTTGCAGAGGATGTTGGGTTTTGACCTGTTCGAAACGCTTAACCTGACTGCGGCACGAATAGCCTGTTATCAGGCAACGCTCTTTTGGTAAATCTTGCAAACGAGGTTTCCAGCTCAAACCATAAATGTCTTTCGACATTTGCAGCTTATCGACCTCATGACCAAATGTCCCTGCCATACCACAACAGCCAACCGGCACGGTGTCTAGCCGAGCACCAAAGTGAGCGAAAATTGCCCCCCACTCTTTTTCAGCGTTTGGCATTTTGGTTTTCTCAGTACAGTGCGCAAATAGATACCAAGGTTGTTCTTCACTAGCAGGACGTTGCTCAAACTCACCCAGTTTAGGCTCTAACCACTCATGAACAGTTAGTACTTCGAAGTCACCGCGCTTATCGCCCAACACTTCCTGATATTCGTCGCGGTAACAAAGCACTAACGCAGGGTCTACGCCCACCAGAGGAACGCCAATATCTGCGACTTGCTGCAAGAAGGCGGCCGTATTAGCAGCACTGTTAGCAAAACGCTTGAGGAATCCTTTAACGTGCTGTGCTTTACCGTTAGGTTTGAACGGAAGTAATACTGGCGTCTTGCCCAACTTGCCAACCAAGGTTGCGAAATCTTCGACTACTTGTGCATCGTAGTAACTGGTAAACGGGTCCTGAACAATAACAACGTGATCTGCTTTGTCCTGTTTAGACATTGCAGCCAGTTGTTGAAGATCGAACGTTTTAAGTGCTGAAGTGCGCTGTTCCAGAGTCGGGACAGACAGTAACGGTGAATCAACATAGCCAACCGACTTAGCGGTTAAGTCCTGTACCCACTGCTGCTTAAGCGCACCATTGACCAGCTTAGGTGCCTTCGCCAATACAGGGAGCATGTTTTCAATGTTCGCCACCAAGTAGTCTTTCACCGGTCGCTGGTAACGTGAGTAGTAGATATTGAGGAAACGAGAGCGGAAGCTAGGTACGTCAACCTTAATCGGACACTGGCTGGCACACGCTTTACACGCCAGACAGCCATTCATTGCCTGATAAACTTCATGGGAGAAGTCATACTCATGACGTTTGTTAATTGTGTTACGTACTCTTTCGATCATCGTTTTAATGGTCGAGTTGTCCTCAAGCGTTTGCTTTTCGAGGTCAAGAATATCGACACCCTGCTCGGTCAACTGACGTAACCATTCGCGTACCATTCCGGCACGGCCTTTTGGTGAATGGCGACGGTCTGCGGTCACTTTCATCGAAGGACACATTGGCGAAGAAGTGTCGTAGTTAAAACACAGGCCGTTACCGTTACACTCCATCGCTTGTTTAAAGCTGTCACGCACTTGCACATCAATCTGACGGTCATAGTAGCCACGCTTAACATCGGTGACTTTAACCAACTCTTCATTGCTATCAATCGGAGTACAGATCTTGCCCGGGTTCATCTTGTTGTGCGGGTCAAATGCCGCCTTAACACGACGAAGCTCGGTAAACAGCTCTTCACCAAAGAACTCCGGACCGTATTCAGAGCGGAAGCCCTTACCATGCTCACCCCACATCAAACCGCCATATTTCGCCACCAGCTTAACCACTTCATCAGAAATCTGGTGCATCAGTGCTTCTTGCTTCGGATCGCAAAGATCAAGAGCAGGACGAACGTGGAGAACCCCGGCATCAACGTGGCCAAACATACCGTAGTTCAGCGACTTAGCATCTAGCAACTCGCGGAACTCAGCGATAAAGTCGGCCAGATTTTCTGGTGGAACACAGGTGTCCTCAGCGAATGCGACAGGTTTAGCTCGACCTTTCGCAGCCCCAAGCAGGCCGACCGCTTTTTTACGCATGTTATAGATACGACCTATGCTGGCAACATCGTCACATACCTGATAGCCGATAATTCCCGCATCTTCAGTAGCCAGCATTTGATCAAGACGCTGACACAAAGCGCTTACCTGTTGCTCAACTTCTTGTTCATCCTGACCGGCAAACTCCACCATGTTGATGCCTTGCATATCTTTGCCCGGAACATCCGTCAGCAAATCGCTAACCGTATGCCAGACAATATCTTGCTTAGCGAGGTTGAGTACTCGAGAGTCAACGGTTTCTACCGATAAGGCTTTCGCTTCGACCATAAACGGTGCATTACGCAGTGCCGAATCGAAGCTGCTGTATTTGATGTTAACCAGGGTACGAGCTTTCGGAATTGGCGTCAGGTTAAGCTTGGCTTCAGTGATAAAAGCTAATGAGCCCTCAGCGCCACACAGAACGCGAGTAAAGTTAAACTGGTCTGTATCAGTATCCAGTGCGTTCTTAAGGTCGTAGCCGGTTAGGAAGCGGTTTAGCGGAGGAAATTTAGCTTCTATCTGCTGACGTTTTTCACGACAGATTCGCTCAGTGGTGTTGTAAGCATCAAAGGCATACTCACCTTCTGCTGGCATACCATGAGAGAGGTCAGACTCTAAGCATGAACCGTCAGCGAATACCGCCTGAAGAGACAACACGTGATCTGACGTTTTACCGTACTTCAGTGACCCCTGACCCGAAGCGTCGGTATTGATCATACCACCCAGCGTCGCGCGGTTACTGGTCGATAAGTCAGGAGAGAAAAAATAACCGTATGGACGAACAGCATCATTAAGCTGATCTTTAACGATACCGGTCTGTACCCGAACCCAACCTTCGTCTTCGTTAATCTCCAGCACTTTGTTCATATGGCGAGATAAATCGACCACAACACCTTTGGTCAATGACTGACCGTTGGTACCTGTACCACCTCCACGAGGTGAGAATGTCACCCTCTCATACTGTGGCTGGATGGCTAATTTACCGATCAATGCAACGTCTTGCGTAGTTCTTGGGTGAACGACCGCCTGAGGCAGTTGCTGATAAACACTGTTGTCGGTTGATACCGCAAGTCGGCTTGAATACTGGCTTTCGATATCGCCACTAAAACCGTCTGCTTTGAGTTGTTCGAGAAAGGTGAGTACGATCGGATCCACATCCGATTGTGAATGTAATCTTGGTAACATTTGCTTCCTGCCCCCTACGACGCCGATCCTATCAGCACTGGGTTCGCTTAAAGTGTAAAAAACTATTATTTGAATCAGGTCACTTTACAACATTTAAAAGGGTGATCAAAACAGAAATGCAGTGTCAGAATGGAAGTTATCGCATTTTTTTCCCACACTTATAAATAATTGATCCTGTTTAAAGTGTTTCTATGAGCGAATCATCCATGAAAAAAAATAAAGTAATCACAACAGAAGACATCCTTTTAAAGTTATGCCAGTCCGTTTCAGGGGTTCTGACCTCTGCTACGAGCTCTAATGTTTCCTACTCTGCAATGGTGCAGAAAATCACTAAAACCAGCCTCAAGCCAGACTTTGGCTGTTTCGTCTTGTTTGACGGCGGTTTCTCTGGTCTGGTGGTCATAAACTTCACCGCTAAAGCAGCACTGGAAGTCTATACCAACTACATGCGCAATATGGGTATGCCAGAAGAAGAGCTTGCCGTTCTCCACACTTCTGATGAGGTGGCTGACGTACTTGGTGAACTGATGAACCAATTGGTCGGTCACTTTACTAACCAGGTTCGTAAAGATCTGCAAACGCATATCACCCAGAACCAACCTAAAATGCTGTCTCTGAACAAACAGGTTAATCTATCTGTTGATACCAATCTTGATCGCCCACAAGCGCGCCGAGTCACCTTCTCTACTGAGCAAGGCAATATCTTCTATTTAGAGCTGGCAATGGATAAGACTGAATTCATCCAGCTTGAGGAATTTGAAGCGGCTGAGGACGATTGCCCGGATACAATTCTGGAGCAGACTCAACAGAAGATGAAAGCAAGCAAAGAGACGAAAAGCCCAGCGGGTGAAGAAAGCAACGCTAACGACCTGCTTGATGAGTTAGGCATCTAAACTCGCCAACTCTATTATCAACCAGACATCGCCACCCTGATACGGTGGCGACTTCCTCACGCCTACTCATTATATAACTACAACGTATTTCCGTTTTTGATCGGAAAACGTTAAAATGTCCGACTTTGCTAAATATGTGAGACATACAGCGGTCGATGGATAAACAAAAAGCCCTCAAAAAAATTGCGAAATGTTTAGAGCTTGGTAATTCAGCCAACGTCAACGAAGCAGCCAATGCGATCAAAATGGCTCATCGTTTGATGCTTAAATATGGCCTCGATAAAGACGATATCGAGTTTATCAAGATGGGCAAAACACAGTCGACCCACCTCCTCCCTGCCAACGTAGGCTCTAACTTGTTGCGTATCATTCGTGGCATTAACACTAAGTTTGGCGTTGAAGCAGTACTGCTTAACCACAAAGGCCTCAAACGAGTAGAGTTTATCGGTGAAGCGGACCGCGCTATTTTTGCTGCTTTCGCCTTCGACATCATTTATCGCGAAATGAATGAACAGACAGGCCGTTTCCGTAACGGTTTTGCTGGCTCTGGTACCCCTTCAGGTGAAGTTACTCGTCGTGTGAACTCCTTCTTATCAGGCTGGGTAGAAGGTGCTCTGGAAAAGCTGCCTATCATCAGTCCAGATGAAGAATCAGCGAAGAAGATCGACGACTACATCGACAAAGAGTTTAAAAACATCGACCGCGAAACGTTTAAGCAGCAATTAAGAGAGGCGATGAAGAACTTAACTGAAGATTATGAAGTTGGTCTGAAGAAAGGTCGCACCGTTTCTGTAAACCGCCCAATCGATGGCGCACAAGCGCCCAAAATGCTCAGATAGTGCAATCTTCGTTCAGCTACCGTTAATCTTTGGTCAAATAAGCTAGATAAAATTGACATAATAAAGGCCATCAGGTTTATTCACTGTCATCCAAAAACCGGACATGGGTCTGGCTTAAAATATAATGATACACGGAGATGTTATCGTGAAAAAAATCACACTTGCTCTAGCAGTAGCAATCGCACTTTCTGGCTGTCAGGCGACGCAACGCCAAAATGCCACTACCGGTGAGACTGAGACTAACTCTGCAACTCAGGGGGCGCTAATTGGCGCTATCGCTGGTGCTGCCGTAGGTCTTGCAACAGGTGATGATGCGAAAGAACGTCGTAAGCACGCCCTAATCGGTGCTGCAGGTGGTGCGGCAGTTGGTGGCGGTGTTGGTTACTACTTCGACCAACAAGAAGCTGCTTTACGTAAACAACTGCTGAACTCTGGTGTTCAGGTTGAACGCGTTGGCGAAAACCAGCTGTTACTTCGCCTCGAAAACGGTATTGGCTTCCAGTCTAGCTCTTACCAGCTTGATTCAAGCATCCACAATACACTACGTGGTGTAGCGCAAATCCTTGTTGAATACCCAGATACTAGCCTGGTTATTGACGGTCATACTGACAGCACTGGCAGCGATACCACTAACCAGGTTCTGTCTGAGCGCCGTGCTGAATCTGTTCGTTCATACCTTGTTTCTCAAGGTGTTGCTGCTGGCCGTGCTATCGCTCGTGGTAATGGCGAACGTTACCCACTATGTACTAACAGCACTACTGAAGGTCGCGCTTGTAACCGCCGTGTAGAGATCCAAATCCTGCCTCTTAAGTAATGACACTTCCTTAAGTACAAAGATTTTAATTGGCTTCTTCGGAAGCCAATTTTCTATCCGTTGCATCAAATCTGCTCGATTGTTATCAATTTTTCCTGACTAATTGATATACTTAGCAAATACCATCTGCTTACCAATCGTGTTCCGAGGTTAATTTGCGCATTCTACCCCTTCTACTGCTTGCTTACTCAGCCTTCAGCTTTGGCCAAACGGTAGAGGAACTGACTCAAAGTGCCCAAAACAATAATGTTCATGCCCAGCTAGAACTCGCTGAAAGGTATCGTCAGGGAGATGGTGTCGAATTATCCGATTCTGAAGCCTTTTATTGGTATCAACAAGCGGCGGAAAATGGCAATCAATCTGCAGCTATTCACCTTGGTCAAGCTTACCTCAAAGGAAAGGGAACTAAGGTAGACATCGAAAATGCGATTTTCTGGCTCAATAAAGCCGCTCTGTCCGATGATGCTCAGGCAGCATTGCTGTTAGGTCAACTCTACGAGAGCTTAAAACAACAACCGAGCAATCTGGATCTCGCTGAGCTCTGGTATCAGGAAGCCGCGAAAAACGATCCGCAGGCTGAGGATGATTACGCCCGTATTCTGGAGCAACAGTTTAATGCTCGCAGAGCGAAACAGGTGGCGGCCATTGACCAGTTGGAAGTCGCCTTCGACCATCAACAGATAGAACTGAGTCCAAAGGCTAAGTCGGTCTCGCGCAGTCAGCAGGCAGGTAACAACACAATCTATGCATTAGTTGGCTTACTTCTAGCCAGCATTGCGGTTGTGATTTGGTTATTGAAGACCAATAATGCTCTGCGCCAGGCAGCAAATACAAGTGATTCTGATACTCAAAGACAGCATGTAAAACTCGAACGAGAGCTGAAGCGTAAGGACGATACCCTCAAACAGCAAAAGCGCCAGATGGAAGCCATGTATCGCCATATCAAGAAACAGCAATCTGCACCGAAGCAAGCTGTTAAAGAGAGTCCGAAAGAGAAACCACTAACCCTCGCATGTGCCCTGTTCGGTTACAGCCCAACCAAGATCCCGCCAGAGAAACAAGTTAAGCTGAGATACAAGCAACTGTGTAAGATCTATCACCCAGATCTTAAAGGCAGTGAGGAAGAAATGAAGCGCCTTAATCAAGCTTTAAAAGTCATTCTCGCTCATGTTAATAAATAGTTACAATTAGATTCATATTTGTTTACCCAAATTCGCCAAGTCTTTAAAAATAAGGGCGCGCAATCGATCACCCTCCCATTAAACGTAACAAATACTTAACCAAGACACGTGCTTTATGTCATACTACGTTGCGAAAATAGCACCTAAAAAAATAAAGGTGGGGAGAATTTATGTTTACGATTGAAGGCGTGTGTGACTGGTGTAAGAAACCAAACATGCTAACTAAGCACGATTATGTTGACGGTAAATGTCACCATTCATGCAAAGAGTGTAACGATTTGGCGACGCTAGATGTACGTCAGTTCAACATTGCAGAGTTACAGCAAAGAGAGCGACAGCTCAGCTCTCTTCGTTAATAAACACTGTTTCTCCAGCAACAATGTAATAAGCCACCTTCACGGTGGCTTTTGCGTTTCATTGAGTCAGAGTTTTTCTGCTAGACCGCGTCTGGCTGGGCTTCTGGTATAGCGTCTGCGAACGCTGGCAACTGATTAAGTGACGCCGTCACCTCTAGAATATTTGGGTAAGCCGTTAAGTCGACATTAAATCGCTTAGCGTTATATACCTGAGGTACCAGACAGACATCAACTAAGGTCACCTGATCACCCACAGAATATTTTCCTCTGGTCTGCTGCAGGCGTTGCTCAAGCGCATCAAAGCCCTTAATTATCCAGTTAGCATACCAGCGTGACTTTTGATCGTCGTTCACATCAAGTGTATTGGTAAGATACTGTAACACTCTCAGGTTATTGAGCGGATGCATATCAACCGCGATATCCTGTGCCATAGCCTTAACCAAATAACGCTGCTGTTTGTCAGATGGCGTCAAAGTTACCTCTGGGTATGTATCATCAAGGTAATCAACAATCGCCAGCGATTGATTTAGAGTCATCTGCCCATCGACCAACACAGGAACCAGTTGATTCGGGTTAAGACGCTGAAAATCGGCAGAGTGTTGCTCTCCACCGTTTTTCACCAGATGAACTGAGCGCTGCTCATAGCTTAATCCTTTCAGGTTAAGAGCAATTCTAACCCGGTAGGCCGCCGAGGAGCGCCAGTACCCATATAGAATACGATCACTCATATTTAACGACTCGTTGGTCGATGGCGCCAAATATTGAGTTGCCCTGCTCGTCAAGCATTTCCATTTTGATTCGATCGCCGAACTGCATAAAGCCTGTCGACGGCGACCCATCACGAATGGTTTCAATCATGCGTACTTCTGCGATACATGAGTAGCCTACTCCACCTTCCGCGATCGAGGTACCGTACTCAGTGCCCTGTTTATTAGATACAGTGCCAGAACCGATAATCGCCCCCGCTGACAGAGGTCGGCTTTTCGCTGCATGGGCAATCAGTTGGGGGAATTCAAACGTCATATCAACGCCAGCATTCGGGCAACCAAATGGCTCATTGTTGTAGAAGCTCAGTAACGGCAGATTGACCTTACCGCCATCCCAGTCAGCTCCAAGCTCATCCGGAGTTACAGCGACAGGTGAGAAGACCGACGAAGGTTTAGACTGGAAGAAGCCAAAGCCTTTAGCCAGCTCATTCGGGATAAGTCCACGCAGTGAGACGTCGTTAACCAGCATCACTAACTTAATCGACTCTGCCGCTTGTTCAGCACTGACGCCCATTGGCACATCACCAGTTACAACGGCCACTTCGCCTTCAAAGTCGATACCCCAGGCTTCGTCTACCACAGGAATATCATCGCAGGGGCCAATAAAAGCATCTGAGCCGCCCTGATACATCAACGGATCAGTCCAGAAGCTTGGTGGCATTTCTGCGCCGCGCGCCTTACGCACCAGCTCAACGTGATTAACGTAAGCAGAGCCGTCAGCCCACTGGTAAGCGCGTGGCAACGGAGATTCACACTGCGCAGCCGCAAAGGTCATTTCATTGGTCAGTTCACCACTGTTGAGTGCAACGTATACTTCTTTTAGTTGTGGTTCCACTCGGTCCCAGTCGTCCAGTGCCTGTTGCATAGTCTGTGCAATTTCAGGGACTGCGACACAGTGAGTAAGGGATTTGTTCACTACGACCAACAAGCCGTCACGACTGTCATTTTTTAGGGTTGCTAACTTCATTCCATTTGCCCTTATTATTTTTCTTTCCAGCTATCGACATACTGTTCATTTTCAACCTGACGAGCATGTTCACTAAACTCTAACGCATGTCGGGTATCGATCATGACTGCCACTTCATCGGTGAACTTCTTCTTATACTCCTGACCCGCTTTAAATGCTTTTGGATGAGGGCCATGAGCAAAGCCTGCTGGGTGGAAAGTCACCATACCAGCTTCGATGTTATCGCGGCTAAAGAAGTCGCCTGCGTGGTAGAACAGTACTTCGTCGTAATCGTCATTGTTATGGTAGAAAGGCACTTTTAACGCCCCCGGATCGCTCTCGATCGGTCTGGGCACAAAGGTACAAATCACAAAGCCCTGTCCAACAAAGGTCGTGTGAGCCGACGGAGGCAGATGATAACGGTGAGACATTAACGGCCTGATATCGCGCCAGTTCACTCGCACCACAGCAAGGTCGCCGTGCCAGCCAATCGCATCAAGGGGATTGAATGGGTATGTCACAACACTCACCTGATCGTGTCGTTTGATATGTACCTGAGTCGACTGTTCTGAGTACTGGTCTTTGAACGCCTGATCGATTTTAGGCACATCCAGAACTGCCGGGTCGAATACGGCATGGTTACCGACCATACCTTTCTCTGGCAGAGTATAAGCAGCATCGGTATTTTCAATCATCAGGATGAACATTGGTTCATGCGTTTCAAGACGCCAGCTAGTAGAACGAGGGATCATGACGTAATCCCCTTCTACCACTTCAAGATGACCATAGTCACAGAACAAATCCGCTTTACCCTGATGGATAAACAGTAGCTCGTCACCATCCGCATTACGCGCCAGATGCTCCATTGAGCTATCCAGCTTCCAGATACGAACTTTACAGTTGGCATTGTGCAACAGATGTGGAACAGACCATGGCGAGTTCTGAACTGACTCTTCTACCAGATTAAAGTTAAACGCACGCGGTTTTAGCTCCCCTTGCCAGTCACTCCAACCTGTTGGTGCGTGCTGGTGATGGAAGTGAGCTGCCGGGCCGAAAAATCCGCTGCGACCCGCTTCGCGTTCGTAAATTGCCTGTTCCGGGAAGTCAGCGTGCGCCTGTTTGGAGCACACTCCCTCCCGGTGAGGGAATGTTATCCATTTATGCATCGTCTAGTACCCCACGACGGATCTGATCTTCTTCAATTGATTCAAATAGCGCTTTGAAGTTACCTTCACCAAAGCCTTCATTGCCTTTACGTTGGATGATTTCAAAGAACACCGGACCAATAACAGTCTGAGTAAAGATTTGTAGCAGGATGCCATCTTTCATTGGCGCGCCGTCAATCAGGATTCGCAGGTCACGAAGCTTACTCACATCTTCTTTATGGCCTTCCACACGATCGTCTACTTTTTCATAGTAAGTATCCGGTGTTGGCATAAAGTCCATGCCGCGGTCACGCAGTGTCTGCACCGTTTGATAGATGTCATCTGTGGTCAACGCAATATGCTGGATACCTTCACCGTTGTACTCGCGAATGAACTCTTCAATTTGTGACTTATCATCTGATGATTCGTTGATTGGAATACGGATCTTGCCACAAGGTGCTGTCATTGCGCGGCTAACGAGGCCAGTCAGTTTACCTTCGATATCGAAGTAACGAATTTCTCGGAAGTTGCCGATACGCTCATAAAAACCAGACCAAACATCCATGTTGCCCTGCTTAACGTTGTGAGTCAGGTGGTCAATTTCATACAGACCGACATCCATCTTCTCAAGACGCTCTTTCGCATCATCATAGAAACGGAAGTCGACTTCATAGATGCTGCCGTCCTGATAACGGTCAACAAAGTAAAGCAGGCTTTCACCAATACCGTAGATAGCAGGAATGCTCAGTTCCATCGGGCCGATTTCAGTGATGTACTCTTTACCACCATTTTCCAGTGCCTGCTTCATCGCGACAGCAGAATCGGCAACTCGAAACGCCATACCACATACTGAAGGACCATGGACTTTCGCGAACGCATGAGCCTGACTATGCGGCTGAGCGTTGACGATAAAGTTCACGTCACCTTGACGGTAAAGCCAAGCTTCTTTAGAACGGTGTTTCGCGACTTCTGCAAACCCAAGAGAGTTAAACAACTGCTTCAGGTCCTGAATACCCTTATCATCTGCCGCTGTGTATTCGACAAATTCAAAACCATCAGTGCCAAGTGGGTTGTACGCTTCGTTCATTTTTTATCCCTCGTTTAATAGTAACTACCGTGTATCTATCAATAACTTGGCTGATCACGGGAAAAAAATGAACCTCACCACACCACTTTGAGGTTAACGAGTTGTAATTAAAAACTGTAAACCTTAGGTGGAAAATTCATAAAAGTCATTTAAAATCAGAAGCATAACGCAAAACAAGTAAGTAACATTTAGTTTACATTTGTTCTTTTCTCACCTTTAACCGGCACAAAACTGCTTTAATCAGCGACAGAGTTCGCTATGTTCGGTAAAGGTTGTAGACCGTTTTAAATAGCCAATAAAAATACCAGTCACTACTCCCATTCATTACCTAAATCACCTAAGTAAAAAAACCGTCAGAGTCACCGATAGATTGACGTAGCGCAGATTTAATCGTGCCTCAGAAGGATATGGTATTCCCCTCTGTTCCTAACGAGGTATAACAATGACTCAAATTAATCGTGAGCGTCTGGTCGAACATTTCTTTCAACTGATCAAAATTGACAGTGAATCTCGCAATGAGAAACAAATCGGTGAAACTTTAGCTGAGCAACTAGGTGAACTTGGCTTTACTGTACATAAGCTACCTGTACCAGAAGAGGTATCTAACGGCTTTAACGTTTATGCACGCTTAGAAGGCGAGCTACCTGACAGCATCGTTCTTAGCTGCCATATGGATACCGTCACTCCGGGCATTGGTATCGAACCTATCATTGAGGATGGCATCATCCGTTCAAAAGGGAACACCATTCTTGGTGGCGATGATAAATCTGGCATCGCGGCAATTATGGAAGCGGTACGTTGCATTCAGGCTTCTAATCAAGCACACAAAACTATCGAGATTGCCTTCACGGTTCATGAAGAGGGCGGACTGTTTGGCTCTCAACATTTCGATATGTCATACATTCAGTCAGATAAAGCTATCGTGCTAGATACAGGCGGCCCGATTGGTACTATCGTCAATGCTGCACCTGGTCAGCAAAAAATCGTTGCTAACTTTATCGGTCGTCCTGCCCACGCAGGTTTAGCACCAGAAGAAGGCATCAGTGCGATTCAGGTAGCCGCAGATGCGATTACTCAAATGAAGCTATTGCGCATCGATCATGAGACAACAGCGAACATTGGGATTGTTGAAGGTGGTAACGCGACCAATATCGTGATGCCAAACCTGAAAGTTGTCGCTGAAGCTCGCTCACTAAACGATGACAAACTTTCCCAGCAGGTGGCTCATATGATTGAGACATTTGAAGCAGCAGCAGAAAAGCATGGTGCTCAGGTTGAGATTGAGTCAACGCGTGCTTACAACGCCTTTGTGATTGCTGACGATCATCCTCACATTGAAGCCGTCAAAGCTTCTTTCGCTGCAATCGGCGCACAACCTTACACCAAAGGTACGGGTGGCGGTAGCGATGCAAACAACTTCAATGCCAAAGGGTTAACCACAGTAAACATCTCTACGGGTATGAGCAAAGTGCATACCACTGAAGAGTTTATTGCTATTGATGATATGGTTAAAGTGACTGAATTTGTACAGCACTACCTGACCCACTAATTAAATGTAAAAAAGCCGCTAAAAGCGGCTTTTTTATTCTCTGGTGAGTTTGACCAAGCGGGCTTCGCGTATCTCTTGCTTCATCATTGAACCAAATTCGGCAAACGAAAGCGGTTGTGAGAACAAGTATCCCTGATATTGGTCACACCCTTCTTGTTGCAACACATCCAGTTGCTCTTGATACTCTACCCCTTCAGCCACTAGTTTTATGCCTAAACTGTGCCCCATCTGAATAATTGTTCTGACCAGCACCCTGTCGGAGTGGCTGACCGGGCAGTCATCAACAAAACATTTATCAATCTTGATCACGTCTGTCGGCAGTTGTTTTAGATATTTAAGGCTGGAGTACTCGACACCAAAGTCATCAATGGCAATAGAGACACCAATTGCTCTTAACTGGCGGCAAATATCTGTGATGTTTTCTGGATCGCTCATCAAGGTCGATTCGGTGATTTCCATCTGCAAAAGGTGTGATGGCAACTGAGTCTCTTTCAAGGCATGACATACCACTTCAAACAGATCAGCATGGGCAAACTGAACCGTAGAGACATTGACCGCGATACAGATCGGGATTCCCTGATCATTGTATTGCTTAGCCTGACGACACGCTTCATGAATGATCCAATGACCAACCGGAACAATCTGGGTCGTTTTCTCCGCGATTGGAATAAACTCTCCCGGTGAAATTGGTCCAAGTTGAGGGTGATTCCAACGCAGTAAGGCTTCTGCACCCACAATTCTTCCGGTTTCGATTTCAACCTTGGGCTGGTACATCAGCATAAACTGGTCGCTCATTAACGCAGACTTAATCTCCGTTTCAATTTGATGCTGCCTGATCGTCTCGCCCAACAGCTCATCATCAAACCAACAAACCGACCCTGCTCCTTCTGAACGTGCTTTATACAGGGCAAAATCAGCGTTTTTCTCCCAGACTTCAATACTGCCAAGCGCATCCCCCGCCATTGCAACACCAATACAGTAAGCAAGTCGGTGAGAAGTGTTATCGACACTAAACATCACTCGCTGGTGTCTGCCCAGTTTGTCGACCAACTCATTGAGCGTTTCGAGGATATCCTTGCTTTCAACCACGACTAAGAACTCATCCCCACCAAATCGATACACCTTGCCATCTTCATCAACCAGATCTTTCAGGTGTTTGGCAAATGCGACCAGCAATTCGTCGCCGTGACGATAGCCAAGTCGATCGTTAACGTTTTTAAATCCTTCTAAACCAATATGGATCAAGCCAAAGTTTTTAGCGTTACTTTCATCGATTCGAGTAAGGTCATCACGATAAGCGTTGATATTTGGCAGCTTAGTGAGGTAGTCAGTCTGGCTCTCCGTCTTGAAAGCAATGGCTTGCTGCCTGGTCTTCATGTACGAATAAGTCATTACCGTGGCAAACACGCTACTGGCAGTCATTTCTATCGATACATCGATAAAGGCATCAAACTCAGTTAACGATAATTGGTAGAGATAACCATTGATGAGAGCCGCACACACCGCAATTGGCCATAAGGTACCAGGAAAGAGAACGACGTAGCACAATGGCAACGCGAACAGACAGATCTTAATTTCGTCTAAGCTGAAGTGCTGCACCAGACCACCAGCAATAAATATCGCTACCGCGGCAAAAGCACATAAGTGTTTCAGAGCTAAGATTTGAGTATATAGAGCAAATAACAGCAGCGCAGGAAATAGATAGAATGGTATTTCCCACGGATGAGGGTCTGATAACAGTGAGTGAGACATAACACCCACCGCAGCAATATAGGCGAGGTACCCAATAACCTGAACGCCTTCGTTAACTTTAAGCAGCTGCATCCTTAGCCTTACTTTCCCTAGCAATTACTTTAAACGTAGCGCATTTTCTGCAATTCGGGTCATAAGTTATGAGAATCCTGCCTCTATACTGAGACAGATACAAAAACGCCTCTAAATAGAGGCGTTTTTTGTAAGTCCGAAGCGAAATGTTTAAAGTCCAAGTTCTTGCGATAAGGCTTTCATTTGCTTGAGGTCCATCTGATGGACACGGATCATTTGTTCAACCTGACTCATTCGCGACTGGGCTTCATCTTGTTTATCACAAGCATCCGATTTCGCATCCCATGACGTCCCTTCTAAATAGATGTCACATTGCTTTTTCAGTGCAACAATCTTAGGAGCCAACTCCTCACGTTCTTTTTCGAGCGCTTCGAGCTCCTGAGATACTTTCAGCTCTTGCTGGAACAACTCGCGAGAACGTTCAAACATTGTCGCTTGCATGTCAGCCTGTCTGTTGAGCTTGTTGTTCTGATTATTAACCGTAGAGATCTGCTGTTTCTGTTCAGCAACCTGCTCTTCCAGCGACATATTCACTTTTTCCAGCTCTTTGATTTGTTGCTGGAGATCGTCGATTGCCCCTTGGTGCTCTTGTTGCTGGGCCTGCATAGCGAGCTGAAGTTTCTCTGCCACTTCATCGTCAACTTTAGCCACTCTCTGCTCTACTTGAGTCGCCATCTGCTTCTTATCAGTGACTAAGGTTTGATATTGCTGTTCAAGATCCTGGTAGGTCGACTCCCACTTCTGGGCAGTCAGTGTGGAACCAATCAAGCCACCTAACGCCAATCCAAGGATACCAGCGATGAGAATATAGAGATGAGTGCGCTTGTCTCGCTCCTCAATCACAACTACGTCATCGTTCTCTTGTATATCGTTTTGTTCGTTCACTTATTGCTCCTAAAGCCTAGCGAATTAGTTCCGTAACCATGAGTGTCGCCGTATAGATAATGAAACTGGAAACCAATGTTATCACGACGTACTTCTGCAACTTTTCGCTCGTACGATAACGGATCAGTACAAACGCAATGGCAATCAAAAACGCAATGGCAAGTAACCTTGTCATAACCTCTCCTTAGGCAGACCCTATACTGACTACTTTATACCACTTTTTGCACTCAAATGGTCAGAGCCAGGTTGTTTTAGTGTCTAACAGCATTAAATAAATTGATTCAATTGGTTACTTTAAATACTAACTGACTTTGGCTGGATAAAAAGCCGTCATTTCCTATGATAGTTCAGTATTTTATTTGGTGAGAAGAATAGAATGAGGTATAAAGAGCCGTAATGAAACCATGGGACTGAAATAATGAAACCATACAAAGTAGACAATAAAAAACGTCGCATCCAGAAGAAGCTTTTCTTAGGTGAGTTTGCGATGAAAGGTTTTGAACTAAGCTGCGAAACGACCATCAATGATTTTGATCGTTACGATGTATTTGTCGATGACTTCATCGATTACATCGATGGTCTGGGTCTTTGCTTTGGCGGCGGCGGTCTGGAACTGTTTGAAGGTTTCCTATGTTGTAACCAACGTTACGCTGATGCCACTGAAGAGCAGCAGGCACAAGTTGTAGCATGGCTTGAAGCACGTGAAGAAGTGAAATCGGTTCAAGTTAGTGAACTAGTAGACGCCAACTACTTCTAAACTCTTCAATAGCGCCGTTTCCGGCGCTATTTTGTTTACCCTATCTCACTTCCATTCCCAGATTGTACTGCGCCAGACAGCGGGTTACGTAACTTACTTTTAACAATGCAGCTATCACTATGGTGCTAATATGCGCCGCGATTTGCTGGTTTAAGCTGAACTGTTCTGCATACGGGTAAGAAATCAAAACACTGAATACCAGTGCCAAAAAAGTCACCACTAGAGCAACGTTAGAAAAAGTTAGTAATTTTTTAAACATCATTTGAGTTGGTTGAGCAAACATATTGACCTCACTGTGATCATTTCATTGTCGTTTTCCTATTACATTGCATTTCTCTTGCCAATATTTTTATTTGTTAAAAATCATAAAGATAGAAACATATCACCTTCGAAAACATGTCATTAAGACTCGAAAATAAAAGTGTCAATATGACACAGTGAAACATATATGACCCTCATTGATTAGCACCTGATATTTCTAATTAAACATGTAAATTTGTTATTGAATTACATCAAAATAATGATAGAGTTCACACGTCGACAGCAATCAGTGCTATCGACCAACTTTTGCTCGAAGTTCGAGCAATTGTTCCGATGAAGACTGCAGGAGAGTGGTTATTTACCAAATGTTAACATTTGAAAAGGATAACCTACCGAAGAAGTAAATCTTTCAGGTGCTATTTAGGTAGCGTGGACTGTAGTTGGAGGAACCTCTGGAGAGAACCGTTAAATCGGTCGCCGAAGGAGCAAGCTTTACCAAAGTAAAGTGAAACTCTCAGGCAAAAGGACAGAGGAGTGGAAAGATCTAACCTGCTACGTCGCGTTTCTGCCTGTAGCTAACCAGAGATCCCTGATCTCTGTGCTTTCCCTCTTCTCCTTAAATAAGCATTATCACTTAAGGGGAAATCATGGATAACCTTCAATCTTTACTAAAAACAATCGACAACTTTGTCTGGGGACCGCCACTTCTAATCCTATTGGTCGGTACTGGTGTCTACTTCACTTTTCGCCTCGGCTTACTACAGTTTCGACACCTACCAACAGCGTTAAAACTCGTATTTAGCAAAGATGACTCTGGCAAACAGGGCGACGTCTCTAGTTTTGCTGCCTTATGTACAGCACTATCAGCAACTATCGGTACTGGTAACATCGTCGGCGTAGCGACAGCAATTAAACTTGGTGGCCCTGGTGCCCTATTCTGGATGTGGCTTGCTGCCTTATTTGGCATGGCGACCAAATACGCCGAGTGTCTGCTTGCCGTTAAATACCGCCAGACAGATGACAAAGGTCAGATGATCGGTGGCCCTATGTACTACCTGCAATACGGTGTCGGCTCTAAAGCACTGGCAATCATGTTTGCTGTATTTGCTCTGGGTGTAGCCTGTTTCGGTATTGGTACCTTCCCGCAGGTCAACGCGATTCTTGATGCCAGCGAACTGTCATTTGGTGTTTCTCGCGAGCTCTCTGCTAGCGCACTGACTCTGTTGGTTGCCTTCGTAACTCTTGGCGGTATTAAGTCAATCGCTAACGTTGCAGGTAAAGTCGTACCGGCAATGGCTGTGTTCTATGTGCTGGCTTGTTTAAGCGTCATTATTATGAACGCAGACAAGTTACTTGATGCGGTTGAACTGGTACTTGTTTCTGCTTTCACTTCAACAGCAGCAACGGGTGGCTTCCTCGGCGCAAGTATCATGCTAGCCATTCAATCAGGTATTGCGCGCGGTGTATTCTCTAACGAATCCGGCCTCGGTAGTGCTCCAATGGCCGCGGCAGCTGCGAAAACTGACTCATGTGTCAAGCAAGGCCTGATCTCAATGACAGGTACCTTCTTCGATACCATCATCATCTGTACTATGACAGGTCTTGCGCTGATCCTAACCGGCGCATGGCAAAGCGATTTTGCAGGTGCTGCAATGACCACGCACGCTTTTGCAGTAGGTTTAGACTCACAGACATTCGGCCCAATGATGGTATCGATCGGTTTGATGTTCTTTGCCTTCACTACGATTCTTGGCTGGAACTACTATGGTGAGCGCTGTGTGGTGTACTTATTTGGTACTAAAGCTGTCTTGCCTTACAAGATGATTTTCGTCTGTCTGGTTGCTTCAGGTGCTTTCCTACACCTCGACATGATCTGGATTATCGCTGATATCGTTAATGGTCTGATGGCTATTCCGAACCTAATCGGTTTGATTGCACTACGTCAGGTGGTTATAGAAGAGACAAAACGCTACTTTGATTCGGCAGTGAGCATGGTACAAAAAAACCAACACCTTGCTTAATCGCCTTTCATTTTACAAGGGGTAAGCCATGCTGCTTACCCCTTGCTAACCTTACCCTCACCTTGCACTCCACTTAGAAGCACTAACTAATCACTAAACTTTTTGCCGATGTTCTATGCTTGTATGAGTAAATCCATCAGGTAAAGGGACATGCAAACCACAACCACCAAACAGACCGCTGTTCGACTGGTATTACTCCTACTTGCGCTCATCCTTGTCGCCTGGCCTTCGATGCTGAGCACCCCGTTCTCCTTGACTTCAATCACCATCAGCGTGTTATTGATTTGGCTAACCCTCATTGTCGTGCTAGTGATTCTCGCCAGGTAAACCTATGTTTGGAACGACCACTCTTGCATTCATCATCATTGGTTATATTGGCATCCTGTACCTCATCGCCAACTGGGCTGAGTCTGGCGGTTCACTGGCTAAACGAATCTCTTCCAGCTCAACGGTCTATATCCTGTCTATTGCGGTGTACTGTACGAGCTGGACTTTTTACGGCAGCGTCGGGCTCGCATCACGTACCGGTATTCTCGTCTATGCAGTCTACCTGGGGCCAACACTGCTAATGTTGGTGATGTGGCCCTTGATGCAAAGGATTTTGCTGATTAAGGACGCTTATCATGTCAACAGCATTGCAGACTTCTTATCCGCCAGGTTCAATCGAAGTTTATCCCTAGCGGCTTTGACTACCGTTGTGGCAATGATTGGCATCGTCCCTTATCTGGCCTTGCAGTTGAAATCTATCAACAGCACCATTTCTGTCGTCATGCAGACCAATACGATAGATGCCGTCATTACCTGGGTTATCTGGCTTGGCGTTGCTCTGTTCACGATAATTTTTGGTATTCGCCATATAGACCCGACTGAACGTCACCCAGGTATGATGCTGGCACTGGCATGTGAGGGGGTAGTTAAGCTGATTGCCATGCTGTGCGCCGGGATCTTTGTTTGCTTTTTCATGTTTGACTCACCAGCGGAAATTTTCACCCAGTTGACCGACCAAGAACCTCAAGCTGCGTCTGCCATGACGCAAATCCCCAGCATCATGACCTGGACAAGCTATTTGCTACTCGCAGGCTCGGCGTTCTTTATGTTGCCCAGACAGTTCCACGTCGTGGTGGTCGAAAATCCATCGAGCCAATACATAAAGCAGGCACAATGGAAACTGCCCGTTTATCTGTTACTCATGACCATGTTTGTTATGCCGATTGCAGCCGCAGGAATACTCACTCTCGGCCCAGACAAACCCGACACCTATATGCTGGCGTTGCCTCTCTCACAACAACAATTCGCCCTTACACTGTTGGTATTCATTGGCGGTTTTTCAGCTGCGATGGCAATGCTAATGGTGTCGGGAATGACATTGGCCACCATGTTTTGTAACCATATTGCCCTCCCTTTACTGCGCCAAACCTTCCCACAACGTAAGTTTGGTCGCTACCTGCTGCAAATACGCTGGCTCGGTGTATTTATGGTCTTCTCTGCCGGGCAGGCATTTTATCTGTTTCTCGGCGACTCCCATTTGTTAGCCAATATGGGCATGATCTCTTTCTGCGCTGTACTACAATTTCTGCCACTCGTTCTGGCCGGACTCTATTGGCGAGATGTCAACGCTAAAGGGGCCATCATCGGCTTATCCTGTGGCTTTGCAGTTTGGGCTTATTGCCTGTTTATCCCCTCTTTAATGAAAAGTGGCTGGGTTGATGCAAGCCTGCTCGACGCGGGGCCGTGGGGGCTTCAATGGCTTCACCCAGAACACCTGTTTGGCTCAATGATGAACAACAATAGCCACGGTGCTTTTTGGTCATTGATTGCCAATGTATCTGGATTGGTATTTGCCAGTGTATTAACTAAAGAGACACCTCAGGAAGCCCGATACAACGCAGAAATCATCGACACCATGACACAGGGCGATTCGGAGCAAGAGCAAACCCTTGACCTGCCTGCAGAGATCGCACTGCCGCCGAAAGTTGACATCTTAACGTCGCTGTTTGATCAATACTTTAAAGGAAGCGCTGGGAGTGAAAAAGTCGAGTTGATACTGACAGAAGCCAAGTTAACCGACCAAACCCATATCACTACTCTGGAGCTGGCAAACTTAGCAAAAACCGCCGAACGTCAACTCAGCGGTGCAACGGGCGCAGCTATGGCGCATGCTTTGATTGACGACTCTGGCCTGTTTAGTCAACAAGAGTCGCAAGCGCTGGAACAAGCTTACAGTCAGCTACTATCCGAATTCAAAATCAGTCCGACCCAACTAAGACAACAGTTGAACTATGCTCAGAAGAAGCAAGCTCTGGTCAAACAATACAGCGAGCAATTGGAATCACAAGTTGAAGCCAGAACCAATGAGCTACAGTGTGCAATGACCAAGTTACAAGAAACACAAAGCCAGTTAGTGGAAAAAGAAAAACAGGCTTCATTAGGCATGCTGGTCGCAGGCATCGCTCATGAGGTCAATACTCCGATTGGTATCTGTGTGACCGCATCGTCCAACCTTCAACATGAAGTGACTCAACTGAAACAAGATTTTGAAAGTAATCAACTCAGTGAAAAAGGTCTATTGGAGTTTTTGGATATATGCGATGAATCGGCGTCAATCATTCATAACAACAACCAACGCGCTTCTGAACTGGTTCGAAGCTTTAAACAGATTGCTGTAGACCAGTCATCGGACGAATTGCGCGAACTAAACCTCAAGCACTATTTGGATGAAATCTTGATCTCCATGAGACCAAGACTTAAGAACTCTCCCCATCAAATCACGGTTAGTTGCCCAGAGGAAATCAAATGTCACTTATACGCCGGTACACTGGCGCAAGTCATTACCAACTTAATTATGAACAGTCTTCTTCACGCCTTTGACGAACAACAACAGGGAAATATTGAGTTGCAAATCGAAGAGTTGGAACAAGACATTCGCTTAGTCTTTTCGGATGATGGCAAAGGACTTAATGAAGAAGACGCGAAAAAGCTATTTGATCCTTTCTTTACCACCAAACGCAATCAAGGAGGCAGTGGCCTTGGTACCCATCTTATTCATAACCTAATCACACGTAAGCTGAATGGCAAGGTCAGCGTCGAAACCGCGTTGGGTAAAGGTCTACGCTATACCATTGATTTCCCAAAAGATGCTTCAAGCGCACAGTAAACACCTTACTTGTATTTGGCCCTATTGTTGCCTATACCCAATAGAGAGAAATAAAAATTATAAGCGCATGGTACTTTTGAACGAGTAAGGGAGCAGACATGCCACTAGAACTACTTAGGGAGATGGACGAGCCCAGCCTACCTCCTTGGAAAGTATTGATTGTTGACGATGACGCCGATATTCATCAGGTGACAGTACTTGTACTTAAGCGATTTAAACTTGATGACAGACCATTAGAATTTATTCATGCCTATTCCGGCGCAGAAGCTAAGGAAAAGCTGTCAACGTTCGATGATATTGCTTTGATCTTTCTCGATGTGGTGATGGAAACAGATGACGCTGGTCTGGAAGTCGCGCGCTGGACGCGACAAGATTTAGGCAATCACAAAACACGTATCGTATTACGAACTGGTCAGCCAGGTCAGGCACCGGAACAATCCGTTGTCGCTGATTACGACATCAATGATTACAAAGAAAAAACTGAACTCACCAGCCAGAAGCTGTTCACTACCGTATTAACCGCCATTCGTTCCTACCGCGACATTGTAAAAATTGAAAATGCCAAGCAACTAGAGACAAACTATCGAATGGGGCTTGAACGTGTCATTCAATCAACCTCAGTGATCTTCCGTCAGCATACGCTACAAACCTTTTCCAGTGGAATACTGCAGCAAGTTTTGTCATTACTGCGTATGAACGATCAGAGTATGCTGGTATCGGTGCGAGGTTTAACCACCTTATGCCAATCAAACAACCAGTACAAAATACTGGCTCAAATTGGCGATAAACAGGATGAGCTCGACCCTACCGTAAAACAGTACCTTAACAGCGCGATTGAGAAGAAAGAGAGTATTATTGATGGCGATATATTCGTCGGCTACTTTTCTACCAGTGCTGGTGCCGTTAGTCTACTTTACCTTAAGGGCGCTCGCAAAATTACCGAGTTGGAGAGTCAGTTACTGACTCTGTTCTCCTATAGTGTCAGCCTAGCATTTGAAAACCTGTCGCTCAGCCAAGAGATCATTGATACGCAAGGTGAACTCATCTATCGACTCGGGGATGTGGTCGAGTCTCGTTCTCAAGAAGCGGGCAATCATGTACGTAGAATGGCTGAACTAAGCTACGAACTCTGTTTGCTGCTCGGTTATTCAGAAGAGCGAGCCAACCTATTACGCCAAGCGGCGCCAATGCATGACATAGGTAAAATTGCCATCCCCGACTCTGTCCTGCTCAAACCAGGCAAGCTCACGGCCGATGAGTGGGAAATAATGAAGAACCACTCAGCAATTGGTCATAACATTCTTGCAGGTTCGAAAAGAAAGATTCTACAGACTGCAGCCACTATCGCCCACCAGCACCATGAGAAAGTAGATGGTAGCGGTTACCCGTTGGGACTAAAAGGTGAAGAAATCAGTATAGAAGCGCGGATCATCGCAGTAGCAGACGTGTTTGATGCGCTGACTCATGAGCGTTGTTACAAGCCAGCGTGGCCAATCGAGGATGTTATTAACGAGCTTAAGCGTAGTCGCGGTAGCCATTTAGATGCTCAAGTCGTCGATACTTTATTAGACAATATCGACGTAGCGATAGACATCAACGACAAGTACACCAGCAATTAGCTTGTTATAGAGTACTGTCCTCAACAATCAGCTTAGCTCCCAACAGAACCAGCACGGCGCCAGTCGTGCCTTCCATCCATGTCATAAAGCGTGGGCTTTTAAGCAAGGATTTTGCACTGGTTAACGCGCCTGCCAAACCACACTGCCAACACATCGCGATAACAAAGTGGATTCCCGCCATAAAGAGTGATTGCAGTAGCGGTGAGCCTTGAGGGTCAATAAACTGAGGCAGAAAAGCAAGATAGAACACGGCGGTTTTAGGGTTCAGAACATTAGACAAAAAACCTTCTCGCAGTGAGCGTTTAACACTTAAGGAGTGGTCGCTACCCTCTTTAATGTCCAGACCCTGTTGCTTACTCAGCACCATTTTCAAGCTGCTTAAACCCAGCCAAATAAGGTACGCCGCACCGAGCATTTTAATAAAACTAAACAGCTCGGCTGATTGTGCCAACAGTGCCGAGATGCCAACCGCTGAAAACAGCGCATGAACAAACAGACCGCTACAAATCCCAACACTGGTGACCGAACCATCGACAATACCACCACGTGAGGTATTACGAATAACCAGTGCGGTATCCAGACCTGGCGTGAGAGTTAAAATCGTAATAGCAATAATGAATGCTTCAAAGTTTTCAATTGGCACAGGTTCCCTCCTTATTTGTCTACAGAACAAACTACCTAGTTCTGATTTATATTGCCAGTAAATAGTTATCTCACTTTAGTTAACAAGTTGATAATCCCTTGGTATCGCTGTTAATGATTGCTAAAATGCTGGCCTTATTTCAACGTCAGGGAAGGCATTTCAATGAGTGCATTCAATCAGTTAATCCAACATTCTAAAAAGATTTCTCACTTTAACCACCTTGCCGCTATCTGTGGCTGGGACCAGGCATCAATGATGCCAAGTGGCGGTAACCAAGCTCGTTCTGAAGCGATGGCAGAACTATCTGTACACATTCACGGACTGCACACTCAGCCACAACTTGCTGACTGGTTTGCCGAAGCAGAAAACGAATCATTAGACACTCAACAATTGGCGACTTTACGTGAATTAAAGCGTCAGTGGTCACAAGCGAATGTGCTGCCTGAATCTCTGGTTCAAGCCAAATCACTGGCGGGTTCTAAATGTGAACATGCATGGCGCAGCCAGCGTGGTGAGAATGACTGGCAGGGTTTTGAGAAAAACTGGGCAGAAGTCGTCAAGCTGTCTCAAGAGGAAGCTCAGATCCGTGCTGAAGCTAATGGCCTCTCTCCTTACGATGCAATGCTCGATATTTACGAGCCGGGCACAAGCTCAGCGTCTCTTGACGTACTATTCAGCGATGTAAAAACCTGGCTACCAGATTTAATCAATCAAGTGATTGATAAACAGTCGTCTGAGCATTTCATTCAGCCACAGGGCAACTTCGATACCAATCAGCAGAAAGCTTTGGGTCTCGAAGTGATGAAGCTACTTCAGTTTGATTTTGAACACGGTCGTCTGGATGAAAGCGTTCACCCATTCTGTGGTGGCGTGCCAAGCGACGTACGAATCACCACTCGCTACGAGCAGAGTGAGTTTGTCCAATCATTGATGGGTATCGTTCACGAAACTGGCCACGCGCGTTACGAACAAGGTTTGCCAAAAGATCTAGCAGGTTTACCTTCAGGCGAAGCTCGCTCAATGGGTATTCATGAGTCTCAGTCACTGTTCTTTGAAATGCAGGTCGGACGCAGCGAACCATTCATTGCCCATCTGGCAAAGCTGGCAGGCAAACACTTCACTGGTCATGACGCAGCACTGTTCACTCAAGATAACTTCCATAAACTCTACACCCGAGTGAAGAAGGACTTTATCCGTGTGGATGCGGACGAACTGACCTACCCTGCTCACGTTATTCTGCGTTACGAAATTGAGCGTGACCTGATTAACGGCCAGATCAAACACACCGATGTACCAGAGCTGTGGAATCAGAAGATGCAGCAATATCTTGGTCTCTCAACAGAGAACAACTACAAGAATGGTTGTATGCAGGACATCCACTGGACAGACGGAGCTTTCGGCTACTTCCCTTCATATACGCTTGGTGCAATGTACGCCGCTCAATTTATGGCTTCAATGCAAAGCAGCGTAGATGTCGATACCGCGATCCGCTCTGGTGACTTGTCACCTATTTTTAGCTGGCTATCAGATAACATTTGGAGCAAGGGAAGCTTGTTGACCACAGACGAGTTAGTCAAACAAGCGACAGGTGATACGCTCAATGCGAAATACTTCCAAGATCATTTGAGAAATCGTTATCTGTAAATCAAGCAATCTGTGTATTCGCTGTTTTACCTACAACAATAAACCTTTGAATACAAGCAACCGTGGCGATGGAAATATTTATCTTTTTCTCGCCGATCCAATAAATAAATATTGGTGACATATAGGCTTGGTTTCTATAGATATAATAGAGGGCTAGAACAGCCCTCTAATATCACAACATTAAGTGAGTCTTACCACGAGACAAGCTATTACTCCATAAACTAGTTCATTTCCACGATCTTCATCTTCTCACCACAAGTGAGTGCGCTATACATTTGTGATACGGCTTTGTTTAGCGACACCGTAAACTGGAATGGTTTGAGTTCAAAAACACCCCCTCCTAAGTCAATAACCGCACCTAAATGAAAAGCCATTCATTTCAAAAACTTAAGCGTTTACCACTATACTAGATGAGCAAGTACACCAAGAAGTTTTATGACCCCCGCAAACGATGAAAAATCAGAGATTTTCGGCGCTACAAAAAAAGCGCGGCTCAGTGGCCGCGCAAAACTTCACATGGAAGCATGGGAATAGAGAAGAGAGTGGAAAGTTATAGATCTACAACAATGGTTTTAGTGGTTTTTGCACCATCATCATCCATCACAGTCAATTGCACTTCATGAGTACCATAGCTTGGGAATATCTTGGTGAAGATACGACCTCGCTTGATTTTTCCATTCGGTAATACCCATTCAGTATCAACAATTCGACCATCAGGATCATGGCTGGTAGACCACATTGTCACCCAACGACCAAGGTGAATGTAGTGAGCCTTGGCAACTGGTTTTTCATTTGGTGCAACCACAGAAACATTTTGAGAAGAACTGTGCGTCGCACCGCGATCGTCAGTGACAGTGAGTGTCACTACAAAATCACCCGATTCAGCATAGCTCCATTTCGGCTCAGGATCCGTGCTGGATTCACCGTTACCAAAATCCCACAGGTATGCCGTAATACTGCCGTCCTGATCATGACTGTTGTTACTCGCAACAACCTGTAAACCTTCAACGCTTAATTCAAAGCTAGCCACAGGGTTGATGTTTACAGCTTCAACTTTAGCAATCTTAATCACACCGTACTCGTTGGTCGGTGACTGTTCGATAACTTCAACTGAAAGACCAAATTCTGTCAGCAGACGACCTGAGTCTGGAGAGCCCGGATTTGAGTAGTCCTGATCATCAGAGAAGTAGCTGTTACCGATCAAACTGACATCTTCCAGCACATCGCCGTCAGCATTCACCAGACGCATGCTTGCCTGATCTGCTAGCGAGAATGCCGCATCACGAACCTGGTAGCGGGTTTGCGCAGCAGTACCTGAGGTTGCCCATACCATTGCGTTCTGGTCAGCGTCGACAACGCCTAGCCAACCCTCACCCGGATGTTTGCCTACCCAGTTATCGGTCATTGACTCATCGACATACCAGACAATTAACCCTGGCTCGAACGACATCATCTGACCAAAGCGTTTGATGTTGTTCAGACCTTCATCGACGTCATTGTGGCTACGCCATTGCAGCAAGTAGTAGTGCGGAGCCTCGTTAAAGCCGTCGTTAACACGGTAGCCATTGAGGGCAAAACTCGAATCTGATTCAGCGTCATCTACACTGGTTTCAACACCATCGACATTCAATAGAATGTTATCCAGATGCAGACCTTCCATTGCCAGGCCACCATCGGTGACATAGTCGAAGCCTAGAGTGATCTGTTGACCTGCAAAGGCAGAAAGATCAAACTCGGCGTCAATCCAACCATCAGATTCGCCGGCAATAGCAGGAACCAGCCCAGTTTTGTATGGGTCATCCATGGTGGTGATATTACCCGCTATCGGCTGACCGTTAACGAGCACACGTGCAAAGTCATAATCTTTTTCGATTTGATACCAGGCTTTAAAGGTCAGTTTTATATCTGAGCCAGCAGGAACATCGATGGTACGTTCCATACGGTTATTGAGATCGTCACCTTTACCACTATGGAAGTTAAATTTACCCGCAAACGGTGCTAATCCCTCAGTACGTTTGACCGGGAGATCCACTCGAACCATGTTAGGTTTATCGTTATCCGTTGTTTGGTATAGCGTAAACTCAAGTGGCTTTTCGTTCAGGTCATCTAGAGTAACAACATTATTGTCTACCCAACGCCCACCAATCGAAGCTTGTAGGAACTGTTTCGCCCATGAGCTGAATGCGGTTGGTTGAGTACCACCAATTTTGCCTGCCCAGCTACCAGAAGACATGATCGACCAGTAAGAGACTGGTTCACCTTTACCTGTGTACTGAGTATCGTACTCATCAGGAAGACCAAGGTCATGACCATATTCGTGTGCACAGACACCGGCCGCCGCATCAATTGGCTGAATAGTGTAATCAAAGGCTGCGTATTGACCATTGAAGCGACCTGGAACGGTACTGCTGGTACCATCTAGAACATGATATTGGCCAAGATTGTAACGATGTGACCAGATAGCATCTGCTCCTAGTACACCACCACCCGCTTCTTCACCCACCGAAGCATGGAACACCATCAAATGGTCAATCACACCATCTGGTTCACGGAAATTACCGTCTCCATCGTAGTCGTAGCGATCTTCAATATCGTAGTCAGCTAAGTTGATTGATGGATCTTGAGACAGTTGATTGAGAGCCTCACGAACCAACTCTTGAGCATTGATATCGTTATCTGTGGTTGGTGAGTTTCCACCGTAGAATGCGGCATTATTTGCAGCGCGGTACCAGCCAGCTGCCTGTCCCGCGACACTATAGCTATTGCCAGACTCTTTCTCGTAGTACTGGCGCATCGAGATCAGATTTTCACCATTTGGCCCAACGTAACCAGAGTCAGAGAACAGCAGCTCTTGGTAATGGCTTGGCTGGTAGCTATCGTAGAGCATTTCTGTGTGATCTTCGGTCAGGCGATTCTCGTTCCAAGGTAAATCAGGGAAATCGACTAGCACAGCCAGTACTTTGTCTGTTCGCTTATTATTTGCATCGAAAGAGAAGACATGAGCTTTATGACGCCCTTTGTCCGAAGCGATGGTTTTGAGTATTTTTGCACGCTGTTCCAGTGCCTTTTTACCAAACTGGGCATCACCTTTAAATCCACGGTTCAGTTTGGCCGCGATATAACGATCTAATGCCTCTTGACGCTCATCAATCGAGGCATCTGAGTCAAGCTTGCCTTGAGCGACCAGCATCTCAATGACTTTATCTTCGTTGATGACGCCTAAGTCTATCGGTGTTTTCGCATACACACCTGTAGTAAGCAGAGTGAGCACTGCCGAAGCCAGCAGCGATTTACTCATGGTTTTCATTGTATTTCCTTATTTATTTTTAGTTGCCAACTGCCCAGAGTTCTGGGCGATAACGACGTTGTTAGCCCGCAATTGGACGCATCAAGGCTTGTGATGACGTAGCGAATGCGCACTATTCGTTATTTTTTGCAGAAATACAGTCAGAAGGCTCATCGGTTTGAGAGCCTTTTTGTTTCTCAGATGGTTTAGCGAACTTTTTCTCAAGGTATATCTGTAGAGAAGCTTGTTTCTCTAACTCTGTTTGGTCTTCACAGATAATCCCTTGCTTAATTAACGACTCAATAAGCCGCTGATCATCAATAGCGCTATTCGCGAAAGTAGAACTACTTAATAGGAATAAAATACCACTAACTGCTTTCATTATTATATTTACGATTTATTCGTTAATTTGTAACAAAATATCTTCAATTTGGTCTAAATGTAAGCTAGAAAAACTCTTCGAGTGAATCAGAAACCATTTTTAAACAGTTTTTGTTAACATTAAAAAAGCACCTTACTGTTTGAATAATCAACTATTTATTTACAACTGGTGATTAAATAACTGTTAAAACTATTGGCAATGGTTTTACCGTATGAATTAAAACCACGGTTGGCGGAATTTTTATTAAGCATGTATTAATTTAGTGATTGGAATTTTAAATAATTATCTCTGATATATTTAACATTATTCATTGATGAGAATTTTGAACTATGTTTGAAAAATAATGGTTAGCTGGCGGCGAAAACCTAACCACATTTCATACCGCACTTTATCGGTTTGAGTCACATCAGACTAAACTCGCCCCGCATCAAAACTCTCAAGATTGCGCAAACCTGTTGCCTCTTGCTTTCGAGTCCGATAAAAATGGGAGTTCGTTTAAAGGTAAACAGTCAGAAAACTATGGATCTAAACCTGCTCAAAACATTCGATGTTGTGATGAAAACTCGCAGTGTCAATGACGCGGCCGAAAGCCTTGGTATAACCGCACCGGCCGTCAGCCATGCGCTCAACAGGCTGCGTGAACAGTATCAGGACCCACTATTTGTCCGCAAAGGTCGTGGCATTGCTCCTACTAACTTTGCCATTGAACTGCATGCAGAGATCCAAGAGCCATTAAACTTGCTACTCAATGGCGCTAAATCGAGACAACACTTTAACCCTCAAGCGAGCCAGAGAACGTTTCGAATCTCTAGCCACAAAGATCTCGATTTGATGCTTGTACCGCCGCTGATTGATTATCGTGATCGGCATGCACCTAACGTCCAATTATCTGCAGATATCGAGCATGTCGATGAAGGTAATCGTCAGGATGATTTGCGTATGCGCAAGGTGGACCTGATCATTGCCACCACCCCTCTTGATGAGCATGGTTACCACAACGAGCTATTGCTTTATTTGCCATTAGTTGTTGTCTGCAACAAAAATCACCCTCGCATTCAGGGCTCGATCACCCACCAGCAGTTTTTTTCAGAACGTCACCTACTTTGGGGCACGCAGCGTCTCAATCAAGATATCCTTGATTCACTGGTTAGCAAACCGCAGCCTGCTCGGCATATCGTGTATAAAACCGACTCGATTTGTAACGCTGTAATGATGGCCGCACAAACGGATTGGCTGTGCGTCACTAGTCAATGGCATGCTGACTTGCTGGCACCAAATCAACAACTGCAAGTTCTGCCATTGCCCTTTGAGTTAGGGGCCCTGCCTGTCTACATGACCTGGCACCACTCCCAACAACAAGATACCGGGCATCAATGGCTGAAAGAGTCGCTGTTAAACGTCACAGAAAGATATCGCTAGCCGACGTGGATTAAACAAAACTAAATCCACATTTAAGTTTTAGTCTATCGATTGATAAATCCATACTTCATATTATCTCCTCATCGGCGAACGCATATCCGTTCGCGCTTTCAGAGAGAGATGACTTATGAACTTTCAAAAATCCATTGTTTCTTTAGCGATCGTTGCCACTCTTGCTCCAACATTCAGCTTCGCAGCTCCTACAACCAGCGACGCTAAACAAGCATCAAGTTTTACTATTGCCAAAAACGAACAACTCAAGCAGTACCTAGACTTTGCTAATCAAAGTGATTTCGAGGATGCCTCACGCGGCTATATTGCGACCTGGCCTGAGAAAACAATCAAAGACGAAAATGGCAAAGTCATTTGGGATTTCAGCAAGTACGACTTTATCGAGCAAGACAAAAATACGGATACTATTAACCCTTCATTACTTCGTCAGGCCAAATTGAACAACATTGACGGTCTGTTTAAGGTTAAAGATGGTATCTATCAAGTGCGCGGTTTTGATCTGTCGGTGATGTCCTTTATCCGTGGCGACCAAGGCTGGGTTGTCGTTGACCCTCTGATCTCTCCAGAAACCGCAGCAGCCGGCCTTAAACTGCTGCGTGATAAAGTTGAAGATTTACCTGTAACCGGAGTTATCTTCACTCACTCTCATGTCGACCATTTCGGTGGCATATTGGGCGTCACCAGCCAGGAAGATATTGATGCAGGTAAGGTTGATATTCTCGCTCCAGAAGGCTTCTTTGATCACTCTATCGCAGAGAACTTAATGGCTGGTAATACTATGTCACGCCGCGCATCTTATATGTACGGCAACCTGCTTGATGCAAGTAGCAAAGGTCAGGTTGATGGTGGTTTAGGTAAAACAACGTCATCAGGGGCTCCTGGCATAGTCAAACCTACCCATATCGCCAATATAACCGGGCAGGAGATGGAAGTTGATGGCGTGAAGTTGGAAGTCGTAATGGCTCAAGAGTCAGAAGCGCCTTCAGAATTTATGTTCTATTTCCCGCAATACAAGACAATGATGGCTGCAGAGGTGATGACTCACACAATCCACAATATCTCGACCTTACGTGGTGCTAAAACTCGTGATGCTTCATCTTGGGCACAGTACATTGACGAGGCTCTGGATATGTACGGCGATAAAGCCGACACCATGATTGCCTCTCACCACTGGCCAACCTTTGGTAAAGAGAAGATCCAAAACCAGCTGGAGAAAACACGCGACATGTACAAGTTTGTCCATGACCAAACGCTGCGTTTAGCCAACAAGGGTTACACACCAAACGAGATTTCCGCTTCGATCAAACTGCCAGATTCTTTAGGTAAAGAATGGTATAACCGCGGTTACTACGGCACGGTTTCACACAATGCCCGTGCGACTTATGACTTCTACTTCGGTGCGTGGTGGGACGGCAACCCTGCCAACCTAAACCCACTCACTCCAACAGAGCAAGGCACCAAATATGTTCAGGCGATGGGCGGCGAAGATAAAGTGATTGAATTGGCGCAGACAGCAATTGAGAACGGCGAGTATCGCTGGGCAGTGACGCTACTCAATAACGTGACTTTCGCTAACCCAGAGAATATGAATGCCCGTTATCTGGAAGCGGATGCAATGGAGCAATTAGGTTATCAGGCAGAGTCTGGTCCATGGCGTAACTACTACCTCGGCGGCGCAAAAGAGCTTCGTCAGGGTATTAAGCCTGTCGCGACACCAAACACAGCTGCCATCGCGAAAAACATGCCATTCGATCAGTTCATGAATTATCTCGGCGTAACTGTGAAGCCCGAGGCAGCAAAAGGATTAGACATTAAAGTCAATATCGATGTCAGAGGCGATGGCCACTACGCGATGGATTTAAGCAACTCAGTACTTAAGTCCTATTCAGACAAACAGTTTAGCGATGCAGATTTGACGATTACGATGTCACGTCAAGCGTTCGAAAACATGATGACTAAACAAGCAACACTTGGGGAGGAAATCAAAGCAGGTCACTTTAACGTCTCTGATCAAGTTGAGTTTAACAAGCTAATGTCTGTGTTTGACCAGTTTGATATGTGGTTTGGTGTTGTTACACCTTAGACCAAACTAAAATCCAAATAGTTGTTTAAGTAAAAGTCCGTCTAGTCCGCGGGCTTTTTTTCATCTCTGCATTAGTCAAGAAGTCTGGCTCTACGGTCACAATCATAGTGCTAAATTGAGTTGTCGGGTCAAACAACCTCAATTCTTATTGACCACAATATGTTTAATATCTGTACTTGCTTGCAAATTTAACCTGAGTATTGCGAAACGTTTAGAAATTGATGTTTGATGGTATTAAAGTGACTCAATCAAAATTCTCCCCACATGCGTTAGCTCGACGAATAGAGCAAAGGAATTGATATGAATGGAGACACAACACTATTGTTAGCTCGGATTAAGCCATCACAACGCATTACCTGCTAACATTTAGGGTGAATCTCGCTAAATGATACTGACTTGATCATGGCTTCGCTATTTCACAACCATCATGGGAAAGCAACGTCCAGGTTGTTTCTCAGAACACTTCTATTGCTGTTGATAGCGGTTAGCTTCGGCTCAAAAGGCCACGTAATTAATATCTATACTGAACACTTCCCTCCATACAACTACCTTGAAAATGGCGAGATGGCTGGCGTCTCAGTGCAAATTATCACTGAAGTGATGGATACAACGGGGTTTGAATATCAAATTCAATTCAACCCTTGGGTAAGAACCATTGCAGAAGCTCGCAGAGATCCAAATGGGCTAATCATCTCCATTGCCAGACGCCCGGCTAGAGAGAAACTTTTTCAATGGGTAGCGAAATTGGTCCCCGCAACACAATCTATCTTCGCCTTAAAACAACGTGAAGATATTGTCCTCAATACCATTAGTGACGTTGCCAAATATAAAGTAACAACGGAAATTGGTGACTCTCGTGAATTGATGTTAAAAGAACAAGGCATCAACATAGATACCTTCATCAGGCTTTCCGGCCCTGACGCCAGATTCAAGCAATATGAACTACTTAAGAAAGGTCGTGCCGATCTCTGGCCAATGCCTGATGCGGTTGCTTTCTACATCGAACAACAACTCAAGGAGTCACCGTCCCGTATTGTTAAGAAGCTAGAATTGGATGGTGACGGTGACTATTACTTAGCAGCTAGTCTCGACTTCCCATCAGATAAACTTGAAGTGATCAGAACCGTTCTGCTTGAATTCAAACAATCTCCTCAGTATCGAGAACTGTTAACTCAATGGGGCCTCAACGACAATAACTAACATCGAATAACTGAGTTATTACCCCTTCCCCACCAAAAATACTTAAATGAAATTCAGTTAATACTGACATTCCTACTATTGCATGACGATGATGTGTTAACCAAGAATATATACACACGCAATAAAAGGAAATTAATATGAAATACCTCTTGTACGCCATCAGCTTATTAGCATTCACATTTAAAGCTTATGCTAATCCGACTTATATCATCGACGAAACAGTTTCTACCGTTAGTTTTGCAACAATTAAGAAGCAGTATGTTCTCGAACCAGCAGTGATTACTGGTATTGAAGGAGCGATTGACCAGACAGGAACTCTCACTGCGGAAATTCCTATATCATCTCTAGATAGTGGCATTCAGGTTAGAGATGAAAGACTTAGGAAATTATTCTTTAATGCGGAAATGTATCCTCTTATAACGGTCAGCGCTAAGGTGCCTGCTAACGTTTTGCAAAGCGATAAATTTATTGCCCAATTAGCTGTTCCATTCTCGATTACTGTTATGGATACAACAAAGGATATGAGTACTAAAGTTAATCTGGTCAAAATGGGAGATACTATTGCCGTTTCAACTAGTCAGCCTATCGTCATTAATGCTGCCGAGTTTAATATTCCGAACGAAAACCTTAGCCAGTTGGCAGCGACCGTAGGCAACATTCCGATCTCCACTACTGTCCCGGTTAGCTTCTCACTCGTCCTCAACAAATAGCCTCTGTAGGCAAAAGCCAACTCTGCTTTTGCCTCAAACCCTTTTCTACACGCTGCTTTGCTCTACGATTAGATAGGTGTGGAGCTCTGGATACTGATCAAACTCTAGGTGGCGGATAACACAACCAAGTTCTATAAACAGCTGTAAAAAGCCATGAGTACCTAATGTTGAATAATACACTTCAGGCCCCATAACACTATTTGTGTGTTCCCCCTGCTCGTCTGTACCACCAAACGAAAAGATAAATACACCTCCTGGGTTCAACATCTCGACAATCTTAGTAATAACGTTGCGCTGCTCGTTTAACGGCACATGCCAGATACTATCCCAAGCGGTAATAAAATCGTATTTATCGGTTATCTGGTGCTCACAGATATCACCATGAATAAAATTAACGTCCGGATGTTTATTGCGCGCAATACTTATCATTTCAGCTGATACATCTAGCCCAGATGGAATAAAGCCCTCTGTTTTAAGTAACTCAATAAACCGACATGTGCACCCGCAACCAATATCCAATGCTTTGCCACGCGATTTAACAAAACTGATCGCCTTGCTGAGTGACCAACTCTTTATAAGCATCAAAAATATGTTGTTTAAGAGTCACTATACGCTTCACATCAGCACCCAGTGCTTGTGCCATCTGCGTTAGTTGTAAGCGATGGTCAAAAGCCAAAATTTACAACAACTTTCAGCTACCGTTGGTGACATAGCTCTTGCTGGCTCTGTACCTGTCAGCGTCTCGATTATCTTCAATAATTAGCAATCCAATAATAACGGCAAGGGCTTTATTGCCCTTAGCCTACATCGCAATACCTTGCTATTAAGCTGCTATTAATCCAAAAATTCTTTCACTTCCATTCAGTAGTTTTTTAAATTAACTTAAAAAGTTTTACTCTAGTCCTGTTAAATATAAAACTTTCATCTGCCCTTCAAATTTCCATCTCTCCTATCCATTCGACCATTTAAAATCATTAAAACAATTACTTACAACTAAAGCTCAGAAAAAACCTACATGCAAAAAGTAATATTACTGATCACTTTATAAAGTTATTCTCACTGTTATATACTAGTTTATCGATTACATGTCATTTCATTTCGATATGACACTCCACCAATATTCAACCAGTTAGTTAACACTGAAAAAAAAGTGTAATAAACGGATTTTATTATCGAGAGAAATCAACCAGCAAGGACAACATTATGCGTATCTCATATTATTTAGCTTTACTCGTATCGGTCTCTTTTAGTTCATTTGCGGAAGATCATGTCTTAACCATGACTGGAAGCGTCGTCGTAGGCCCTTGCCTTCCTTTTGTTGAAGAGCAAATGAATCACTCAGCTAACGATAATTGCGTTCCATTTGAAACTCAGGACCATGAACCTATTTATGAAATGGCTGACGACGGGACGAAAAAACATCATGTTGGCAATATCGTTCATATCACCTACTTATAGGCTTACTTAACAATGAAGAGTGTGTATGTGGTAGAAAGTGACCAAGATTTGCTACAAATATCCCTCAGTCATATTCTGCCACTGCGCTATTTCGCTCACCGCCCCATACACTGTCAAAGTGTCAATAAGTGAAAAGTGGTTTGGATTTCTTCCATAGAGCTTGCCTGGTTCTCAACATTATTCCTACAGCATGCATCCCCGATTCTAACTAAGCTCCTCCGGTCCATCGTAAGTTTATGATTATGACTATCAACAAATTGTTGATTTTTCTTACATATCACAGAGAGAACACCTTACATACGAACCGCTCCTTCTCTTCCTAGTATGCCAACAACCAACAGCGTGAAAAGGCATTGCCATGATGACAAGAGAAGTTGTGCCCCTCGGGGGCATATTATTAATAGTAGCAACATTAACCAGTTGTGATGTGGACGAACTAGTCAAAAATGCCATTAACAATAGCCAAAGCGAAACGCTATATGAGGCACCAGATGGCTTTTAACGGCTATTCGTTTTTTAGCGGCATGCTAACCAAAACCAACGAGCTTTGGGGGATTGACTATGCAGAGCACGGACTCGGAGCAGGACTATCGACACCGATATCTGATCTCCTCAATCTGACGCTGCCCGTAAAGATTGCCGATAGCGTCAAATCAACAACGCTACACTCCACTGCCGGACGTTACAGCTATATTGGCCACATATTGACAAATGAAGGGGAAGTTTTTGAAATTGGTAAAAAATCATCCAGCAAAGGGGGCCATGCGATTGGCGCATCGGGTCAGTATTACCTATTGTCAGAACAATCAACGCCACCAATAGGCTTACGCTTTTCTCAGGTTACCGCCATTCTTAGCTTGAGTGATTTTCAGGAAAACGGGCATTTTGATAAATCGAAAAGACAGACAAATTGCCATCATCGATACTGGAGGGTTCCGGGACAATTCTAGTGGTATAAATTTTTATACCGAACCACCAAACAGTGGCAATCGGGCATATGATAACGTCTATATCCTGCCAACTGAATTAACTCGCCGCTTGTGGTTAGAAAAATAACGGTCAAGTTCACTCTGAGGGGGACAACTCCCTCAACATATTCTGGAGAGGCGTTAAGATCGTACGATCAATTAGCCAGTTTTTTCGACGATTAGATAGGTGTGGAGCTCTGGATACTGATCAAACTCTAGGTGGCGGATAACACAACCAAGTTCTATAAACAGCTGTAAAAAGCCATGAGTACCTAATGTCGAATAATACACTTCAGGCCCCATAACACTATTTGTGTGTTCCCCCTGCTCGTCTGTACCACCAAACGAAAAGATAAATACACCACCTGGGTTCAACATCTCGATAATCTTAGTAAGAACGTTGCGCTGCTCGTTTAACGGCACATGCCAGATACTATCCCAAGCGGTAATAAAATCGTATTTATCGGTTATCTGGTACTCACAGATATCACCATGAATAAAATTAACGTCCGGATGCTTATTGCGCGCAATACTTATCATTTCAGCTGATACATCTAGCCCAGATGGAATAAAGCCCTCTGTTTTAAGTAACTCAATAAACCGACATGTGCACCCGCAACCAATATCCAATGCTTTGCCACGCGATTTAACAAAACTGATCGCCTTGTTGTGTTGGGCAATACCGTTATTCATATCAAAGTCACTGTTATGCCAACGATAGGTAATTTGGTCGTATGCCTTACCAAGTTCTTTCGGTTGCACTTTATACTCTCCCTGTAGAGGCGGTGTTCACTTAACGGCAAGCGCTATTAATCTGTCCTATGCGAAGCTACCTATATCAATCATCTGACTGGCAGAAGGTCTCGATATACAAGGCTTCAACTTTGTCCCTTGCCCACTGTGTGCGGCGTAAGAACTTTAGCGAGGACTTAATTGATGGGTTGTTGTAGAAACAATTAATCTGAATACGCTCGTCCAGCCCCTCCCAGCCATAATGCTCGTGCAAGCGAACAAGAATTTTTTCTAGGGTTAAACCATGTAGCGGATTATTAGGTTGTTGCTGGCTCATCGAATCATGTTCCTACTGTGCCGAAATATAAAGCGAGAGTGTAGCAAATTAAGTTAAGGAGTTTTGAAGTTTTAATCGTGTAGATGACATCAAAAACGACCCCATTCTCGTCGCAGATATACTATCGATTCCGACTCTGCTTACGAGTTTGGCACAAGTCTAAAATAGCTCGCTTCTCTTCATTGCTTGAAGCGGACCAATTGAGAATCTCTTCCAGAGTTCGATAACAGCCTAAACAGACATCATTTTCGTCTAAACAGCAATGACGGATGCATGGCTGCTCCACTGTGCTGGTGTCATTGTTATTACTCTTTAGTCTGCTCATGCTTCACCTCGCTAGTTACAGTCTAGACCTAACTATTACCAGCAGGTAATCAACGAGAGAAAACTAGTCGCAGTCGACCCAATACCGCGCCAGTGGATTTGGAAACACCTTACCCATGACAATATTTTCAAACTGCCCGCCATTCGCTTCAATCACCTTACGCGACGCAAAGTTATCTTCGTCTGCAGTGATCAAAGCTTTTGTTATCCCAAGAGCTTTCGCTTTGAGTAACGCCAGTTTAAGCATATTTTTGCCGTAACCTAAGCCACGAAAAGAAGGGGCAATATCATAGCCGATATGCCCGGCTTCTAAAGTAAGAAACTCATTATTTATGTTATGTCGAATCCGTATGACACCCAGAATATTACGCTGATTATCCACCAGCCAATAATGACTGCACGGTACATAGCCATCACGTAAATTGATTCCCTGAGCTTCTTGATTTAACCGTTGAACATAAAGGGCAAAGTCAGATATTCCCTGACTATAATAATCCGCATTAGACGGATCTTTTTCCGCCAAATCCTGATAAAAGGCTGAGAACTCTGATTGTAAGTCAACGCTTGGTGAAATCAGTTCCATGGAGTTTCTCCTTGTTAATTTCGTCCTGGCTCATGTTTTTCATATCGCGGTAACTGGGCAAGTTTACGACTCTATCGACAGACACAATTCAACTTCACGCCCTTCCACCAGATGGCCAGTTGGCGTAAAACCAAACCCAATGTAAAACGCCTCAGCACTATGAGAGCCATCAACAACACTGGTATACAAACGTTCGATAGCAAACTCGTCGCGCAAGGACTCAATAAGTCGCGCCAATGCTGTGCGACCATATCCTTTTGACTGGTGGTTTTTATCAATCATTAAGCGCCACAATGAGAATTTTCCCGCCGATGTATCCGCATTAACCAACACAAAGCCGACTGGCTTGTCATCCACGTAAATACCTCTGAACCAAGCAAACTGCATAAAGTTAGCCTGCGCCAAAGAGATCGCATTGCTGTCTACTTACGCCGCCTGTTCATTGGTCACTTCAAGCAGACAGATTGAGTAAAAGTTATCCTGGTTGATGGTTCTGAGTTCTACTGTCATTAGCCAGCCTATTCTTCCGCACCTTCAGGCACGATGACAGGGAGATCTGTACAGCCAAAATCGAGACCAAACTGACTTAACAGGCAGGTTAATTGTCCGCGATGATGAGTTTGATGATTGAAAATATGCTGACAGAACTCGCCAACTTTACGCTCGATTGCCTGCCCTTCCGTGGTGGTGTATCTCACAACCTCATCGCAACTCGTTGCGGTAAAACTTTCCGTTAACTGCAGATAAACTGAATCAACCAGAGTACGTATCGGCTTCAGCTCCTCTAGGCTAGAGGCAAACGTATCACTCACTGATCTGGCTTCTGGTAGTCTTGCCAATATTGCCTGGTCAACGTTAACTAAGCCGTTAGCAACAAGGCGTTGCAGCATGATTAAGTCGCCGAACAGGATATGATTCCAATGAGCCATCACAGTGGGAAAAAACGCCTTGGTATCCTGATGCAGTTGCTGAGAGGTAAGTTGGCTGCACACCTCCAGAAGTTGCTGATTCATTCGCTGGTTATAACGCGCCAGCATAATAAAATTTGATGCTAGATCCATCTGTCCTTTGTCCATGATTAGATGTTAAGTCACTAAGCCTAAATAACTAAAACTAAGCTATCGCTCCTGAACTAAAGGACGCTTAAAATCCTCAGCCAGCATAGAATAAAAATACTCATCCCACCATACACCGTTCCCTTTGGGAATACACTGCCTAAAGTGCCCTTCTCGCACCATACCGAGTTTCTCCATCAATCGGTAAGACGCCTTATTTTCAGGTTGTGCGGTGGCGATAACCCTGTGGATACCAAGTTGTTGGAAGCCATACTTTAGCGCTGCGAATGCCGCTTCATAAGCAACACCACATCTGTGAAACTCAGGATTTATCGCCCAGCCTATCTCATAAGTATGGTCACCAAACCAGGCATAAAACTCAATATGCCCCATCAACTTACCGTTATTTTTATTGCAGATAGCGAATGCTTTTTGATTATCTGCAATAAAGGACGCCACATCAGATTTTGTCATTGTGCCTTCAGGCAGGTAATAGGTCACCTGTGTATCAGACATATACTTATACACCGCTTCGAGATCTTCTGCCTGAAACGGGCGAATCTTCAAATTAGGCGTTTCGATTAGCATGTCTATGTACTCCCTCATTCGCTGTTAAGATAGCTCGCTAACGGCAAGCTCTCTCATTAAGTTACCAGGTCTGACAAAGCACTGCGGTACGCACTACGAGCTTGAGGGCTTAAGTAATCATCCATCCTTTGGAATAGCTCGAGCAGTTCAGAACCATATTTAGCCTTGAGCTCTTCACTCGAATAGACCAATTCCAGCTCATTCGCGACCGTCAACTCACACAATTGCTTGGCGGTTTGAGGCTTTAGTGTAAACAACTTACCATTAAAACGGTCTTTAAATTCAATAGGGTCAACGTTACCAAACTGAGCAAATACAAAGTCTCGATCACATGAACAATATAGGTACACCAGAGCCTCTTCAGCATCGCCTATTACCTGCGCAATCTCTTGACGCTGGTTTAACGAAACCATATTTTCATCAAACCCTGCGGTACCGTAGGCAGCGTGAAACAGACCTGCTGTTTGAAGCAACTCACTACTGTTCCACTCATTGAGCACCGCTTGGGTGCCTTTTAAGTGAGCTTCAAGTGAGCCATTAAGGTGCTGAAAATCTCCAGCTCCCAACTGTTTCAGCATGGTAAACTTGTCCATAAATATTGCTTTCCTTTTGCTTGGTAGTCGTCAGCCCCACCCTCTTACCCACCTACGTTTAAAAGATTACACAGGCTAGACGAATAAAGGCGAGAATGAGTTCTCCTTAACGATTGAAATCAGCTTCGATGACAGTGATGCTAACATCGCCTGATGGACATAATTACCCATACTGATGCGTTTTACACCTAGTTTTTCCAGTGTTGCGAAGTCAGGCAGGTCAGGAACGCACATAACATTGACAGGTAGCGCAGTGCTATTAACAACCTTTTTAATATCATTGGGTTGTTGGATGCAAGGCAGAAACAAACCGTCCGCCCCAGAATTTTGATAGATGTTTGCTCTTTCGATACTCGCTTTAAGGGTATTGTCTACATTGAGCAGATAGGTATCACTTCTGACGTTGATGAACACTTCGACACCGGCATTATTGAGCTGGGTAGTTACCGATTGAAGTGTTCGACCGAATGATTCCGCATCACACAGCGCTCTTTGACCGTCGACAACAACACTGTCTTCGATATTGATTCCCACCACACCTAACTCGGCGAGCTGGATAATGTTGTTGGCAATGATTTGTGGCGTGTCACCGTAACCAGATTCAATATCAACCGTAAGCGGTAAGCTCGATGCCTTGCAAATCGAGTCAACAATCGATAGCAGCTGTTGAAATTCGATTTGCTCCCCATCTTCTTGCCCCAACATACTCGCAATCGCAGCACTGGAAGTGCCAATGGCTGAAAAGCCCTGCTGTTCGGCGATCAGCGCGCTGGCAACGTCCCATACATTACAAATAATCAGTGGCTTTTCATTTCTGTGTAGGTCTTTAAACATAACGATCCGTTCCTTAGCTTGCTCTGTATTAACTGCAACTCATGTTAACGAATACGATCTAGAACTTACGCCATTTTCGGAACTGAACGTTAAAGTAACCATTGGCTGCTCTAGCTCAGCCAAGGTTAGACCTCTTTGTTGCGTTCACTGACCAAAGAGTCAAACTCAGAGATACGTGCTAAAAAAGAGTCTTTATCTTTAGTCGGCAGCGATCGGGCGATTGGAAGATCCGCTTTCATTGCGTCAACCGGGCGATTGCGTACGAGCACTTCGAAATGTAAATGCGGTCCTGTTAAACGTCCAGTGGCTCCTGAGATAGCTATCTTTTGTCCACGTTTGACTGTTTGACCACGCTTAACAAGAAACTTACTCAGGTGGAGATAGCGGGTTTTATAGACACTGTTATGTTCAATCACAATGTATTTGCCAGCATAAGGATGATCCCTCAGGGCAAGTACTCTGCCATCTCCCGTCGAATAGACAGGAGCGCCAACAGGCGTGGCAAAGTCGGTTCCGTTATGTGGCGTCACCCTTCCTGTCACTGGATGCTTACGTTTAGGATTAAACGCCGAGGTAATTCGACGGTATTGTTTGTCTACCGGGTAACGGTTGAATGCTCTTTCAAGACTGTTTCCGTCTCTATCATAGAACCGGCCATCCTCGGCTAAAAATGCGGCAACTTCTCCTTTGGCTAACTTAAAAGAAATCGCTTTGATTTCACTGTTACCGGTCGGATGATCTGCCAGAAACTGTTGTTTAACTAAGATATCGAATTGATCGCCTGCTCTCAACGAGCGTGAAAAATCGATTTTATCTCTCAGGACACGAGTGATATTGGCGATTTGCGTCGATGACAAACCTAAGCGATATGCAGAAAGAGAAAAGCTACCCTCAACCTTTCCCGAAAATAAAGACTCACGCCATTCACCGGGTATCTCTTTAAACTGATAGGAAAAAGATCCATTCGCTTCTCGTGAGTAAACGGCACTTTCCACCAGACTCAGATGATACTTCAGCCTCATGAGCTGGCCAGTAGCATCAATGACAAACTCTAGTTGCTCACCGGGCTTAATCATATCCAGTTTTAGATGGTCAGAATCGACAACCAGAACTTCTTGCAGGGTGGCATATGAGATATTCAACTGGGAAAAGATACCACTCAACGTATCCCCAACTTTGACAATGTACTGGATTTGGGAGGGCTGAGTGCCTTGCTCTGGCTGTGGTTCAGGCAAATCAGCCTTTGGATGTAACTCTTCGGCGGGGCTGATTTCAAAGGATTGTATCGGTTCGTTTGACTTGGGAATAAGAAAGGCTATGGATAAAGCGGCTGTAGCGGTTGCTGCAGCGATGATTCTAAACTTATTCATAAAAATTCTATACATTGACAAAAACCACTTTGAAGATATGTTATAACATAACAATTCATATCGCAAACCCAATAAATTCGGTGTTTCGATGACAGTGAGCTCTAAGCGCTCACTAAATTTAGTCACTAGGGAAATCATCAACGTGGACAAACTGAGTAACATCCTGATCGTTGCGGGAACGCACGGTAACGAACTGTCTGGAATTTATACGCATAAACTCATCGAAGAAGGACTCTTTATTGCCGACCGTTCAACCTTTTCCAGCACTTCTGTCATTGCAAATCCGACAGCAGTCAGACATCAATGTCGCTATATGGATAACGATTTAAACCGCCAGTTTGCAACGCGATCTGATGCGACAAGTTGCCCCTCTAATGAAGCGCTACTTGCCCGCCAATTCATTGATAAATATGCGAGCAACAATAATCAACTGATTGTGGATCTTCACAATACGACCAGCAATATGGGCGCAACACTGATTCTGCTTTCAGAGAATCCTTTCTACCGAAAAATGGGCGCTTACGTAAAACAACGAATGCCAGCAGCAAACATCCTCTTCGAGAGCCACAAGCCATGGAACGAACTCCCTTATTTATGCACCTGTGGGGAGTATGGAGTTATGATAGAGGTCGGAGCCCAGTCTCATGGCTCACTGCAATACGGTACTCTGGAATTGATGAAAGAAATGCTGACTGCTGTGCTGGACTTCGTTGAAAAACATAACCTCAATCAGTTGGGGGAACTGAGCAACTACACTGCGTACTACTATACGCAGGAAATCACGTATCCTCTTGATAGTTCTGGTATGCGTCAGGCTATGATTCACCCAACCGTTTGTGGTCGGGACTTTGAAGCCGTCAAACCTGGAGAACCTCTGCTAGCCACATTTTTTGGTTATGACGTTCACTGGCAAGGTGAGCAAGACGTTTACCCGCACTTTATTAATGAGAGTGCCTATAGCAAGGCAAACATCGCGATGGCGTTGGCTGAGAAACAGTTAGTCTCAGTCAACAAGCCTTGATATTGCTCCTTGCCGAACTCCACAAGCCCTCTAGTGAAATACCCGTTGAGGGCTTGTATTTGATCGTTTAACGCCACCTAACCAACACAACTTAACAGCTGTTGCTCAAAATCTGAATCCATCTGTTCAGAGATAAGCTCAATGCGACTTTCTGCGCATTCATCCAACTCTATTTCCATCAGGCCGTCTGAAGTGAGGTTATAACCAAATAGTCCATTATGGGTAATAAATACCGCTTTCATCCGTTCAACTTTGAGCTCTAGCAGCAGTGTGAGCAGCTTGTGGCGATCAAAAATTTTTTCAGCGGAGAATCGCCAACCAACACTCTGAAAACCTTCACCTTCATTGCTGGCTTTAAGCATACCGCTCTCAGGCATCGGCACCTCAGAGGCCAGAGGTTTACTCTGATGATGGTGGTGATGATGATTCGGCTGTTCATGAATACGGCTTAGACCTTCAAACTCTGCAAAAGGAATCACACCATGCTCTGCAAATAGAACCTTTGTTTCTGGCCTGCCCACCTCTGCGACATAAGCGGTTAATTTATCTGAGTCGCCCGGTTGATAAAGATCCGCTTTGTTGCCCACCACCGTATCCGCAATGGCGATTTGCTGGTTAAAGGTATCATGCTCGGTATAACGAGATTCAGAGATGCGGCGCGCATCAACCAGGGTGATGTTCTTTTGTAATGAGAGTACCTGACGGTAGTGCTCGCTCGATAATACTTGCAGCACTTCTTTGGGATGACCTAACCCCGTTGGCTCTATCAATAGGCGTTCAGGTCTGGCCTCGTTGAGTAGCTGGTTAAGAGCAATCTGCATCGGCAGGCCCGCTGCGCAGCACATACAACCACCCGGCACTTCACGAATGAATACTTGCTGCTCTTCACGTTGCTGGCCCTGAACCAAACTACCATCGACACCAATCTCACCAAACTCATTGACGAGAACCGCCCAGCGTTCATTATCTGGCTTGTTTGCCAACAGATTTAATATCGCGGATGTTTTCCCCACCCCCAGAAATCCGGTAATGATGTTAGTCGGGATGCCTGACATACGCTCTTGTGGTTTTTTCATTGTTGGTGCTCCAGATTATCTAATAAAATCAGCGACAAGCATGCTGACTAGCGCTCAAATGACAGACGCATAGCGGCTGAGGTGGTGTTAATTACCTCTTTTCCGTCATACATTAGTGCGCCATTCACCCAAGTGTTTTTGATACTGGCGGAAAACTTATGACCGGTAAAAGGCGACCAACCGCAGTGATAGAGATTATTATCCGGAGTGACTAATGTAGGTGTCGATGTGTCCACCAGCACCAAATCGGCGAAGTAACCTTCTCGGATAAATCCACGCTGCTGAATTCCATAACGAATCGCTGGGTTATGAGCAGTCTTTTCGACCACTTGAGTCATAGTCATCGCGCCTCGATTCACGTGATCAAACAGTGTCAGCAACGCATGTTGAACCAAAGGTAAGCCCGCCGGCGCCTGTTCATAGGGCACTTGCTTTTCTTGCCAGGTATGAGGGGCGTGATCTGTCGCGATGATATCTATCTGGCCCGTGTTTAATGCCTTGAGTAGCGCATCTCTGTCACTCTGGCTCTTGATAGCCGGATTGCATTTGATTTGGTTTCCCAGCGAGGCGTAGTCTTTGTTACTAAACCATAGGTGATGAACACAGGCTTCCGCCGTAATACGCTTATTTTCTATTGGTCCCGACTCAAACAGAGCAAGTTCTTTTTCGGTTGTAATGTGCAGAACATGCAACTGGCTGTTATGCTTTTTTGCCAGTTCAACCGCGTAGGAAGAAGAAGCGTAGCAAGATTCGTCATCGCGCAATACTGGGTGATCATCAATGGTTAATGACGACTTCTGTCGCAGCAGTTTATTGCTATTCTGGGCAATAACTGCCCCACTTTCACAGTGGGTAACAATAAGGACTGGTGAATCACGGAAGATATCATTCAAAGCTTTCGGGTCTTCAACCAATAAGTCTCCCGTTGACGCCCCCATGAAGACCTTCACGCCACAATGCTTTTTTGGGTCAAGCTGTTTGATTTGCGCTAGGTTGTCTTCCGTCGCCCCCAGATAAAACGAGTAGTTGGCTAGTGAGCTCTGTTGTGCAATCGCGAACTTGCGCTCCAGCGCTTCAATTGTCGTTGTCGCAGGAGCCACATTTGGCATCTCCATATAACTAGTGATACCACCAGCAACTGCAGCTCGCGACTCACTTGCGATTGTGCCTTTATGGGTTAACCCCGGCTCTCGAAAATGAACCTGGTCATCAATCATTCCCGGTAACAGATAACACCCTTGAGCATCAATGACATTGTCACCGGCTTTCGCTGGTATTTTGGTGGCTATGGTTTCAATGCACTGATTGACTATTCGCACATCCCTTTCGGTAATGGTTCCTTCGTTTACTACTCGGGCATTTATAATAAGCGTCGTTGACATCTTGTTTCTCGGTCTCCGTTCAGCTGAAACTAAATTGTTGGGGGATCACGGTGAAGGGCTCACAGTCCACTGGGCAAACTGGGTTAATTAAGACTTCTTAGCGCATTCATCACACACGCAGTCTATTTCAAGTTGTGGACGGACAACGGTGAACCCTTGTTGTTTGGCGTGAGACTGAAGTCCATTAATCATCTTAGGGTCGATAACCTGTTCGCTGATTTTGTTACATTTCGAGCAGATGAAAAACTGAGGAATTCCATGTTCGTGCTCGCACAGGATGTGTGAACAAACGATATATTTGTTGGACACTTTGAGTTTATGGGCGAAATGTTCATTCTCAAGAAAGTCGAGAATACGATACACAGACATCGCTTGAATATTCTGAGAGAAATGTGTGTTGCAATAGTCTACCAATTCATAGGCAGACAAAGCTTTGTTGGCATGGATAAGAGCGCGCAACACCAGCTTGCGTTTTGACGTCAGGTGTTTGCCACGCGCCTTACAGCTGTTCTCCACATGAGCAATAATGGTGCGAGAATCGTTCATAGGGATTACACCAGATCCAATGTCAATAACAGACGTCGCTCATCATTAAGCCGTTGTGGAGAACGGTGCACCAGCCCGGTTTCTTCGTTACCTTCCCAGCCACTGCCTTTAAGCAACGCAACATCACCGGGTTGCATCTGCTGAATGACGTCTCCATTTTTTATCAGTCCCGACACATGATCGGGTTGGCCAAGACTTCCAGCCCCTAGTTTCGTGCGGTCAACATCATCATTGTTCAGCCACTGTGTCGCAGTGCCAACATAGGTGGAAACTAAACGACAAGGAACATGGTCGACATGGAACTTAGGGCACATAGGTGTATCAAGTGCCGTCAGGCGCAGCCCCGCTTCTCGGACATCGAACAGGCAACAGAACATATCGACGATAAGTGCGATATCTTCGCCCAAAGCGTCGGCACAAGCATGCCCCTCAAGCTTACTTTTAATCCATTGTGCAGCATCATCAGGTGTGACGGTTTGCACTAACGCTAAGTGACTCTGCTCTTGTAACAACTGTTCAATATTCGTCGTTAGGTCCGCTGTCAGAGTTCGCTTCCACAGTGCCAGGTTATACTGCGGCTGATAAATCTCGGTTAGAATGCCCGGCGCAATATCAATTGGCTGCACCTTACTTATTTCAACTGGCACGGGTTCTATCACCGTATCTAGGCTCATACTTTTTCACTCCCTGTTAAAAGTCATTGTCGAATGGTTTGCTTTCCGGCCAACTGTAAGCTGTTCCTGAGCTTAAAAATCAAACTGGATACTACAAACAATGCGGTGGCGACGCACACCATAGTTGGCCCGGTCGGCGTATCGATTACATAAGAAACGTGCAGACCAGCAACACTGGCTGAGCTGCCTATCAAGGCGGCGAAAACTACCATGATTTCCGGAGTCCGGCTGAATGGGCGAGCAGTTGCTGCCGGAATGATCAGCATCGCGACAATCAGTAATACACCAACGACCTTAATCGCAACGGCCACGACCAGCGCCAATGCAATCGTCAGAATCAGTTGCTCTCGCTTAGGAGAAAAGCCGCTTGCGAGTGCTAAGTCTTTATTCATTGTCGAAAGTAGCAACCCCGACCAGCGTAAGCTGATAAGCCCAATGACCACTAAGGTGCCAACCCAGATCACCAGTAAATCCATCTTGCTGACCGCGAGAATGTCGCCAAATAAGTAAGCCATCAGATCAAGACGAACGCCTGAAAGGAACGAGACTGCGACAAGGCCAATCGCCAGAGCGGAATGTGCAATCACACCAAGCAAGGTATCCATGGCGTAGCCACGTCCGCTAAAGGTCGAGACTGTTATTGCCATAATCAAGGCAATAAACAGCACTCCCGGGAAAATCGGTAATGAAAAAGAGAGAGACAGAGCGACGCCTAACATTGATGCGTGCGCAGTGGCATCGCCGAAATAGGCCATTCTGCGCCAGACAATGAAACAACCAAGAGGGGCTGCAGCTAAGGTAACGCCCACGCCGGCTAACGCTGCTCTCCATATGAAATCATCCAGCATTTAAGGCTCCTTTATATAGCTTGCCAGTGGTGGTTTGATGTCTGTAGACGCCCAACACATCCCCCTCATCAAGACCAAACAAAGCTTTATATTCCGGCGATTCACTCACTTTCTCAGGTAGCCCTTCGCAACAGACATAACCATTTAGACAGATAACCCGGTCTGTTCGGCGCATGACAACATGCAGATCGTGACTGACCATAATTACCGCGCATCCAGTCTCTTTGCGGATCGCGTCAATTTGCTGATAGAAATCAATCATGCCGCGCTGATCCAGCCCCTGAGTCGCCTCATCCAACAGCAAGACTTCCGGCTCATCCAACAATGCCCGAGCCAGCAATACCCGTTGAAGCTGGCCACCAGATAAGGACATCAGCTGCTGTTTCTCCAGCCCAACGACTCCTGCACGCTTGAGTGCCATGGTAATTGCGTGTTTAGGGTGACGCAGCGGCAGGTTTAAAAATCGTAATACCGTCATCGGTAAGGTTTCATCAATATGTAAACGTTGAGGGACGTAGCCGAGTTTTAGATCTCTTGCCCGCTCTATGTAGCCACTAAACGGCGTAATCGCACCAATCAGGGTTTTCAATAATGTCGACTTTCCTGAGCCATTAGGACCAACGATAGTCACAACCTCACCCTGACTGAGCGACAAATTGACTCGATCCAAAATGAGGTGGTTGCCAAACTTCACAGACAACCCATGTGATGAAATCAACATCTCTCTTCTCTCTAACTGCACTTAAGTCGGACGCTGCGTCAAACAAAGTTAGTTGCATTACGCCGCAAACTTTAGATATGTTATAACATAACAAAACAAATGCCAAACTTGGTGTTTATCGATTAAAACGATTAAGGAAACAATATGCTTAAGAAAGCCATATCTGGCGCTGCTATCAGTCTGGCACTCGCCTCTCACAGTTATGCTCAGGCGCCAAAAGTTGCGGTTGATATCGCACCGTTACACTCTCTGGTCGCACAAGTCATGGATGGGGTTGCCGAACCAGAACTGTTGATTCGTCCTGAAGTATCACCACACGAATACCATCTTCGTCCATCAGACGCTAAAGCCCTTTCAGAAGCCGATGTGGTGTTTTGGATCGGTGAAGGTTTAACGCCCTGGTTGGAGAAACCACTTTCAAGCTTGGCCGGTTCAGCCAACAAGATTGAGATGATGGAAGTGAAAGGAACGACGCTTTATGATTTCCGAGAAGGAGCAACCTTCGAATCGCATCATCACCATGATGAGGAGCATGATGACGATCATCAAGATCACAAAGAGGAAGATCACCATGCTCACGAGCAACAGCATGGACATCATCAAGGTCATGACCCACATGTGTGGCTAGACCCTAAAAACGCGGAAGTGTGGGTTAATGTGATCGCCGAAACGCTCGCACAGACTGACAGTCAGAATGAGCAAGTGTACAAAGATAACGCGAGAGCAACGATTAGCCGATTGCATCAACTCTCAGACGATATTGAGCAGCAAGCGAAAGAATTAAACGGCATTAAGTTCATCGTATTTCATGACGCTTACCAATACTTTGAACAGAGATTCAGTCTATCAGCCTCAGGGGCGATTTCTGTTTCCGACGCATCTAAGCCAAGCCCAGCCAGAATTTCCGAGATTCGCGATACCGTAAAAGAGTTAGGCGTAACCTGCGTGTTCACCGAGCCTCAATATAACCCTCAAATGGTCAACAGTGTATTCAAAAACTCCACCATTAAGACTATCGGTACCATGGATCCGCTTGGTGCAAACATAGCCGTAGGTAAAGGACACTATAACGCAGTATTAAATGCAATGATCGCCAGTCTTAGTCAGTGTCAAAGATAATCAAATCATCGTTGGGGGCAAGAGCCCCCAACGATTAGTCAGTTTTTTCCGGTGCAACAGCGGCCTGGCGACCAACCTTGATTACCTTTTCGCCATTTTTATCGGCATAGCTTTGCGCTTCTACAGTACTAGAAAACCACAATACCGGATAACCCGCATCTCTCAACTCTGCGCTGTAGGGGCGCATTGAACCCTGCGGTCCTGATGCAATTTTGTGCTTAAAATCCGCCCAGCAATTCGACCCATTTTCCACAGCCAGCATTTGCAGTAGGTGCTTGCGTTGAATCATCTCGGTTTTACTCTTCAACTGTGGCAGAGAAATGTTAATCAATACTTTCGCTTCAAGTAGGCGACGTAATACTGGTAAAGAGTCTGAAAGTGATGCTGACTGAGCAGCGCGTTGTAACACTTTAGCTTCACGCAGCCAAAGTTGAAGATCAGGATTGTCTTGATGACGCATATCGTCCTCCTCGTATTCAACCGTCTCGCTCTAGGTTGTGGGATGATATGCAAGTGAAATGCTTGCGATGTCTATTTTGCTTAGGTTGGCACTAACGTTTTTGCGAGGCAGGCGTCCAACTAGCCTTTGATTAGGTTACTACCACCGCCCCGTCATATCAAGTTTGAAAATTATACCGAGTAGGATTTACCTATCGAAACCTTCAACTCGCTTTGCTGTCTCGCCAATTCTATGCCAGTCAGCCTGCTCTTCACAGAAAATCTGCGCGTCTAATGATTTGCTCGGCTCTTCATTCAAACTACCAGCGGGAACGATAAGGAAACGGCCGCTGGTTGTCAGATAAGGCAATCCAGAACCACAATCGGTGCAAAACACTTTGGCAAACGAACGAGTCGGGTGTTGATAACGTTTGGTCTTATCCTCCCCCTTTAACCACTCGATGTTATCCGGCGCGGTAAACAGATTTGAGGCATGAGCAGATCCCGTTAGTTTCCGGCATTGCTCACAGTGACAGAAGAAGAACTTAGCAAACTCATCTTTCAATTTAAAAGCCACGCTGCCGCAACAGCAACCACCGGTAATCTCTTTACTCATCGCTAACCTCCTTGTTTATTTAATGTTCAACATAGCATTGCTATACAAGTCAAACAACCTGACACCAATAGCGATTACCTATCAAAGAACAATGCGTCTGCGTTGAGTTATTCACCCAGAGGCTGATTCGAGTATATCTGCCACAATTGGGCCATTTCAGGTGACATCTCTTCGGTCGAGAATCGGTACAACTTTATCTTCGCCTTCACAGGTGAGATAGCATCAGAGAAAGGAGTGATTACCCCTTTATCTATCTCATCCTGAACAAACCCTTCAGGTAACCAGGCAACACCATGTCCTGAAAGAACCATAGATTTAAGGGAATGTGTCACCGCATTCTCGTAGACAACCTCGAACTGACAGCGACTCTGACGCAGAGAACCATGCTTTTCTAATACTTGAGCAAAGAAAGTGCTTGAAGGGTAATTTAACAAAGGGACTGTCTCTGCCTCGATATCTCTATACAGTGGCGCGCCATTCTCACACGTTGCCACCATAGGAACTAAGCGTTCATAACCGATTGTCACCGACTCTACTTCTGGGTTTGGAATATAAATCCTCGCCCCATTAAAAGACAAACCAATTAAAAAGTCAGAACGGTTGTCAATAAACGCCTGCACTGAGTCATGGAGATTGCTTGGATTGACATAAATCATCGCTGTTTTAAATGCATCTGAATTCTCATTGATCATTTTATTAACGACATATTCAGACAATGAATGCTGAGTATGGAATGTGATCTTTGTTTCGTTATTGTTAATTTGTTTTGCTGTTTCCAAGCGAGCGTAATCAATCTGTTGTTTCAATTCGTTGGCGTGTTTCAAAAAGCGAAAGCCAGCTTTAGTAAAGGTCGCTGGATAGGTATTACGATTCACTAAATCGACTCCAACCCACTCCTCTAATAACTTGATTCTTCTACCAAATGCAGGTTGAGTTATGTTTCTTGCCTTGGCGGCCTTCGCAAAACTTCCGTACTGAGAAAGGTACAAAAAGTCTTCAATCCATTTTAAATCCATCTAACTATTCCTGATCGAATTTTGTGACTTCCCTTTATGCCCGTAACCGGATGTTAACAACCCTATTAACAAAAAGCATTATCTTTCGAGTCACTTCAAACGCTAATTTAATTGCATGTTCTTTATGCCATTAACTAAAACACCAACAGGAGAATATGAGATGCATTTAGCACGCTATCCTCGTTTGAATTTTGCTCACTTAGATACACCTCTGGAACTAATGGAAAATCTAAGTAAGGCGCTAGGCGGTCCAAATATCTGGATCAAGAGAGACGACTGTACTGGCCTAGCCGGGGGCGGTAATAAAACTCGTAAACTTGAGTTCCTAATGGCAGATGCGGTTGAACAAGGCGCAGATACCATCATCACGCAAGGTGCCACTCAATCAAACCATGCCCGTCAAACTGCAGCCATCGCGACCAAGCTCAACATGGAATGCTACGTCCTACTGGAAGATCGTACTGGCAGCGATGACCCTGACTACAAGTTCAATGGTAACGTCATGCTCGATCAGTTGTTTAACGCTAAGTTATCTAAGTACGCTGGCGGTACTGACATGAATGCAGCAATGGAAGATGTTGCTGCCACCCTACGAGCTCAAGGCAAAAAACCATACATCGTTCCTGGCGGCGGTTCAAACCATATCGGCGCACTAGGTTACGTCAACTGCGCGCTGGAGATTCTTAAGCAATGCAATGACCTTAACCTCAAGGTAGATCATGTAGTGCATGCCACTGGCAGTGCGGGAACTCAAGCAGGTCTCGTCACAGGTTTTGCACTAACTAACAGCCTCATTCCGGTACTTGGGGTTGGTGTTCGTGTCGACAAACCTACTCAGGAAGGCAACGTGTTTAAGCTGGCTCAGCGAACTGCCGAACACCTTGGCGCCGCTGATGCCGTCAAACGCGAAGACGTTGTGGCCAACTGTGATTATGTGGGTGAAGGTTACGGAATCCCTGCCCCATCAACTATCGAAGCGATTAACCTATTTTCTCGCCATGAAGGCATCCTGCTTGACCCAGTCTACTCAGGGAAAGGCGCTGCGGGCTTAATTGACCTTATTCGCAAAGGACATTTTAAGGCGGGAGAGAATATCGTATTCGTTCATACGGGCGGTGCCCAAGCACTCTTTGGCTACAGAGACAGCTTCGATTTTGCCAATTACGAATAAGCACTGAAGGAGCTGACTTAAAGCAAAACGGTATTAAGAGTTGGTGTTTGGTGATCAGACATCCGCACTATTTTAGATGGATTTAACATCTGGGCGTCACACCAATCTTAATCCTATACGCTGCGGCGACATTAAATGGCCTGCGTTTACGTAACTCGATAACATTCTCAAGGAAGTAAAATGGAATTTTTAAAAAAAGCACTAAAAAAAGATGACGCCGTAGACAATGATTTGGAGACTCGAAACATTGTCGAAGGCATGTTGAAGAAGATCGAACTAGAAGGTGAAACGGCCGTCGCTGAATACGCAGAAAAATTCGACAACTGGACAGCTGGCTTTGTTCTTTCTAAGCAGAAGCTACAACTTCTCATCGACTCAGTACCACAAAGCGTTAAGGATGACATCGACTTCGCCCATAAACAGATTAAACGATTTGCACAAGCTCAGCGTGATAGTCTGACAGAGTTTTCTATCGAAACTGAACAAGGTGTAACCTTAGGTCAGAAGGTACTTCCAGTTCAAGCTGCCGGATGTTATGTGCCAGGAGGAAGATATGCTCACGCAGCCTCGGCGCTGATGAGTGTTGCTACAGCGAAGGCTGCTGGTGTACCAAATATCATCGCTTGCTCTCCGCCGCGCGGTGAAAGTATCAACCCAGCAGTAGCGTACGCAATGCATGTTGCCGGAGCAGACATCATTCTTGAGATGGGCGGAGTTCATGCTATCGCAACCATGGCTAATGGCCTGTTCGGTACTCCCAAAGTAGATATTATCGTCGGCCCTGGTAACGCATATGTTGCCGAAGCTAAACGAGCACTGTTTGGCCCTGTCGGCATAGATGTGTTTGCAGGTCCTACCGAATCAGCAATCATTGCAGACCAATACGCCGATCCTATGACTATTGCTGTCGATTTGGTTTCTCAGGCTGAGCATGGAATCAACTCACCAGTCTGGCTGTTTACCACTTGCCGTGAAATTGGCGAAGAAGTTGCTGCCATTATGCCTGCTGTTATTGCTGATATGCCGAACGCAGATGTATGTGAAGCTTCATGGCGTGACTATGGCGAGATCATTTACTGCGAAGACAAAGAGCAACTGGCCAGAATCAGTGACGAGTATGCCTGTGAGCACCTTCAGGTCATGACTGAAGATCTAGATTGGTGGAAAGATAACCTCAACAACTACGGATCTCTTTTCTTAGGTGAAGGTAGCACTGTCACCCATGGCGATAAATGCTCTGGAACCAACCATATTCTACCTACTAAGTGCGCCGCACGTTACAGCGGTGGCCTAAATGTCCAGAAATTTATGAAAGTGCTGACATACCAACAAATAAGTGATCAGGCAAACTTAGTGTTCAGTGCTGCTGGCTCTCGAATATCTCGAACTGAAGGTATGGAAGGTCACGCTCGCGCTTGCGATTGGAGACTTAGAAAGTACTTCCCTGAGATGGAGTGGGACTTCGAAGTTTATGACCAGAAGTCTTACAGCTCAGAGGATGCGTAAATGGAGAAGTTCACTAAGTCTTTCACTCAGCAAGCACCTATTCCAGATGAAGGGATAGCTTTGGCCATCGAGGTGATGCAATCAGGCCGATTGCATCGCTACAACGTCGAACAGGGCGAGAAAAGCACCACAGATCTCCTTGAGATCGCTTTTGCAAAGTATCTGGGGGTCGATAACTGTCTGGCATGTGCTTCATGTGGTTACGCACTTCATATAGCTTTACGTTGCGTTGGCGTGACTCAGGGAGACCTCGTACTGTGCAATGCCTTCACCCTCGCGCCTGTACCAGGGGCAATAAACAATGCTGGAGCAACACCAGTACTGGTTGATATCGACCAAAATCTCTGCATCGACCTTGATGATCTTGAATACAAGGCAAGCCAGAGCGGAGCTAAATTTTTACTGCTTTCCCATATGCGTGGTCATATCGCTGATATGGATAGAGTTATCGATATCTGTCATCGCCACGATTTGACCTTGATTGAAGATTGCGCGCATACCATGGGCGCAAAATGGAACGGAAAACTAAGTGGTAGCTTTGGAGATGTCGCCTGCTTTAGTACACAAACCTATAAGCACATGAATTCCGGAGAGGGTGGCCTCTTGGTTACTCCACATCACAAGATCATGGCTAAGGCAATCATCTACTCAGGATCCTACATGCTCTATGACCGTCATCATGCCGCTCCCGACAAGCAGGCTTTTGATGATGTCCGCCTTCTCACTCCTAACTACAGTGGACGGATGGACAACTTGAGAGCAGCAACCTTGCTACCGCAGCTCGCAAAGTTGGACGAAGACTGCAAAGCCTGGAATTTACGCCATGACATCGTCGCTGAAGTACTGGCAAGCTGCGATAAAATTCGCCTGACAGAGCGTTCGGATAAAGAACAATTCGTCGCCAGTTCTATTCAGTTTAGTGTCCCCTCCCTTGGGTATCACCAATTTGAGTCACTTATCGAACGTTGCGCGCATAGAGGTGTAGTAATTAAGTGGTTTGGCAGCCATGTTCCAGAAAGCTATACCAGCAAATACGATAGCTGGGCCTACCTTGGTGACAGCGTAACTCTAAGTAATGCCGACCAAGTGCTTGCAACACTGCTCGACATGCGCCTTCCCCTTACCTTTGACGAAGCAGATTGTAATCTAATCGCCAAAATTATTGTTGAAGAGGTAGAAGCCAGCTATGAGTGATCAACTAACACCAGGTGTGATTGGTGGGATGGGTCCAGAAGCAACAATTGACCTTATGTACCGCGTTTTCAATCAAACACCCGCTGATGATGACGGTGGTCATATTCGACTGCTGGTCGACAATAACCCGAAGGTGCCTTCAAGAATCAAGGCAATCATTGAAGGCACAGGTGAAAGCCCAGCTCCTTGCATGATTGAAATGGCGCAAGGCTTGGTGAAGCAGGGAGCGGACTTTCTCGTCATTCCTTGTAATACCGCGCACTACTACTATCAAGATGTCGCTGACTCGGTCGATGTTCCAGTCATCAATTTGCTCGACATCACCGCCCAACAGATACGCAGTCAAGGCTGCATTAGCGTCGGCGTGCTTGGTTCGACGGCGCTTCAAATAACCAATATATATGGCCCGGTTTTCGAAAGCCACAGGCTACGTCCGGTGTATCCGGATACGAATTATCAGGACCAACTGATGGGGCTAATCAAAGCGATTAAAGCACAGTCAGTTTCCGGTAATGACCTGAAAGCTCTCGATTCTTTGCTTAGACACATGGCGGAAAAACACGTCGATTGTTTAGCACTAGTCTGCACTGAGCTGTCAGTAATCAAAGACAAAATCAAATCTGATGTTCCTGTATTCGATGCAGTAGACATTCTATCGAAGGAAATTATCGAACGAGCAAAACTAATAAAACCTAATCAATAAAGGGATGAAACAATGAAAAAAACGATTCTTTTAAGTACAGCAATACTTTTATCGTTCTCAGCCAACGCTGCAAAATGGAATATTGCAATCGGCGATGGTGCTGGTTCAACACAAGAAGTAATCGCACAGAAATTTTCTGACATTCTTGCCAGCGAAACTGAAGGTAAGATCGAAACAGCACTATTCGTTAATGGTCAACTTGGCTCAGAGCAAGCGACTGTGAATGACGTTTCTATGGGCTTACTTGACATGTCAGTAGTCGGCAGTTCAAACCTTGCCGCGTTGTCACCAGCCATTGGTTTGTTTACTTATCCGTATATGTTCCACAACGTCGAAGATGCAAAAAAAGCGCTCGATAGTGAAGTCACAAAGAAGATCGAGCAGGACGTTCTTAAACAAGCCAATGTGCGCATTGTTTCGTGGACTTACTCTGGTTTCCGCCGCCTGACTAACTCCGACCATCCAGTAACTAAAATGGAAGATCTTAAAGGGCTATCTGTTCGCGTGCCTAAGAACAGGGTCATTCTCGACACCTACAAATCATTAGGTATTGGCGCCACCCCTATCGCCTGGAGTGAAACCTTCACAGCCTTGCAGCAAGGTGTGGTCGATGGTCAAGAAACTCCGTATGCAGCTATCCAGTCTATGAAGTTTGGTGAGATCCAAAAATACCTTACTGAGACCCACTACCTTTTCCAAATCGAACCCGTTTTAATGTCAGAAAGCTTATATCAAGCACAGTCAGATAAAGTTAAACAAGCGATTGATAAAGCAGGTGAAGAAGCAGAAGCCTATAGCTACCAGTATCTGATTGAAACAGAAGACCAGATCAAACAAAACCTTATCGACAAATACGGTATGAAGATAAGTAAGTTGGAAGATGAGCAAAAATGGATCGACAAACTTCAGCAGGAAGTATGGCCTAAGTACTTCGACGAAGTCGGTGGTAAAGAGCGTGTTAACGAATTATTGAAAGCACTAGGTCGCGAGACGTTATAACCGTCAATCCAGTCGATGGGGGCGCCGCCCCCATCTTATTTACAGGGAAGTGGTATGCTCAAACAATTAATCGATAACTTCGAAAACTACATTTGTCGGTTTTTACTTATCGCATTTACATCAATCTTATTTATCCAGATCATTGCTCGAGAGCTGTTCAGTCATTCCATTAGTTGGAGCGAAGAGTCTGCTGTCTATCTATTTGTTTGGTTTGTGTTCTTTGGCGCCAGCAGAGCGATACGAATCGAAGCACATAATAGAATTGATTTCCAATATAAGTACTTACCAGGCAAAGTCGTTGCTGTTTTTAAAGTTCTTGCTGAAGTCGCCTGGCTGGCATTCAACCTTTACTTCTTCTATCTCAGTTATGACTTTGTCTTCAACAAAATGAATCTATATTGGAAATCACAAACGATAGGCATATCGATGAAATTCATTTATCTGATTATGCCAATCGCCTTTCTGCTCATGACGCTGCGTCATATACAGGTCAATCTCAAAAAAATTTCAGGTCGTAATGCTATCGGCAATGCTGCTGTAGCGAGCAAACAAACTAAGGAGATGACATGATCCCGTTAAGCATTACCTTTGTTCTTTTCATAACCTTTTTCGCTCTGCTCATCATAGGTTCTCCAATAGCAGTTGCTCTGGGAAGTGCTTCGATTCTTTCCTATTTGCACTTAGATCAAAACCCAATAAAGCTGGTTCAGCTCGGTTTTAATGCCATTGGTTCTTTTCCTCTTATGGCAATTCCAGCATTTATCTTTGCTGGTGCAATAATGGAGGCCGCCGGAATATCCAAGCGCTTGGTTCATATCGCGGAGACACTTTCCGGTTCTTTCACTGGCGGCATAGGCGCATCAACGGTCATTGCTTGTATTTTCTTTGGTGCGATCTCAGGATCTGGCCCAGCAACCACTGCAGCCGTAGGTATGCTAATGGTTCCTGCCATGATCAAACATAACTATGGAAAAGATTATGCTGCTGCGATTACTGCGGCATCAGGCGGACTAGGCATCATCATTCCCCCTTCTATTCCAATGGTCATCTTTGGCATCTCCGCAATGGGCATCGCTGCACCTTTCGAAGCCATTGCCGAGTTTGGTCAGTTCCAATCTGTCTCTATTAGCAAAATGTTTGTAGCTGGTGTCATTCCTGGCCTAATCATGTCTCTTGGTATTCTGATTTATAATTATATCTACTGTAAAAAGAGCAACATTGAGCGTTCTAGCCATAAATGGTCTTTCGGTGAGTCATTTCAAGCCTGCTGTGAGGGGAAGTGGTCGTTAAGCGCACCGGTAGTGATCCTTGGTGGTATATACACAGGTCTATTTACACCGACTGAGTCTGCGATAGTCACGATTTTCTATGTGTTGTTTGTCGGCATATTCATTCACAAAGAACTGACATGGAAAGAGTTCACCAAATGCGTAGATTCGACTGCCTGGCTGTCTGGTCGTATTATGCTGATACTATTAACCGCAACGGCATTTGGTCGTTTGTTAGTTGAAAATCAGATCCCAGTGGTCATTGTTGAAGCGCTCACCACTCTAACGACTAACCCCTATATCATCTGGTTGCTGATTATCGGCATTCTGCTCTTTGTCGGTATGTTTATGGAAACATTGGCGGCAATAATGATCTTAACGCCGGTTTTATTGCCAGTAACTTACGCACTTGGTATCGACCCAGTACACTTTGGCGTCGTTATGATTTGTACCCTTTCGATTGGTTTCTCAACACCACCATTAGGTGAAAACCTGTTCGTTGCTTCAGCCATCGCAGAAACACCATTTGAAAGGATCACGGCTAAGGTGACACCGATAGTCTTTATAGCGGTTATCGCAGTGATCATCATTGCTTTCGTGCCACAAATATCACTATGGCTACCGAGTCTGTTTTACTGATAATCACCCGGTGAATGTGGCGCTGTTTTTTTACCTTTCAGCGCCGTTTTTTGTTGCCTAATTTACTCATTATCGCCAAAGTAGCGGCAGACAACTCTATGGCGTAATTTCGTTCATGTTTAACAAATATAATCATCTTATTTCTGAACAAACTAAAGGGGTTAGTGCGTCAATTTTATCTTCGTTACTGTTCGCCCTGATCCCTGCGTATGTCCAACTCCAGCCACAAATGGCTGCTAGTTTAATTGCTGGAGGAGAAAGCCATTGGCTGGCGGTTCAGCGCATTATTTGGAGTACATTGCTGTTTGCAGTTCTGCTATTGGTTACCAAGCGATTACCACTGCTTATCTCAGCGTTAAAGGAACGTAAAATGTGGTTTAGATACCTGATATCTGCCCTATTTGTTGCTCCCCAGTATTGGTTGTTTGTCTGGGCGCCGGCCAATGGAGAAACGCTCAATCTAGCCCTTGGATACTTCACTCTGCCAATTGTAATGGTAATGATAGGACGCTTTGTTTATCAAGAGAGTCTTACTCGCCTACAGAAAGTAGCTTGCCTGTTTGCGTTGCTCGGCACCATCTGGGCTTACGCTCTATCCTCAGGTGTTTCATGGGTGGTGTTAGTTGTCGCTCTGGGTTATCCGGTTTACTTTATCAACCGGAAAGCAATCCCACTTCCGGCCGATATAGGGCTGGCGATCGACCATATTATTCTGCTGCCATTTGCGGTATTCGGTATGTTTATCCTTTACCCTTCTGAGTACTTCTTGCATCTACCTGCTACGACCAATTTTTACTATCTTGGTCTCGCGGTTGTTGCTGTCACTCCTATGCTGTTGTATCTCTATGCCTACACAAAATTACCCGTCTCCCTGTTTGGCATGCTCGGTTATGTCGAACCTACGTTTATTTTTATCGTCGGTTTATTGATTGGCAGTACCATCGCTCCACAAGAGATACCGACTTACTTGTTCATCATCTGTGCGTTAGTCGCGTTGATTACTGATAGTCGTAAACGTATGAAGAGCATCCGTGTCAGCAGGAAAAACCTCACAAACTAGCAGCGCGACACGCCAAACTCCAACTTCGAGATACTCTGTTGAGGAGTTTCTCGAAGTTGAAAGAGGTTAGCTAAAATTCACAAGATGTTAAGGCCAAACACACCTTTAACATCAAACAGAACTTTTTCTGTTCTCTCTCTTGAGGTACGACTGCCTTGTCGCAAAATCTCAATTAACTGCCCTTTATCATTTAAGAACTCAGTTCTTCTCTCTCTGATTGGTCGCAGCATCTCCTGTAAGCACTCTTCGAGAATCTTTTTCGTTGTACCATCGCCTAACCCACCGCGCTGGTAATGCTGTTTTAATTGGCAAACATATTCCTCATCTGGATGAAAAGCATCAAGATAAGTGAAAACCACATTCCCTTCGATCTTGCCAGGGTCTTCAACCTTCAAATGACTCGGATCGGTATACATAGACTTCACTGCTGCGGAAATCTGTTTCTCCGAGGCTCCAAGATTAATGGCATTCCCCATCGTCTTCGACATCTTATTCTTGCCATCTGTGCTCGGTAAACGTGGTGCATTACCTAATAATGGTCGACACTCCGTTAACACGGCCCGTCCCGCTAACGAGTTAATTTTCCTTACGATCTCATTGGTCTGTTCAAGCATTGGCAACTGGTCATCACCAACGGGAATTAAAGAGGCGTTAAACCCCGTAATATCGGCCGCCTGCGAGATTGGATAAGTAAGAAAACCTGCCGGGATAGAGCGCTCAAATCCTTTGTTTTGGATTTCACTTTTAACGGTTGGATTGCGCTCCAGACGACTGATAGAAACAAGATTGCTGTAGTACATGGTCAGTTCAGCCAATGCTGGCAACTGTGACTGAAGACAAATGGTGGTTTTAGTAGGATCGATACCTACTGCAAGGTAGTCAGCAACAACATTCAGTATGTTGGAGGATACTTTACTCGGGTTGTGGGCGTTGTCAGTCAGCCCCTGCATGTCAGCGACCAGAATCGTTTGATCATGAATATCTTGTAACGCTACGCGCTGCTTCAAAGAGCCAACATAATGGCCGAGGTGCAAAGGGCCTGTCGCTCTATCGCCAGTAAGGATGATTTCTTTTGTATCAGAGTGTTGGTTTGTACTCATGGTTATATCTCCAGGTAAAAATAGATCGCTACTGGAGATACAAAACAATTTACAGTCTCAGCTACCTTCCAGCAGCGTAAGAATGTAAAGATTCCGTGCCGCTCTAATTAGAGCGCCACCAGAAGAAGATTGATGTAGGCATTGAGATGTATTTCATATCTCGAATCTAACAGCATTGTGTTTTGAACTCAACCATTGAGAAGTGATGATTGCCGGCCGTCAGCAAATTAACTTTTAAGACCAGTGACTGCCATTAAAAGTCACGTTATGTTTTGTACATAACGGTATGATGCTTTAGAGTGTTATGGTTTAGTACAGTGTTCAATAAGTATGGAGCACCCAAGTGAAAGTCGCCGATCTCAAACTGTTCATCAAGGTTGTGGAGTTAAGTAGCTTTACCGCCGCTGCCAATGCATTGGACTTACCCCGTGCGAATGTAAGTCGACGAATCGGCGAATTAGAACAATCCCTTGGAGCCCAGCTTTTTCATCGCACCACGCGCAGTTTGTCTCTAACCAATAATGGCGAAGCCTACTACGAGAACCTGCAAAAGGCACTGACTATGCTTGACGCAGCAAATGAACAAGTCGGCAATAACACCAACGAAGTTCGTGGTCGCATCAAGCTCGGATTATTGCCAGAAACTGATGAACTGGTTCGCCCAATTTTGTTTGATTTCCACGACCAGTACCCTCATGTTGAGTTAGATATTCGTAATATCAACAACGGCTTTCATGACATGTTCCAGCAAGGGCTAGACATCGCCTTTCATGGTGGCGCGTTGTTTGATTCAGATATCGTCGCACGTAAGTTACTGACGCTCGATCGCTGCTTAGTCGCCTCCCCTAGCTACCTCAAAACCCATGGTGTACCAGAAACTCTCGAACAACTCACAGAGCATAAATGCGTGTGTTTTCGCTGGCCAAATGGTGACGTCGATAATGTATGGCACTTTCAAGAGCAAAGCGTACAGCTCAATCCGAAGCTTATCTCCAACAACATCGGCTTTATTAAGAATGCCACTATCTTGGATCGCGGCATTACCTTTATGCCAAAGTTATTAGTACAAAGAGAGCTGGAATCTGGCAGTTTGGTTCAGCTATTGTCACAGTATTCAGTAACAGAAGAGTCAGGTTGGCTACTCTACCCTCAACCTAAAACTCTTAGTCAGGCAAGCAGACTACTTATTGAGCACCTAATTCAAGAAATATCAAAGCTTGGTTAGCTCAGGTTATTGTCTCACTTTATGAGACAGTGAGTCACAGCACTGAGCGATTATCTGAACACTGTTCAATTGTATGATGGCACCAAATTTATGGAGTCATTGTATGAATCGTCTATTCAAAACCACCGCATTAAGTGCAGCAACACTTGCCCTATTGGGTTGTAATCAGAGCCAAGTCACTCTAGAAGAACCTAAATCCTCACGCCCGATTCAAGTGATCGAGGTTTCTGCTGAAAATATTACATCGAACAAAGCTTTCAGCGGTATTGTTCAAGCTAAACAGAGCGCATCTCTTTCCTTCCGTGTCCCTGGCACCGTTGAGAGCGTTTTTGTCAAGAAAGGCGACCATGTCGAGAAGGGAGAGATCATTGCTACGCTTGACCCTCACGATTACCAAGTTTCTTTGGAAGAACTGCAAGCGCGCATGTTGGAAGCGAAGTCTGCGCATAAACTGGCAAAGGCAGAACTAAAACGCGTAAAACAAGCAACAGCAGACGATGCCATTGCCAGCGTTAATTTAGATCGTGCAATCAGCGGTTATGAGCGTAGCTTATCAGCAGTGAAAGTGGTGGAGAAAAACATCCAACGAGCAGAAGACGCTCTGGCATACACCACACTAAGGGCACCATTCACTGGTAACATTGGTGAAATTCGCGTTGACGCATTTGAGCAAACTCTGCCAGGAATGAGTGTCGCTACCATTCAACAAGATGGTCTTTGGGAGGTCGATATCGACGTTCCTGAAAACATGATTCACCAGTTCAGTCTTGGTCAGTCTGCGTCACTTTCTTGGTATGCATCAGAACAAGCTTATGATGCTAAAGTTACTGAAATTTCGCCGAAAAAACACCTAATAAAACAAACATATCCTGTCACCCTAGCTATCGATTCGCTTTCCTCTGAGTTATTCAATGGCAAATCAGTGACGGTGACGACATCATTCCAGCCGGGACAATCTAGCCACTGCCTCCCGTATTCTGCTGTTTTAGGCGAGAAGAAGACTCTTCACGTTAATGTCGTGCGCGATGCGGTTATACATACCGAGCCGGTAAGCTTGGAATCCATTGATGCATATCAAGCCTGTGTATCTGGAGATTTCCATCAAGGTGACTATGTAGTCATAAGCGGAACTCATTACCTCAAGCCCGGCGACACCACGTCAAACGTAATCATCAAAACGCTATAGGTCTTACCCATGCTCAATTTAGCTGAATTCGCGATAAGACAACGTACTTTCGTACTATTTTTCATCGCCTTAAGTGTAGTGGCGGGTATCTACTCGTACTTCGATCTGGGTAAGTTAGAAGACCCAAGTTTCACCGTAAAAACAGCAGTAGTTGTCACCTTGTATCCGGGAGCATCAGCTCAGGAAGTTGAACACCAAGTCACAGATACCGTTGAGACTAAGTTGCAGGAAATGGCAGAGCTGAACCGCTTGCGTTCCTTGTCTCGTCCAGGTATGTCGATGGTATTCGTCGATTTAAAAGAAAGTCTTAACTCCGAGGCATTGCCACAGCAATGGGATTTACTGCGACGCAAAGTTGATGACGTGAAGCTACAACTGCCCTCCACTGCACAAATCAGTATTGTTCAGGATGAGTTCTCTGAGGTGTATGGCATGCTGTTCTCAATCCACAGTGAAGATGCAGCACCAGAAGAATTACGCCGTTATGCAGAAGAGCTGCAACGCCAAATTAAAGCAGTAAAAGGCATCAAAAAAATCGAACTTCACGGTGTACAGCCACGTGTCGTACATATCGATATGCCTGATGAGCGTTTAGCACAATATGGGTTGTCTGTTGCACAGGTGTGGAACCAACTCAGCACACAAAACATGACATTTGAAGCGGGCAAATTCGATGCAGGGACAGAGCGTATTCGCATCACACAAACCAGTGAATTTCAATCATTAGACGATATTCGTAACCTGATACTCAAAGGTGGCGTAAGTGAATTAGGTACTGGTTTGATTCGCTTAGGTGATATTGCTGATGTCACCATGGGCTATCAAACGCCTGCACTGACAGAAAGCCGATTTAATGGTCAACCTGCTGTGACCTTAGCGGTAAGCCCTGTTGAAGGTATTAACGTAGTATCACTGGGCGATACCATTCGCGACATTATCCATAACTACGAGCAAACACTACCACTTGGCGTCGATATTTCTACCGTGGCTTATCAGCCTGAAGAAGTGCAAAAAGCCATTGATGATTTCGTGGGTAACCTACTGGAAAGTGTCGGTATCGTATTCGTGGTGCTATTGGTATTCATGGGCTTTAAGAGCGCCACAATTGTTGGCTCGAGCCTACTTCTGACTATACTGTTCACGCTGATTTATATGAACATCGCCGGTATTGATTTGCATCGCGTCTCATTAGGCACCTTCATACTTGCTCTAGGCATGTTAGTGGATAATGCTATCGTGATCACTGACATGATGATCGTAAAACTGAACAAAGGTATCGAACGCACTCGCGCTGCTATTGATTCAGTGAAAGAAACCGCAGTGCCGTTGCTTGGTGCCACCGTCATCGCCATCATGGGTGCAAGCCCGGTATTGTTCTCCAAAACAGACTCAGCCGAGTTTTCTAGCTCAGTGTTCTATATTGTTGCTTCATCACTGCTGCTCTCTTGGCTGGTGGCAATGACCTTCACTGTTTTAATGTGCTGGTTATTCATCAAACCAACGCCCGTTGGTGAAGATACGAAGCCAAGCCGTTATAAGCAACTGGTGTTTTGGACCGTAGATAATCCAATCAAAGCACTGACAGGACTGGTTCCACTGATCTTGGTAACTGCATTTGCCTTGCCTTATGTAACGGTAAACTTCATTCCACAGTCGGATCGCCCGATCGTGTTCCTAGATTACTGGCTACCCAATGGCGCCAAGATTGAACAGACCTCGGAAGACATGCGCAAAGTAGAACAGTGGCTGCTCAAGCAACCAGAGGTAGAAAGTATTTCTAGCTACATGGGTGCTAGTGCACCGCGATTCTCAGTCACGGTAGAACCAGAACCATTTGATCCAGCATATGGCCAGATCTTGATTAACACTAAAGATTACGCAGGTATCAACAAGCTCGTTGAGCGGGGGGACAAATGGCTACAAAACCAATTCCCAGACGCAGAGCCACGCTTTAGAGCACTAAAACTAGCGACGTCAGATAAGTACGCGGTAGAAGCTCGCTTCTCTGGTCCCGACGAAGCAGTACTGCACCAGTTGGCAAATCAAGCAAAAGCCATTTTCGCCACTCATCCCGATGCTAAATACGTTCGAGATGACTGGCGTCAAGAGAGCATGGTGCTTCAACCTGTCATCAACCAGGACAAAATGCGTCAAGCGGGCATCAACCGTGCGGACATCGCCTTTGCTTTAAAACGCGCTTCTGACGGCATGCCGCTAGGTCAGATGAACCTCAATGATGAGCTGATTCCGATTCAACTACGTGGAACATCTCAAAACATGAGCTCACTCGAAACCCTGCCCGTACGCTCACTACTTGGTATGCACAGTGTACCTCTTGGGCAAGTGGTTGATGGCTTTGAGCTAGTAGCGGAAGAGAGCATGATTTGGCGTCGGGACCGAGTCAAAACCATCACTGCACAAGCGGGTGTAGCGCGTCACTCTACGCCATCAACAGTAAGAAATGCCGTCAAAGAACAGATTGAAGCGATCCACCTTCCTGCAGGTTACAACATGGAATGGGGTGGTGAGTTCTACGACGAGCACAAAGCGGTCACCGATATCTTCAAGCAGCTACCGAAAGCAATGTTGATCATGGTAATCATTTTAGTGGCGATGTTTAACGGCTTTAAACAACCAATCATCATCTTTGCGACTTTGCCATTAGCCGCAACGGGCGCCACCTTTGCGCTGCTTGGTTTCGATAAACCATTTGGTTTCATGGCGTTAATAGGTGCAGTAACACTTACGGGCATGATCATTAAAAATGGCATTGTACTAATGGATCAAATCGAACTTGAGCGAGCAAATGGCCGCCCATTGGCAGATGCCATCAAAGAAGCAACAGTTAACCGTACCATGGCGATATCTATGGGTGCGTTGACAACGGCTCTTGGCATGATCCCTTTGCTGTCGGATCTACTGTTCGACCAAATGGCCGCAACCATTATCGGCGGGTTAGCAGCGGCGACCGTACTGTCACTGTTTATCATGCCAGCGCTGTATCGCTTGGCATACAAAGACAAACCACAAACTACTCAAACAGACGCTGAATTGAAGGAGGCGTAATCATGAAAAAATTCGTTATTGCGCCATTGGTATTGGCGATGAGTTTATCTGGTTGTGCAGTTGGTCCAGACTACCAAGTGCCGACCACCAGCATGGCAGAGACCTATATGCATAATGAGAAATATAGCGTTAGCCAAAACAGTGAGAATGAGGCCTTTTGGTGGATGGAGTTTAATGATCCAACGCTGAATGATTTAGTTCTCGATATGCAGAGCCAAAACATCCCGCTCAAGGTAGCGGCAGAGCGCATCAAGATGGCTGACAGCTACAAGACCGTCGTAGAGTCATTCAAAGTACCTACCGTCAATATAGGCGCGGGTTACTTCAATTACCAACTAAGCAAGAACGACTCACTACTTGGTCCTGCGCTCAATCCAATTAGCGACTCGGCAGCAGGTTTACCGCCGCAGATTGGCAATACGACACTGCTGGAGAACCAGCATGACGGCGTATTCGCTGGGGCGAGCATCGCATGGGAGTTGGACCTATTTGGTCGTATTGATCGCCAGTCCAATGCGGCCAAAATTCGAGTTGAACAGGCAGAGATCTATCAAAGCGGACTGACGACTTTGCTTACTGCGGATTTGATTCATAACTACTTGCAGTATCAAGGAGCAACCGAACGTCTAGATTTAGCCAAATCGAACCTTGAAGACCAACGGAAAACCATGGCGTTGGTCGAGAAGGTGGTTCGCAGTGGCTACGGTTCTGACCTCGATTTAGCACATGCCAAAGCAACGTTGGCAGCGATGGAATCGATCATCCCGCAGTTAGAAATCGCGCAGCAAGTTCACAAACATCGCATCGCGGTACTCATTGGGGAGCCATTGTCGAAAGTCGAAACCAGACTTGCAGACACTCAGGGGGTGCCTGAGATGCATAACATGGTGCCAGTCGGATTACCTTCTGACCTGTTACAACGTCGTCCTGATATTCGTATTGCAGAACGTGAAATGGCAGCCATCAATCAAGAACTCGCGGCAAGTATCGCGAATCAGTATCCGAAGTTCTTCCTGACAGGTGCGCCGGGAGTTTCCGCTTCTAGCTTTGATGACCTGTTCAGCAGTGATTCATTCGGTTGGGTTGGTGCTGCAGGCATCAGTTGGAATGTCTTCGATGGTGGTCGCGGCGATGCACTTGAAGAGATTAACCAAGCCCGGTTTGATGCAGCAACGCTAACTTACCAACATGCCGTAGATTCCGCCTTTGCCGAAGTGGACTCAACCTTGTTTGCTTATGGCAGAAGCCAGGAAAACCAGCGTCGAATTGATGATGCATTGGTAGCAACAGACAAGGCCGTGAGTAAAGCCAAGTCGCTCTATCGTGCTGGGTTGATTGACCACTTGTCAGTGCTCGATGCTCAGCGTCAACAACGCATGATGCAAGACAGACAAATCGCGGCAAAGTTACAAACAGCTCAAGTCACCGTTGCGCTCTACAAATCGCTGGGTGGCGACTGGGAGTTAGAAAATACAACAACTCATCAAGATTAAATGGACAGCTTTTGATTTTGGGGAGCGATTAACGCATTCATCGGGGAGCAAAAATTCAGCCGCTCCCCTTTTTTATCCATAGCAATCCGACTAAGTTCAAATTCGTCGATACGCAACTGGATGAATTGCAAACATATCATATATAAAAAAGGGGGAACACACGGATTGATTCTCATATCGTGTGGATTCACCTTAACAGGAGTGACTATGAATTATGTCGACGGCGTATTACAAGTCGAATCTTTTCTAGCGGTGACCCTTGGGATCGTCGTATTATTTTTGGGCAAACGCTTAACTCAGGCAAGCTCATTTCTTAAAGAGTTTAGCATTCCGGAACCTGTATCCGGTGGCATTCTGGTTTCTGTGCTTTTTACTATTCTCCACTACATCACCCAAATAGATGTACAGTTCGACCTAGCGACTCGAGACTTACTTTTGGTTTACTTCTTTACCACTATCGGCATCAACGCCAGTCTGCAAGACTTGTTCAAAGGCGGTAAACCTCTATTGATTCTGCTTTCGGTGACCATCGGCTATATGCTAGTTCAGAATCTAACAGGGATTGGCATTGCCTCCATGCTTGGACAACCAGAAGCTGTCGGGTTGTTAAGTGGAACTGTATCGTTGATTGGTGGTCATGGAACAGCCATAGCCTGGTCACCAAGAATTGCTGAGATCTTCGATCTCAACACCGCAATGGAAGTCGGCATTGCCAGTGCAACGTTTGGGCTAATTTTAGCCAGCTTAATGGGTGGTCCAATTGCGAAATACCTCATAAATAAACACAACCTCAAACCTACTAAAGTAGAAGAGATGGACGTTGGCACTGTGAACAATGAACCTCAGCCACCTATCAATGCTTACGACTTCTTAGATGCGATGCTAGCAATTCATGTCTGTATCATCTTAGGTGCGATTTTGAATGAAGGGGTCAGCAGCTTAGGTCTCGAACTACCGCTGTTTGTGACCTGTCTGTTCGCCGGTATTTTGATTTCTAACATTATTCCCGCATCGTACCCTCGTATTACAGGCACACGTTGGCCAGCAAGGAAACCCGCTGTTGCATTAATTGCCGATATGGCGCTGGGAGCATTTCTGGCAATGTCATTAATGAGTATGCAACTTTGGGCTCTGGTTGATTTAGCGGGACCTATTTTTATTATTCTTGGTGCGCAATTTTTGGTGGCAATCTGCATCGCAATCTTCGTTGTGTTCCCATTAATGGGGAAAAGCTACGACGCGGCGGTAGTGTGCTCTGGTTTTGGTGGAATATCTTTGGGCTCAACGCCAACTGCGATGGCTAATATGTCCGCGGTAGCACAAAAGTACGGTAACTCACACCAGGCCTTTATCATCGTGCCTCTGGTTTGCGCTTTCTTTATCGATTTAGCGAACGCACTCATCATCCCCTACTTCATTAAATGGATTGGCTAGCTAAAACGCCGAACAGTTAAAAAGGTCACTTCGGTGGCCTCTTACTTCTATCGAATAAATATCGTCGCCATACATCCCATTGCCATCGCCAAGATCTGGCATATGAAGGGGTTGATACGTGGGACAAAGCAAATCTCAGTTCGCGACTCAAGATGACGACAAAAGCTTAAGTGCCAGTCCTCTAGGCTGGCACTTAGTTAACTCTCAGTGCGGGTTCTGTTTACTGCCGTTTAAAGTAAAGCATTTCCAACGAGGCACCGGCTTTAACAAAATCGACCGATATCGTATAAGTGCCTCTCTCCAGCTGAATCTTCAATCCATCGACCAGCACCGACTTACCTTCCGTACCGTGGACAGGGAAACTCATCGCGAACTGTTCGTTAATTGCCATACTGCAGGAAGATTGCGCCAGCGAGTCTCTGTCATAGCTCATCAGTGCCTGACAGTGATAAATTCCTTCCACCTCAATCTCGATATCAAACACCAAATTGGTCGATGCATTGACCTCAATCGCTGAGGTTGCTGAATAAATCGCTTCTGATGAAGGCAACGCCCTTGATTTAAATGACTTTACCGGTTGGTAAGCTTGTAATGGTCTTGCCATCACGGGGGTAGCCAGAATAAAACGACAGATGTTCATCGCGCTGCGTTGCAGTTCCGCCAGGGTCAACCTTCCTGATTCGATGGCTTCTAAGGTGTCATCCTGCATTGCGTTGTTTTCAGCGCCATCATTCTCGACCACCATATAAAGGTCATTCTGTGCCTTAAGCATATGTGAAGTGAAGGTTTTAGCTTCAACACCACCAGAAATCGGATCGTTCATCTTAGCCCACCAGTCTGTCATCACAATACCGCTGAAACCCCATTCGTTTCGCAATAGAGTGGTGTTCAGATCGTAATTGGACGCCGCCCAGTGACCGTTGACCGGATTATACGAGGTCATGATCGTGCTTGCCCTGCCCTGCTTAACCGCCATTTCAAACGGTTTAACGTGCACTTCACGTATTGCTCGTTGCGAGATGATGCTGTCCACATCTACCCTTGCGGTTTCTTGATCGTTGGCAGCAAAGTGCTTGATGGTTCCTGAGACACCAGCACAGCTCAAACCTCGAGTTTGAGCCGATGCGATCATTCCAGTCAAATACGGGTCTTCAGAGAAATACTCGAAGTTACGCCCATTTAGTGGATGACGATGAATATTGATGCCTGGACCAAGTAGCGTATCAATATGATTTGCGTGTAACTCTTGACCAATCAGGTAAAACAGTTGTTCATTTAGTTCGCTGTTCCAGGTACACCCCAACAAAGTACCAATCGGCACCTGAGTGGCTTTATGGCCACTATCCATACGAATACCAGAAGGTCCATCCGCTGCTGAGGCAACAGGTATACCAAGTTGAAACAGGCTGTCCGAAACACCACCAAACGCAGCGGCTGTTCCCGGTGTGACCTTAGGGCTGCACATACCTTCGCCACGTACCATAGTCGCCATTTGCTCCACCGTCATCTGAGCAACAAATGCCTCCAGACTTGCCTGTCCAGATTTGACGTCAGCCAGCTTAAGGCCAACATCGCCGGTGTATTTAAGTTCATTCGGCATATTGGTTGAGATTCGGTTTGCCATATCGACGGTACGTTGTGGAACAGATTCAAAACCGAGCTGAAAATAGCCCCGCTCGTCCGGACTTGTTGGCTTCATACGCTCAAATGGCAATATCGGCGCACAAGCTTCCTGTAAACGTTCAGTGACAAGTAGTTTCTCTAGATTAAAACACGCATCTATTGGTTTAGCTTGACGAACACTGCCACCAAGATAAAAGTTGTACTCCCCCGCTTCGAGTAGGTAACAGTTTCTGTTGCCAGTGACACCACTATCGTCATAACTGGCCAGCTGAGACAGAGGAAGGTTAATCGTCATCAGCTGAGATTGTTTGGCTGCCAGTTTACGAGTTTTAGCAAACGCAACCAGTGTTCGTCTTGGCTTACCTAATAAGCCTTGTGGAGCCTCTACATAGAGCTGAACAACCTCTTTACCCGCATGGACTGACCCCGTATTAGTCACTTCAATCTCGAACAGTAGCTGAGTCTCTGAACCTTGTCCTTCAACACGATATCCAACCAGATCTTGCCTGAAGTCACTGTAGGACAGGCCAGCACCGAATTCGAACTGTACTTTCTCAGGTGCAAACGTTTCGAAGTAGCGATAACCAACATAGATGTCTTCCTGGTAGACATTACGCTTTCGATCACCGAAATTACGTGTTGATGGATAGTCCTCAATGCGGTAGGCGATGGTATCGCTCAGTCGGCCGCTTGGTGATTCAGCACCCGATAGTATATCCGCCAGTGCATCGCCTGCTTCCATGCCAGCCGCCCAGCTATACATCACCGCTCTGATGGACTGAGATCCTTGAATCGTCTCCAGCCATGACATATCGATGATGTTGGTCACGTTCATCACCACAATCACGCACTCAAAATGACGACAGACGAACGTAAGCATTTGCTGCTCAAGTTCGGTTAAACGGTAACTGCCTGGTAAGTCCTGATTGTCCTGATCTTCACCCGCAGTACGACCAATGAATACAATCGCTTTATTCGATTGTTGCGCCGCCGTGCTTACCAGTTCATCACTTAGTGGCATCTCCTGTTGGAACCAAGGTTCAGCGGCCCAGCCACCACCACCATCGTCAAATGGATGGTCCGCAACCCAGTTACGATAAAGCTGCGCTAATTCTTGGTTGTATGAAATCGCCGGATTGGAGGCGATCCCATCCAAAGCACTGATCGCATAAGGAACATTCACTGCCCCACCTGAACCTGTACCACTGCGATACGTATTGATTTGGCAACGACCAAACAGGGAGACCGTGTCATGCGCCATCAGCGGCAAAGCTTGCTGTTCATTTTTGAGTAATACGATACCTTCGGTTGCAGCCTGACGGCTAACCGGAACCAAATTCATTTGAGCTTGTGTTATTTGACTGTTTTGCATAATCAACCACATCTTAAGTTTGGGATGTCACTTTTTGGTCGCTGCTCTGAGCTACCCACTGTGTTTCTGATAACAAAAATAGTATGCTGATTGAATTCGCTAATCTCCCAATATAGCGACACAAAAAAGGAAAATAGCGACATGACCACTCGATATCGACTACGCTCACACCAGCGTCATCAACACCTGAATTTCGCTTTTGTCGATGGAGACCATCAAACCGATTTCGCACTTCACAAACACGATTTTTCAGAGCTGTTTCTGGTTTTAGAGGGGAGTGGTAAACACTTAGTTGCAGACTTCGAATATCCGTTAAGTGTTGGAGATGTGTTTGTCATTAATGGTGAAACTGAGCATGGCTTTAAAGACGTCAGCGGACTAAAACTGATCAATCTGATGTTTGACGCTTCAGCGCCCTTCTTTGAACAACCTTCTATGCGCGTTCTAGCAGGCTACCAAACACTATTTAAGATAGAACCTTTAGCGAGACAGACCTCAGAATACAGTGCCAAGTTGACCCTCAATCAATCTCAACTCACCACTGTTGAACAAATGCTGGAGTCAATACGAGCTGAATATCAAGTGGCACCACCGGGTTTTGAAGTAATGATCAGTAGCTTAATGCAGCAACTGATTGTTACCTTGGCAAGAATTTACGCTCAGCAACAGCAAGACACGCCGAAAACCACTCTCGCACTGAGTCGGGCGATGGTGTTTATCGAACAAAACTATACCCGCAGCGAGCTCACTCCGGAGCAGATCGCGCAAGCGGCTTTTATTAGTCAGCGTCAGTTAGAAAGGTTGTTTAAACACTATTTAGACACTTCGCCCAATCACTATGTCCGCCAACTCCAGTTAAGTTACGCACATAACCTGATTGTTGAAGAGAAGCTCACTTCCGTGCAGACAATATCAGAGTCGTGCGGTTTCAGTGACAGTAACTACTTTTCTAAATGCTACAAGCAGCGTTACTTGACGACCCCAAGAGCAGAAATAAAAAAAGCCGCTACAGAGAGCGGCAAAAGCGATCGTTAGGAGCAAATCGCGCTGCTGAAAAAGTGTGTTCCCAAAGGCAATAACACTAAAAGGATATAATGAAAAAGGAAGGCACCTGACACTTGGCCACCAGATGCCTTCAGAACATCGTTAGTTGATTACCACCACATATCCGCTTGGATACCAACGATAAAGTCGCCGTCTTTGCCATTACCGCTCTTGTCTTCACCATCCAGGTATGAAGCAAGTAGACGGATTTCTGGGCTAGGACCAAAACCTGAGTGAACAACCATAGTTGGTGCAACTGTCAGTTTGTAGTCATAAGAGTCTGATTTTACGCCATTACGATCTTCGTAGTTGAACATGTAGCCCGCTTCAGTAGCGATAAAGAAGTTTTCTGAGATTGGGAATGTTGGACGAACCATTGCAGAAACCCAGCCATCTTTGGCACCGTTATCGAAATCATTGTACTGAGTCTGAATCGAGTGGAAGACGCTAACGCCATTCTCGAAGAAGTAACCACCCCATACCAATGCACGTAGTGAAGTATCATCTTCATCCACTGCTTTAAGACAAGAAGTGCCACAAGTTGTACCTGTAGTTAACCAACTCTGGTAATCACTACCTGGCTTGTAGGTGTTGTAAGTAGTCAGCGTACCGCCTAGCAGGTTACCAGAACCCAAGCCTTTACCTGCCTGTGCGATGTACTTGGTAAAGCCTTTTTCCGACAGACCAAACACAGAGTCAGTATGAACAATCGCGGTCATTTCAAAACCGTCGCCCGCAAACTCTTCTTCACCAGCGCCAAAGCCTAAATCAACCATGTTATCTGGCATAAACTTAGCTAATGCGTGTAGCTCTACGCTACCAAAGTTCACACCTGCGTGCAGAGCATGCATGATGTTGTTACCGTCTCCCCAGAATCCAGTATCACCTGAGTCATCACTTGCGATGTAGGCGAAGTCCCATTTATTACCGCCCAGTTCAACGCCTTCGATACCAACACCAGTACCAGACATATCTGTGTAGAAGAAGTCGGTCATAAAGATGTAGTTGTCTTTACCGTAAAAACGCTTACCACCCCAGACAACACCTGTTTCCGAAACGCCTTCAAACTCAACAAACGTTTCTGCCATACCAATTTCGCTATTAGTAGCGTCCGCGTTGGCACCTAGCTGGTTGGTTGCATACTGAGCGTTGTCAGCGGCTGCACGTGTTTTGATACGGATCTTCTGCCCTGCATCATTTTCAAAGTTCTTCTGCAGTGCTAATTCAAAGTGGCTGTCTGATTCTACGCCTAAACGACCGAGGCGCTCTTTAGATGCCGGGAATTTAGCTCGTTTAAAATCATCGTTTTGACTATATAAAGCGCCTGCTCGAAAGTAGCCGTGAAATTCGAACCCTTCAGACTTCTCAGCAAATGCAGGAAGTGAAGTAACACCAGTCGTTGCAATCACGCAAGCAAGGGTAAGCTTTGACAGTTTCATAGTAACTCCATGTTATTATGCGCTAAAGAAAGCGCTTTCTTTATTGTGATATAAAAAATCCAAAAATAAGCAGCATTCAAAAGCGTAGGGCCATCAATTAAGCTAAAAGAGCGCTTATTGACACTGGGTTGCCAATCATATTTGGATTGAAGACAGAATACTCACCAAATGCCCATACAGAAAGTTAAATAGATCACAAAGAAAACGCTTTCTTTAAAGATCGATCACAGAATCCATTCATGGAACGATGGAAATAAAATACCGCGCATAAAAGCGCGGTATAGGTCACATTTGAGTGGCGATTGGATAATAATTATCTGGTCATACGGATGTTATCCAGAGAAAACACCATTTCTCCAGTCGGCTCAAACACCAGTAAGTTGTTAATATTACTCGGATCTGCACTACCCGATTCATAACGGTTACCACCAGCAATGATGTCAGCGATTGCTATTGATACCGTCTGCCACTGTGAAGTTTCAGTCACTGGAACGGTAATATCACTGGTCGCAGGCCAGCCACTGTCCATCTTGACGACCAGTTCCGTCCCATTGCCAATCTTTTCAACCTTGATATCAAAGCTCAAGACACCGCTCGCTAACCAGCCAGAAAGGTCAGTTTTAGGCGAACGAAAATAGATATTACCGCCGCCATTTTTCTTACTGATGCTCAGCACCTTGCCTCGGTCTTGTTCCTCAACTTCCTGATGCTCAACAATGTCTGTCGGATCATAACTGCCATAGGCTAAGCTGTTGTGCAGCGCATCAGAGAAAATATCGATCTCTGAACCATCGGCATAGCTGTCATCTTCAATTAGGATTGCAGGCGGTTGGTTACCCTTTACCAGAGTGGCCTGGTCGGACGTTGCGCTACAACCCTTACCTTTCCAGCGGTCTGCCGAGCAGCGATATACTTTGACGTAATCCACTAACATCGTCTGAGGAAAAATATCCGGGTTGATACCCTTTTCGTTTGCATTCGCTGCCCAAGCGCCACCAACGGCAAGGTTTAGCAACAGATGGAACTTTTCATTGAACGGCGCGAGGCTATCTGCATTGACCAGCTGTCCCTCTTGCTCATACTGGGAGTACCAGCCTTGGTGAGTCTGAGTCGCATAGTGAATGTTATCGACATACCAGCGGATTTCCCCCTCTTCCCACTCAATCGCATAAGTATGAAAATCATCCGCAGGGTTAACGCCACCAGGCAGGGTTACGCCAATGCCGCTATGCACATTATCTGGCCAGGCTTTACCATAATGTAAGGTGCCATGAATTCGGTTTTCTTGCTCACTACTGCTCGTGCCCGGTGCATCAGACTGAGTTTTCAAATTGACCGCTTCAACAATGTCTATCTCTCCCGAAGCCGCCCAAGTACCATATTTGCTTTCGGTTGGTAACATCCATATCGCAGGCCAGGTCCCCTGTCCTGATGGAAGCTTGGCGCGTATCTCAAACCGGCCATACTTTTGATCTCGCTTACCCTTAGTTCTCAGGCGTGCCGAAGTGTAAGGTAAGGTTTTATTCGCACCGCCTTCAAGACCATCAGGGTTGTCCGGCCCGGTAAATGACTCTTTACGGGCGACGATATGAAGCATGCCATCTTTAACAAACGCATTCTGCTCTCGGTCGGTATAACACTGTTGCTCATTGTTACCGCCGCCCCAACAGTTCTGTTCCAGAGACCAGTAACGAGGATTAATTCGATCGCCCTCAAATTCATCCTGCCATGCCAGTTTCCACTTATCACTTGGGGTAACAGGTTGCTGACTCAGCTCGATTGGCTTTTTACCGCTGATAAAACCCGTTGCGGTAGTTTCAGTATTTGTCGCACAACCAGCAATCATTGTCCCTGCGAATGTGGAAAGTATCAGGCGAGATATCAGTGTCTTATTCAACATAGTAATCCTTGTTATAGGTGTGATGGGACAAGCCCGATCAATGTGTGACTTAACAGTGCCGAGCATTAGCGTCAGCGACCAAGTACTTAGTGTGCAGTTGACGTCGCATTGCTTCGTCAACTGAAGTAAGCAGGCCTGAATTATTCAGTTAGCATTCGGCTAATACTCTGGGAGAAGCTGATATTGCCAACCAAACACCCCTACAGTATGAGAGCCAGATCAGAAAAGAAAGCGCTTTCTTTGGTTTGTAATCACATTTATAGGGTAAAATCGAGATAAATGTAGAGTCCGGTTTCGAAAGCGAGTAAATAGTAGAATAACAATACACTCGTCAGGTGCTCTACCTTCACCCGTTTTAAAATGAGTTAATGCCTTGATTACTATTAAAGAAGTCGCTGAGTTGGCAAAAGTTTCCCAAGCTACCGTCTCTCGAGCAATTAATAATCACCCGACCGTAAAGGAAGCAAACCGCAAAAAAGTCTACGCTGCGATCGAACAGCTGGGCTATAAACCAAACGCGTTTGCACAAGCTCTGGCATCAAGCCGCTCAAATAGTATCGGCATGTTGGTGGGTTCATTAGATGGCCCCTTTTATGGCCCTTTGATGCATCATACCGAAGATACAATACGTCAGAACAACAACCATTTGATTGTAACCAGCGGCCAGGAGTCTCACAGCAAAGAGAAAGACTCAATTGAGTTTCTCCGCTCCAAACGTGTTGACGGGTTTATTCTTCATTCTGATAAGCTCTCAGACGATGAGTTGATTGAAGTAGTGAAGAACACTCCTGCAACCATCATACTTAACCGCTACATTCCCGATATCGCTGATAACTGTATCTATATCGATAACGAACTCGGAGGTTATCTGGCAACGAAACACCTGCTAGAACACGGGCATAAAAACATCGCTTGTATTACCGGTCAGCTAAGTAAAGGGGACAGTCGGGATCGTCTGCAAGGCTATCGTTTAGCTCTCGCCGAAGCAGGGATTCAGTACAACCCTTCTTACGTGATTGAAGGTCGTTTTGACCATGACGGTAACCACGAGCGAGCTCGTCGACTACTTGACCGTGCGCCAGAAATAACCGCAGTGTTCTGCCAAAATGATAATATCGCCCTCGCGGTGTATGACGTCGCTGTAGAAAGAGACATCACGATTGGACAAGATCTGTCGGTGGTCGGATTCGATAATGACTACCACAGCGCACATATCAGGCCACGCTTAACAACGATAAACTTTCCAGTCGAAGAGATGGGGAGAGAGTCAGCTAAAGGAGTGTTAGCTATGGTTCATGATCAGAAAGTAAATATAAAACAGCAACTTGAGCCTGAACTCATCTGTCGAGACTCAGTTGGCACACTCTCGTAGTGTCTTGCTAAGCAAACACTAAAGAGCGGTCTGATTGCCGCTCTTTTTTATTGTTGGTTATTCTCAAATGGGCGATTGGATAAGCCCTACTCCACTACAAACGGCTCATATGCTTCAAGCAACAAGTGGTAGTCATCTGACAACAACGGATTACTCAAGCTTAGCTTGCGCCTTTTTTGCAGAGCAGCCTGACGAATTACATCGCCATAGTGGTGATTGAATAGCTCAGCTACCTGAGACTTTTTTTCTAACAGCTGCTGGCTTAATAACTCAGCCAGTTCTTCTTGTTGCTGGTTGACGTAAAAGACTAATGGGAATGGATAATAGATTGCCATAGTCGGCTCGATGGAGAGCACGTCGCTATAGTGTTGATTCTGCGCCAGTATGTCATGGGCTTCGTTAGCCCCCAGAGTAATAAAGTCGACGCTTCCATCCTGCACCCAGCCTAACATATCATCCAGGTTTCCTTGCTCTAGTACATTGAAACCATTGGCTCTGAATAGCTCAGCATCAACCCAGGTGGCTGGCACTCCAAGCTTTTTACCCTTCAATTGTGCCAGAGTTATGTTCTCAAACTCATCGACTCGTTCAGTTGCCACAATACAAAGGCGCCACCCTAATAACCCTTTACACAACGGCTGCTTTATTTCGATCAGAGGTTTCCCGGCAAACTTCCGGTTTCCAGCCACGGTGACCAATATATCGCAGCCATTTTCCAGTACATTTCCTTCATCTTGCGCACACGGATAATCGGTTAAATCATTGTCTATTAGGGTTTCTTCTTGCCTCTCTCTAACTAAACACTCAAGTAACTCATATTCATAATCTTGCCTGGTCGATGACTTGTTACCATTCCAGAATTTAATCATCACTTCCCTTAAAATCTTGGTTGCTTGTTGGCTGAAACTTTACTCTTTAACCACCCCAAAGAAAGCGGTTTCTTTTGTTTTGGCTAATTTTGTGAAGATCAGCAAATTTAGAGTAAGAAAAACAGTGAGCGCTGTCTAAATTTTACGCTATTTTGTTCAAAAAAACCTCTTAATGCCCCTTCTCACTAGCACATCAATCACACTCAAAATATTAACCAATAAAGACATAAAACAACCAATATCAATGACTTATAATTAAATAGCACTCAATACAAGCAAATCTAAACTCGAGTTTTGTTCTGTGATCTAAAGTCTGTTTTAAAGACAAAAGTTTGAACTCTGGTGATGATAAGACTAAAACACACCAAAGAAAGCGCTTTCTTTTAAAGTTGCTTCCGGGGATGAATCAAACTTAATAATTAAATAAGGACAATGTGATGCATAAGAAAACTCTGCTCGCGACCATTGCTGCCAGTATGCTGCTTTCAACTGCGGCTCAAGCGGACTCTATTAAGCAAGGCGGTACACTGACGGTACCAATTATCAATACTGGCTTTGTCGAGAACTTCAACCCATACACTACTAAAGACCTTTATCATGGCATCATGTTTGAACCGCTAATGGTCTTCAACAATATGACAGGGGAAACAGACTTCCGCCTTGCAGAATCTTATGCCTACTCTGATGACCTTAAAACCATTACGCTTAAACTTAAGCAAGGCCTTAAATGGTCTGACGGTACCCCATTGACTGCTGAAGATGTGGTTTACAGCTTTATGCTGACCAAAGAAGCTCCAGCATTTGACCAGAAAGGTATTTGGTCAGGCAAAAACCTGCAAACAATCAAGTCAACAGATGAAACCACAGTCGTGTTCGAATTAGCGAAAGCAGACTCTACCTTTGCCTGGAATCTGGAGCGCTACCACATTGTACCTAAGCATATCTGGTCTAAAGTGGACGATCTGACAACCTTCACCAACCCAAATCCTGTTGGCAGCGGCCCAATGACAGTGGTGAAGTATCTGAAACCGCAACAGATGGAACTGTGCCGCAACCCTAACTACTACCTTGAAGGTCGCCCTTATCTGGACTGTGTTAACTTCCGTTCATACAACGATAACTCGCAGATTCAGCCTGCACTTATCAAGGGTGAAATCGACTGGGGCTCAAACTTTATTGCCGATGTTGAGTCTACTTTCGTCGCTCAGGACAAGGCTAACAACCACTTCTGGTACCCAGCGAACGATGCAATTCACCTATATGTAAATACTAAGCAGAAGCCATTCGATGACTTACGTGTTCGTCAGGCTCTTTCAATGGCACTGGATCGTGAAGCGATCGTTGATATTGCCGCTTACGGTTACCCTACAGCAAACTACAACCCGGGTGGTATCGCAGAGCTTTACAAGACGCACATCGATCAAAACGTAAACCAGAAATACGGTTACCTGACTCAGTACAATGCAGAGAAAGCTAACGCCCTACTTGATCAAGCAGGACTGGTTGACAAAAACGGTGATGGATACCGCGACAATGCAGATGGTTCGGACATCTCATTCGACATTGAAGTCGTTAACGGCTGGACTGACTGGATCCAAGTTGCCCAGATGGTAACAGAGTACTTCGACGAAGTAGGTATTAAGGCCAACGTTAAGACTGTCGACTGGGCGGTTTACGATAAGAACCTTAAGGAGAGTAACTACACTATGTCGATCAACTGGTCGATGGTAGCGACTAACCCGATCCTTGCTTACCAAGAGTACTTCTCTACTTCACGTATTGGTAAGACCTGGCACGCGGGCCACGGGGTTAACTCTCCGGAAATCGATAACCTTATCGATAGCTTTGGCAAGATTGGTAATGCTCAAGAGCAGGAAGAGGTCATTTCTGAACTACAAGAGTACACCGCTCAGAACATGCCATTTATCCCGCTGTTCTCAAACCCTACCTGGTTCCAGTACAGCACTAAGAAAGTGGTTGGCTGGCCAAGTGAGCAAGACCCATACGTTCAACCAGTATGGTACGACGGCGGTAAGCGCGTGATTATTCTAAACAACCTACACCTTAAATAATCTCACACTCTAGCAAAAACACGGAGCCCAAGCCGTTTGGGCTCCTTGATTAAAAGGTTCGTTATGTCGTTTTTAGTTCGCCGATTTGGCTTTTATTTTACCGCATTCCTTATTGCGATATCCTTCAACTTTATGCTGCCACGACTGATGCCAGGTGACCCTGTAGACGCACTATTTGCGGCTGCTCAAGGTCGTATGGACCCTGCCCAAATGGACGCAGTCCGTGAAATGTATGGCTTCGTTGATGGCAACATCTTTGAACAATACATCGCTTACATAAAGAGTGTTTTTACCCTCGACCTCGGCCCTTCAGTACTGATGTTCCCTGTCAGTGTGTCTGAAGTGATTGCCAACGCTCTGCCATGGACTATGTTTCTGGCGCTGGGCTCGCTGATTGTTGCTCTGATCATTGGTGTCAGCATCGGTACTTATGCTTCTTACCGCCGCGAAGGCTTCTTTGGTCAGGTAGTACCGCCAGTACTGGCATTTATCAGTAACTTTCCATACATAGTTACCGCGCTGCTGCTGTTCTATTTCTTTGGCTTAAAGTTAGAGATGCTGCCGCTCGCCTATACCTACGACCCTTCACTTGATCCGGCATTTAGCTGGGAGTTTATCTCCAGCGTTGCTAAGCACGCTGTATTGCCTGTTGGCTCTATGGTGATTGTTGGTATCTCTACCTGGGTGTTTAACATGCGTAACGCGATGATTAACGTACTGGGTGAAGACTACGTCACTATGGCGGAAGCTAAAGGTCTGAGTAGCTACCGAGTTATGTCTCGCTACGCAGGACGCAATGCAATCCTGCCAGTCGCAACCGCGATTGCTATGGCGATTGGTTTCTCGTTTGCTGGCTCAATCATGACTGAAGTGGTGTTCAACTATCAGGGGCTGGGTAACATTCTGCTAAAAGGTATCGTCGCTCGAGACTACCCGCTGATTCAAGCCATTCTATTGATCTTAGTCTCTGCTGTTCTGACAGCTAACTTCATCGCCGACCTACTTTACGTTTGGCTCGATCCACGTATTTCGAATTAAGGTGCATCATGGACAAACTCATTAATACCACCTCGTCTTCTGCCCATGCTTTGACCCAACGTGAATCAAAGTTCTCTTGGAAACGAGTGAAAAAATCCCTGAGCAAAGCTTACGCTTTCTTCTACGGAAACCCACCTGCGATCATCGGTGGTCTGCTACTGTCACTCGTGCTGGCTGGCGCTCTTTTTGCTCCGGTATTAGCCACACATAACCCAGAAAAACGCGTCGCCAGACCTCACGTAGCACCAAATGCTGAACATGTTCTGGGCACAACCCGAAGTGGCCGCGATGTCTACAGTCAGGTGCTTTACGGCGCACGTAAATCTCTGACTGTTGCCATCTCAGCTGGCATCATCGCAATGAGCCTCGCGGTCATCATTGGGGTTTCTTCCGGCTACTTTGGAGGCAAAATCGATGATCGTCTCAACTTCCTGACCAACGTATTTCTGGTCTTTCCACAATTGCCGCTGTTGATCGTACTCGCTGCCTTCTTGGGCCAGGTCGGGTCTCTAGTGATAACCATACTGCTCGGGATAACCTCCTGGCCCTGGGGCGCGAGGGTAATACGGGCTCAAACCATGGCGATTCGTAACAAGGAGTTCATCATCTCTGCAGAAGTCATGGGCGAATCAAAGATCCGCATCATCCTTGTCGAGATCTTGCCTAACCTTGTCTCGATTGTGTTCGGTGGCTTCTTAGGCACAGTTATCTACGCAATGGGTTCTGAAGCTGGACTGGGTATTCTCGGTCTCGGCGATGCGACAGAGGTAAGTTGGGGCTCAATGCTGTACTGGGCACAAACCTCATCGGCTCTCTACACAGGCGCATGGTGGGAAATGCTGGTTCCCGCAATGGCTCTTGCTATCACAGGTGGCGCCCTGGCTCTGATTAACATGTCGATTGATCAGGTCAGCAACCCGAAACTACGTACTGGTCCACACATCAAACTGTGGCACAAACTGAAAAAAGAAGCCGACAAACGCCGAGGTCTAAGATGAGCAAGTTACTAGAAATCAATAACCTGTGCGTAGACTATGTCTCTCCTAATGGCGTTGCACGCGCAGTCAATAACGTTAGCCTTTCTATCGCTCCGGGCGAAACACTGGGCATCGCAGGTGAGTCTGGCTGTGGTAAGAGTACACTGGCCTTTGCCATCTCTCGACTGCACAAGGCACCGGCACTGATTTCCGAAGGTGAGATCATCTACAACGGTCAGGACGTGTTGAAAATGAATGACCGCCAATTGCGTAAGTTCCGCTGGAACGATGTTTCAGTGGTCTTCCAAAGTGCTATGAACTCACTGAACCCGGTAATTACCATTGGTGAGCAGCTAACTGACGTGATCCTCGCGCACCGAAAAATCCCTTACAAACAGGCGCATGAGCGCGCGGTTGAACTGCTTAACATTGTCGGAATTCACGGCGATCGTATGGCCAGCTTCCCTCACCAGCTAAGTGGTGGAATGCGCCAACGCGTTGTGATTGCAGTTGCTCTGGCGCTTGAACCTAAGCTCATCATCATGGATGAACCGACTACCGCGCTTGATGTCGTTGTCGAGCGCGAGATCCTCAACGAACTGTATGAACTTAAGAGCAAGTTTGGCTTCTCTATCCTGTTTATCAGCCATGACTTGAGTTTAATGGGTGAAATTGCCGACCGAATTGGCGTGATGTACGCCGGTAACCTTATCGAATTGGGTGATGCCCAGAAGGTATTTGGCGATCCTCAACACCCATACACTAAAGGGCTTATCTCTTCGTTCCCAACTATTCATGGACCAAAAGAGCGCCTTTACGGTATTCCTGGCAACCCGGTTAACCTGCTGCAGATTCCACAGGGTTGTAACTTTCAGGAGCGCTGTAATGAGTGTTTTGCTCAGTGTAAACAGACTGAACCTTCACTGGCTCAAGTCAATAACGGCAATTTAGTTTCTTGTCACCTTGTTTAACAGGAGAGAAAGATGGAAAACGCAACAAATCCTGAGGTAATTCTCTCAGTTAAGAATCTGGTCAAGGACTTCCCGCTTGGCCAGTCAGTGAAAAGTAATCTTATGCGCGCAGTTAACGATGTTTCATTTGAGCTGCGCAAAGGTGAGGCGCTGGCAATTGTTGGTGAGTCAGGCTCAGGGAAGAGCACTGGCGCACGAGTACTGACGCGTATCTATGACAAAACTGATGGTCAGGTCGAGTTTAAAGGTCAAGAACTGGGCGAGTACATCAAACAGCATGGCGAGCTTGAGTATGCGCGTCAGGTTCAGATGATTTTTCAGGATCCGTTTGGTTCATTAAACCCGGTTCATACCATTTACCATCACATCGCTCGTCCTTTGATGATTCACAACCGAGCGGATAAAGAGGCTATCCCGCAACTGGTCTATGAGTTGTTGGAACTGGTAGGGCTGTCACCGGTTAGAGAGACCGCAGAGAAGTATCCTCATGAGTTGAGTGGTGGTCAGCGCCAGCGTGTTGCTATCGCTCGCGCTATCGCGGTGGATCCTGACGTGATTCTTGCCGATGAGCCGATTTCAATGCTCGATGTCTCTGTTCGCCTTGGCATCTTAAACCTGATGTCGGATTTGAAAGATAAGCATGGCATTTCGTTTATGTACATCACTCACGATATCGCCACGGCGCGCTACTTTGCCGAGAAGACGGCGGTTATGTACGTCGGCCATATGGTTGAGTGGGGTAATAGCGACAGCGTGACGCAAAACCCACAGCATCCCTACTCTCAGTTACTGCTTTCTGCGGTACCTGAAGTGGGCAATGCCGGCAAGCGCGAGCTGACAGCGAAAAAGGGTGATATTCCGCTATGGAAACCAAGCAGCGTCGGCTGCCCATTTGCCAGTCGTTGTCTCAAAGCGACAGCTGAATGTACCCAGTCTGTCCCTGAGCCGACCAAGGTGGGAGAAGACCATTATGCACGCTGCCATCACCTGTAATTAGCCAACAAATTTAAACACACATTTCGCCTCCGGACTAACTCAGACAATCACTTTGTCAGTCCGGATAGGGACTGCTTTGCCCAAATTCAGGCGAAATGTGGATAGTAAGGAACAATAATATGACTTTCGAGTACCAATCACAGCTACCAGTATCTGGAGAGTTCGTCGACTTAGAGGGCGAACGATTCTACAAAATCAGTAACGTAGACCAGATGAAGCCGTTTTTCATCAGCGTCGTTTCAGCCAGCGATCACTGGTTGTTTATTTCATCGACGGGTAGTCTGTCTGCCGGTCGTATTCGCCCTGAAAACGCCCTATTCCCGTACCGTTCTGTTGACCATATTCACGAGAGCGCCGACAACACAGGTTCCAAGACCGTCGTCCGCGTGCAGAAAGCAGACGGTGTGGTTCTCTGGGAACCATTCAATCTGCACCACAATGGACTTTATCAGACTGAGCGTAACCTCTATAAGAGCACCATTGGTGATAAGTTGGTTTTTGAAGAGATTAACCACACTCTCAAGCTCAAGTTCAGCTACAGCTGGAAGACCAGTGAAGGTTACGGCTTCGTACGTCACTGTCAGTTCACCAACTTAAGCGATCAAACGCGCCAGTTAGAAGTGCTGGATGGCGTGCAGAACTTATTGCCTTCAGGTGCTCCTCTGGCCGCTCTGCAAACACGCAGTGCACTCGTTGATGCCTACAAATGGAACGAACAAGTTAATTCCTCTTCGCTGGCACTCTACACCATGTATGCCAAGCTGAGCGATCGCGCCGAACCAGCGGAGTCGTTACTGGCAACAACCGTCTTCTCTCTTGATCAGGGAGAGCATCAGCTACTGTTGAGCAGCGAGCAATTAGGCGCTTTCCGCCAAGGCCGCGCGATTGAGAGTGAACCACTAACCAAAGGTGTCCGTGGTAGTTACTTAATCAACAAAGCCCTATCACTTACCGCTGGGGATTCTCAAGGCTGGTTAATCGTCGCGGATATCGACAAAAACCATAATGATGTGTGTGAACTTACCGAGCTGCTAAACAAGCCAGCAGAGCTGCGACTGAATGTTGAGCAAAGTATTGCCGACAACCAGAATGATCTGGTTAAGCTAATGTCTGGCGCAGACGCATGGCAGCTAACCAATCAAGAGAACACCAGCGTTCACCACTATGCCAATGTGCTGTTTAATAACATGCGTGGTGGCGTTATCGAAAACAACTACGATCTCGATAAGCAAGATGTCATTAAGACGCTACGCAATGCCAACATCAAGGTTGTTGAAAAACACAGCGCCTTCTTTGCTGATTTACCAGACAGCTTTACTCACGCTGAACTCATCTCTGCGGCTCAGAAAAGTCAGGATCCGCAATTACTACGTTTAAGCTACGAGTACCTGCCGTTAACCTTTGGCCGCCGTCATGGTGACCCAAGCCGCCCGTGGAACCACTACGAAATCAAACTCAAAGATGAAAACGGCGAACGCTTACTCTCATATCAGGGTAACTGGCGCGACATCTTCCAGAACTGGGAAGCCATTGCTTTAAGCTACCCGGGCTTTATCCAGTCGTTCATCGCTAAGTTTGTCAATGCCTCAACCATTGACGGTTATAACCCTTACCGAATTACTAAGGATGGCATTGACTGGGAACTTCTTGAACCTGACGACCCATGGAGCAATATCGGTTACTGGGGTGATCATCAGATCATCTACCTGCTTAAGTTCCTTGAACTGGCTAAACAGTACCAGGGTAATGAGCTGACTGAGCAACTGACCTCCGATATTTATAGCTACGCAAACGTACCTTACAAGCTGTGTTCTGTTGAACAGCTATTTGCTAACCCTAAAGATACCGTTGCCTTTGATCAGGAACTACAGCAAGAGATTGAGCAGCGTGTTGAACAGTTGGGCAGCGATGGTCGACTGCTGGTTGAAGGTGGCGATCAGGTTTATATGGTCAACCTGACAGAGAAAATTCTGGTACCTCTGCTTTCCAAGTTGAGCAATCTGGTACTGGATGGCGGTATCTGGCTCAACACCCAGCGCCCAGAGTGGAATGATGCCAATAACGCTATTGTCGGCAACGGCTTATCAATGGTTACGCTCTACTACATGCGCCGCTACGTAGCCTTCGCTCTCGAACTGCTGAACAGTGCTCCTGATGCCGTTTCAATGTCGAAAGAAGTGTTCGACTGGATGCTCTCTATTCACAAAGTTCTTCAGGATGCCAACAAAGAGATTCGCCAAGAGACAGTGACTCGCCAAACCCGTAAAGCGATCCTGACCCAGTTAGAGAAAGCGTTCGAACTTTATCGCAACCGCGTCTACCGAATGAAAGGCTTCTCAGGCAAAACTCAGGTTGAGCTGTCTGCCATCCAGCAAATGCTGGAGACCAGTCTGGATGTTCTGGATTCAAGCATTAACAGCAACTTACGTCAGGATGGTCTGTATAACGCGTACAATATCGTCACTTACTCAGGAGAGAGTCTTAACATTGAACAGCTCTACCCTATGTTAGAAGGTCAGGTGGCTGCACTGAGTTCCGGAGTACTAACACCTCGTCAGGCTGTCACTCTGCTCGATAACCTGTTTGCTAGCGACATGTTCCGCCAGGACCAGCAGAGCTTTATGCTCTACCCTGATCGAGAACTGCCTAGCTTTATCAACAAAAACCAGATTGACCGTGAGCAAATCACTCATTCGCCACTACTGTCAGCAATGCTCGAAGCAGGCGATCACCGTATCATCAGTCAGGATGCGATGGGACGTGTACACTTTAACCCGGCGTTTGAGAATGCGGATTTCTTATCAGGTGCGTTAGCTGCGATTGATCGCGATGAATACAAACAACTAACGGATGAAGCAGTTGAGTCAGTTCAGGCACTTTATGAAGAGGTGTTTAACCACAAAGCGTTTACTGGTCGTTCAGGAACCATGTTTGGCTACGAAGGATTAGGCTGTATTTACTGGCACATGGTTTCTAAGTTGCTACTGGCAGTGCAGGAAAACTATCTGGCTGCTCGCGATCTCAACCCTAACAGCGACGAGACAGCTAAACTGGCTGATTACTACTACAAGGTCCGTGCAGGTATCGGATTTAACAAGACACCTGATAACTATGGCGCCTTCCCTACCGACCCGTATTCACATACGCCTAAGCAAGCAGGCGCGCAACAACCGGGCATGACAGGTCAGGTTAAAGAAGAGGTGATTACTCGATTCACTGAGCTGGGTATTGAGGTCGAGAATGGTCAGATTGGAATCAACCCTTCTCTATTGTCACAACAAGAGCTGTTAACTGAGGATAGCCAGTTTGACTGCCTCAACGTACTGGGTGAGCTTTGCAGCTATAAGGTTGAAGCCAATCAACTGGCATTCACTTACTGTCAGGTTCCGTTTATCTATCAGTTGTCTGACAGTGCCAGCATCGTTTGCTACTTCACTGACGGCAACAGTGAGCAAATTGACGGTCTGGTACTAAGTCAGAAACTGAGTGAGCACCTGTTCAAACGAGACAATCAAATCAAAAAAATCAAGGTGTTACTACCAAAACACCAACTTCTACGACGCAAACTCTAGCGTTTAGTTTTGCGGGCTGCCAGGTTTATCGGGGGAGAACTTGGCAGCCCGCTTTTTTATCGATGCAACGCACCACGCAGACCAATTAAATTACCAAATGGGTCTTCGACCTGACACATGGATAGACCATTTTCGATGTCCATCGGCCCTCTGAATAGCTTTGCTCCAAGCCCCTCAAAATGATCCAGTGCGATAGCTAAATCCTCCACAGACCAATAAAGCACCGTCCCTGATTTACCTGATCCGACTTTCTCATCAGCCTGCACAACTTCAAGGGAAAAACCATTAACGCTCAGAACCCTGAAATCAAACTGTTGATGATAAATTTCTACCGCATCAGGGAATGCTTTTCGGTACCATTCCAAGCCTTTTTCTACGTCGGGAACATGTACCAAAACTGCTGTGGGAAACATACTTTGCCTCCATAGATTACTCAGCGATGATTTTTACCCATTTAGCGCGCCACGACTGGGCTTGCATTGGATCTGGCCAGAACTCTTTCTGATGGCAAATAAGCCCGTTATCAATGGTATGGAAGGTGATAGCGCGTGCTTGTTCTACACCATCGGTCACAGACACATCGGTAACAACCGTATCACCATCACAGACTATCGAGTGAATATCAAACAACCAACGACCATTTGCGGGATAAAATGAGTTAATAGCAATGAAGTTATCTCTACCGACAATCAGTTCACCTGACTGCGGCCAGAAACACTCAAAGTCATCGCTTAACCATTGGCCAGCCTGTGCAAAATCATTGCTTTTCATCGCATCCCAAAAGGCGACAACTACCTGTTTTGATTCCATGTTTTCCTCTAAACGTAAAGCCTGTGTTGGTCGTTATATCTCGCTAGCTAACTGGGTTAAGTAGGTTTGCATATACTCGCTACGCTTTTTCGCCTCAATCGCGGCAGATGGCGTATTCATTGTCTCAGCAAGCTTGAGTAATTTGACGTAGAAATGGTCAATACAGAACTGTTTATCATTGAGCTCTCTTTTTTCTGCGAAAGGATCGTCGCTTGAGTAGAGATTTACACCCAATCTGGTACTGACCTGAAGACAACGGGCGATACCAATCGCGCCTAAGGCGTCCAGTCTGTCAGCATCCTGAACGATTTGTGCTTCTATGCTTTGCGGTCGCTGATTAGCACTAAAGCTATGGGTAATGATTGCGTGACTGATTTCAGCATAGAACTGAGACGGATAATCTATGTCGCGCAGAAAAGCAATTGCTTTGTCCGCTGCCAGCTGAGAGCTCAATGCCCTATCGGGATGATTCTTTGGCAATGAAACACAGTCGTGAAGATAAGCCGCAGGGACAACCACCTCAAGCTTAGCGCCTTCCTGTTTCGCTAACGCTTTAGCGCTCTTAACCACTCTCAGTACATGGTTGAGGTCATGAGCTAAATCTTGCTGCATCTCAGCGGTGATGAAAGCGATAAACTGAGGCTCGAACTTCTCAATCATTCTATGCTCCCTAGATGTTGTCATTAGTTATCTGGTTTTCTATCCGCAGGATGATTCACGCCATCATTGGTAACGACTTCGCCCAAATCAAACGGATTCACCCCTTCCAGACATCCGATGTTAAAGCCATACTCACTTGGATTGGAACGGCGCTGATGGTGGGTATAGATACCACAATTGGAACAGAAATAGTGCTTAGCTGTGTTGGTATTGAACTGATACAGCTTAAGTACATCAGCCCCTTCGAGAATGCGAATACCACTTAAATCAACTGAACCAACAATCGCACCTTTTCGGCGACAGATGGAGCAGTCGCAGCGTCTTGGGTTTTCAATCCCATTAGGCAGAGTCAGTTCGAGAACCACACTGCCACAATGACAACTAGCTTTATGCTTTTGCTGAATCTCGGTATTACCCACTTTTCTAATCATCGTCGTTGCTTCCTTACTTATAGTTCCACCCGGCTTTTACTAGTCAAGCACAGGTCTGAAAAAGCTTCTCTCGTAGCTCAATACACAGTTTGTCTCTTTAGCAAACTGAAATGCCACCATACACTCTTGATCCTCAAATGAGTCATTCCGATAAATCTCGTACGCAGCAAGACTTGGGAAGGTAAACAGAGCCAATGCCACATTGTTTGCCCCTTCTGAAGGAAGAAAATAGCCATGATGCTGACCGCCAAACTTCGCCACCAGCGGTATCCACATTTTGGCGTACTGCTCAAATTGCTCGACCTTATTCGGATCAATAATATATTTGATGTAGCAGGTGACCATAGATAGAACTCCTTTTCTGTTAGCTGTCACGCCCCCCACTATAACAGCGCAACCATATGAAACAAAAGACATTACTTTTCATATACCGATAGCGAAACAAGTGGGAATCTGTATTTCACTACTTTAAAAGCGTTTAATCGTATCGATAAAATCAACAAGTTGATGTTAATCCTTGGGCTACATACACTGCCGGACATTCGTCGTGGACGACAAGGGTTACCCTTTGCTGTCCAATTCAAGAAGTTAATAGGTCGACATTTCGAACTTAGGTTCATTTTCAGTTTTGAGCACTCATAGAGTGCACTACTTACACCTATATGAATTTTTTGGAGTACTTGTCGTGCATGATTTAAAAAAGATCAGCCCTGAAAAGATGGATAAGGAACGCACCAGGCGTGAATACGACCTGCGTGTCCTTAACTGTGTTAGCGAGGGTGAGTACGAATCACGAATGGCAGTTTGGAATGGCTTAGTAGTAAACTCAGCCCCGATTGAAGAAGCGAAAGCGTTTGTTGATAACGCGTTCGACAAGCTTCAGCAAGATTTGAAAGCCGCACAACGCGAACTTTCAATCAACTATGGCGACTTTATCGCTATGGCGAATGAAGAGATTAACTATATTAAAATTCATGTTGCTGACAAATCAGCTCAATACTTCTGGTACGCGGCGATCGTTTTGATGATCGGCGGTACAATCGCTCTGTGCATCTAGCATCTATCAACGAATAAAGCGGCTCATCAGCCGCTTTTTTATCGACCCTATATTCTCATTGCTGCCCTGCTAGCTCAGAAACTCCACTTGATTTGAGCAAATAATAAGGTCGCAGGGGTCTCACCAAACAGACTATCCTCACTACCATCGAACTTCTGAATCACACCAATTAGCTGAATGTCATCACTTAATGAGTAGTGACTGTTTAGCGACAGATAATAAGAGTGATCCTGATAGTAAACCGTTGAAAAAGTCGCTCGCCATAACGGACTGAGGTCAAAACCCACGTCAGCATAATAGGTGTTTCGACTAAAGCTTAGTGTCTTAGCATTAAGTGGCAGGTTAAGGTATTTCGCCGCAGAATCCGCTGACTGTGGCTGGCTGATATAGAGGTAAGCAATACGCCCCATCCAGTTTCGTCTCGAAGTGAAGCTGTAGTCCGATTCGATGCTTGCAACAGTGGTCGAACTGAGCTCAACATCATTCCAACGCTCTTTAGTCGGTTCAAACCAACTAACTTCAGCGCGTACACCCGCCCCTTTGATATCTCCGGCAACACCACCACCAAGGATTCTATCAAGGTTCGATTTTCCGGCGATGACCTGCATGTCCCAACCTTGGTAGTTGTAGAGATAACGGCCCGCGTAGCTGGTCAAATCACTCTCCTGATTCGGACTGAACACCACATCTATGCTACTGGCAAAGTCGAGCTTACGCGTCACGCTCAGTGCATCGGTTCCACTTCTCTCTTCATAATCAAAGTCATAGATGGAGTAAGCGTTAAACACATCGTTGGGGTTCCAGATGGCGTTCATCGCCCAGTTTATTCTTGACCGCCCGACTCTAAGTTGCCAGTCATTGTCACTCCATTGAACATAAGCGCGGTCAAACTGGCTTGTGCCGATGACCGAACCTCGTTCAAGCCAGTTGGTGGTTAAATCCCAGTATCCTGCATCAGCGCCGATGAGGGTGTTGTACCCTGGTAGTTTGGCGCTATCGCCCCATAACACGCGATTACGCATCGAAAGGTTGACCCTAAAAGCCTCATCAAACCGATACTCAAAGTTAAAACGCTGATGAATAAGATGATCATAATAGTCATCGCCTTGTTCAACGATGTTAGCACTGGCCATATATTTAACGTAACCACCGAGATCATAGGGCTTATCCGCCACCAACCCAGGGATCTGAGCCCATGTCAGCGCAGATAACAAACTTGTCAAACAGACGAAGTATGGTCTAACGCTGCTGGCTAACAAACCTGTGACTCCACCTTATCGGCTTGAGGCTCTTGCCGTTGGTCGCTCTTCAATCTGCCATCTTCAAACACAATAACCCTTCGCGCCCTTTTGATAACCCGTGGGTCATGGGTCGAGAAGATAAAGGTAGTCCCCTCTTGTTGATTAAGCTGCTGCATAATATCAAGCAGTTCTGAGGTGCTTTGCGCATCCAGGTTAGCGGTTGGTTCATCAGCCATAACGAAACGGGGACTTGGTGCCAGCGCCCGAGCGACCGCAACACGCTGCTGCTGGCCTCCGGATAGTTTTGGTGGAACCTTATTGAGCTGATCTTTTAGACCAACCTGCTCCAGCAACTGCTCTGCTCGCTGTTGGCACTCCTGCTGCTTACGCCCCTGTAACTGCATGACGAACTCAACATTCTCCAATGCAGTCAGAACAGGAAGCAAACTGTAGTCCTGAAAAATAAAGCCAATGTGGTCCCGGCGAAATCCAATCAACTGCTTTTCTGGTAACTGACAGATGTCGGTATCATCAATAAACACTTGTCCTGACGTCGGTGAATCAATACCTCCCAGCATATTAAGCAGGGTCGTTTTCCCCGAACCTGAGGGACCCATAATGGCGACAAACTCACCCTGCTCTATGGTCAGGTTTAGGTTATGAATCGCATGTACCGGAAAATCGGAGTCAGGGTTATAGACTTTACGCAGTGATTTAATGGATATAGTCATATTAATGTTTCTCCGCCATCGCTTGTGCCGGACGAAGCTTTAGAATCTGTCTGGCCGGATAAAATGCCGCCATGATGCTGGCACAAAGTACGGTGATAAAAATCGTCACATATTGGTCGAAGTCCACCTGAGGATAAAGCAGGGTATCAATGCCGTATGTCCCCAGACCTTCAGCCAGTGCACTTAACGAAATACCGGTGCGACCAAACAGCCCCACCAGCAACAAACAGACAGCAATACCTATCACGCTACCGCAAACGCCGAGTAACGCTGATTCCAACGTGATGAGCATAAACACTTTCTGTTTCTGCATCCCTACCGCCAACAATACTCCCAACTCCTGACTGCGTTCAAATACCGACATCAGCATGATATTGACGATGCCAAACCCCATCGCAATAACGAAGATACCAAGCATGATGTTATTACTGGTTTGCATGGAGTTAGTCATCGACGCCAGCATCGGCTGTACCTGCTGCCAGTCACGAACCTGATTGTTGTCACCAGCAATCGCGGTCAGCTTGTGCACCGTTTCAGCTAATTTATCGGTCTGGTTGACGACTATCGCGATTTCATGGGCGCCAGTTCCACCTGCAAGGGCGGTGAGATCCGTTTGTCTGACATAGATATTGCCTTCATCAAAAGCGGTTGAAGGCGTTTTGAATACGCCACGAACGCGAAACGCGGCTCCAGCCACTTCACCATTAAGATCGGAGAAGGTCAGTACCACTTTAGACCCGACTCTCAGCTTAAGCTGTTGAGCGGTTTTGTCAGACACCAGAACCGGATTGCGCCCTTGGTTATCCAACCACTCTCCCTGAATAATATGTTGAGCAAGAGGCGTAACACTTTGCTCCTGTTCGATGTTGATGCCATTTATACGCACGCCTCGGGTACTGCGAGCAGAGGCGACCATCCCATTAGCAATAAAGCGCTGCGAATAGTGGGCAATGTTTTCTTGCTGGTCGAGTTGAGCAATCAGGCGGTCTGAATCGACAATCCTTTGTTTAATATCTGGATTGTCAACGTAAGCCTTATTGTGAATCTGGATATGACTAGTCTGCCACGCAATCGCATTGTCGAGCATGCTATTTACCAGTCCGGTCATAAACGCCATCATGGCGACTACACCGACTAAGCCAAATACGATAGCTCCCAGCATAATGGCTGTCCGAAGCTTATTGCGCCAAAGGTTACGCCACGCCAGTTTAATGAGCATGTGCCCCTCCTTTGAGTGCATTGACTAAGTTGAGGCGGGCGATCCTTATCATTGGATAAATAAGGCATAACACCAACATTGCCAGCACTATCACTACCTGATTCACGTACAGCCAGGGTTCCACCATCACTGGCAGAATCGGGGCAAACCCTGCTTCAATCATCAATTTTGCCGTGTCACCAGTGAGCTGAATGGGGTGATGGAGCAGATAAACCAGCAAGGGAGTCACCACCAGCATACCTATAGCGATGCCAAGGGCGGCAATGAGCAGTGATTCAATCATAACTAAGGTCAGCAATCGCCCACGCTGCATACCAGTGGCTAGCATCACAGCAAACTCGCGCTGGCGTTCCAGCGTCATCATCATAATGGTGGCAAAAAGCCCGAACCCCACTACTCCATAGAGAATGTACATCAGGAATATACCACCCACTTTATCCATCTGGATTTGCTGGGCCGTTTCCGGCGAGAGCTGTTGCCAATCCTGCACGCTAACGTCATCGGGATAAGCTTGTTTGAGCTGTGCGACTATCCTTGGAATATCTGACAACTTATCGGTATGCAGTACCCAGTTAGTCACCTGCTCTTGGGTACTAAACAGTTGTTGCGCGGTATCTAATGGCAGGTAAACCAACTGACTTTCCAACTGAGGCATGGGAAAACTGACGATGCCTTTTACGATAAATAGCCCTGCTGCAGTCTGTCCGCGGTAACCCTGACCATAAAGGATTAGCTCATCTCCGACTTTTACCTTCATACTGCGCGCGAGACTCTCCCCTACCAGAACCTGACTGTCGCCCAGTGTCAGATACTGCCCCTCAATCACTTTATCCCCCAGCCCTGAGTAGGCATCTTCACCATTAGGGTCAATACCCAGCACCATTACGCCTTTCGAAGTTTCACCAGCCGCAGCGAGAGCAAATGACTCCAGGCGCGGGATCATTTCCGTGATTTCAGGCATAGTTTTAAGGGGTTGGATAAATTCATCGCTAGCCGGCAACAGGTCATCAATACTATGACTATCTGCAAAGTCGACATGTTGAAGCTGTATCAGCCCTGTATAAAAGCGCGCGCTGTTATCGATGTTACTGGCGTAAGTCCCCTCCTGCAATGAACGCATTGCGAGTGATAGAATTAGCGCCAACGCAAGAGCAGAAGCGGTAAGCAAGGTTCTGCGCTTTTGCCGCCACAGATTGCGCCATGCCAGTTTCAGCAACATCCCTGCCCCTTAGTCTCTGAGAGACTTCATCTGCGCCTGTGAGAAAAAATCATCCCCGATCTTGAAATCAAATTGAGCGTCGTGGGTGATAAGCTCCGTTCTGTGGCCCGGTTTATCCGCTGGTTCCATCTGCATTCGCGTTGCTAACATGCGACCACCCATTGAGCGGACATCGTAAGTGGTCATGGTGTTCACCAGTTCATCAAACTCATCATAGAACTCGGCTTTGCGCTGCAAATAGTGTTGCTTAGAAATCCACAGCGTCACTTTACTCCACACCACAGGAGCATCAGGCTTAGCCAGCGCGTCAATCACGTAGGTCAGTTCACCATCAACCGTCTCTTCACCAATCAGGCTGTGGTTGTAGTCGACGACAATTGAGGATTGGTTAATCAGGTCATCGTTAGTAAAGTCTGAGCCCATCCAGGATTGCCCCAACATTGACGGAGCGATTTTGATCACCCGCTCTATGTTAGGAATCCAGTTCCACATTTCGCGGTAGCGTTTTAACGAAGCACTGCCTTTGTCTTTGGCGGGAGCTGTGATTAAAACCAGTGACAGTTCTTGCCCTTTGGTCCAGCTTTTCATACTCATACTACGCGTCCAGTCAGGACGGATAATATTCATGGTCGCTGTCGAGTAGCTAGAATCCCCTCGCATCTGTGCGTCAGAGCGGGCAACTATCTCACTGGCGTCCATTTGAGCCCAGCTAGCAGAGGAAATCAAAACACCTAAAGAGAGCAGCTTTTTAATCATGATCCACCTTGGTCTTTGCTCATCAGGCACAAAGCCTTATCGAGTTACATCAATAGCTTGTGTCAATTTAGGGTAACTCAGTTGAAGCGACTTGGTTGCTCCACAAATCACAAAAGTTGAACAAATAGTGTTCGTTATTAACTTTGATACAGAGTTAACAGATAAAAAAACGGAGCGATTAATCGCTCCGTTCTAATGTCTAACTGATTATCAGGCTTTTATTGCCGCAGAGTTTTCTACAATCAACACGCCTTTATCAACCAGCTCACTCACGACGCTATCAGTCGCATCAGGAAACACCGGGCGAGTCGAGGCAAGGTTAACGATGACTCTGAAGCCAGCATCAACCAACTGCTCTACCGATTTCTTGACACAGAAGTCGAGAGCCAGACCACCTACGATGACAGTATCAATCTGTTTGCTACGAAGGAACTCGATGCCACCAGTAGAAAGTGTGTCGGCCTGATCATGGTAGAACGCGCCGTATGGATGAGCGTCTGGGTCAATGCCTTTGTTAATCTGAAAGTCATACTCACGAACCGGAGGAAGACCTGGCAACAACTCCACACCCATGGTGCCAACGACACAGTGAGGATTCCATTTAATATCCACTTCCGGTAAGCCAACTGGTTCTAGCATTCGCTCAGGGGTTTCCGCTTCCCATGCTGCTGCTGGTGGGTGCATATCGCGAGAGACAAGTCTTACACTCGCCTTAGCGTGATTGAGCTTGAGTTCATCGACTATTTGCAGTGCCCCTTCAACAGGTAGCTCTTTGGGACACAACTCACTGAACCCCTTCTGCGGGTCTACGTCGATACAAGCGGTTTTGTTTCGTTCAATATCTACACTTTGCAATCGCATCTTCTGCTCCTTCCTGATATCAACGCAGACAAGTCTGAAAATAGGTCACTCTTTTCTGAGCCAGACTATACACCTGAGCCGGCTTACCGCCTTTTCCTTTATTGGTTGAGGCCATTTTATTCGCACTGACAATCACGCCAGTATCAATCAGACGGCGTTTAACCGTCATTCGGTTGACCTCGACACCGAACTTTCCGTAGGCGGCAATAATGTCTGACACTAAAAATTCTTTATCGAGGGCAAACAGAGCAACAGAGGTATACTCAATCGCCGCACGCAATTTATGCCATGCCAAATTAATCAGTTGTGCGTGGTCAAATGCCAACTCAATCTGATCATTAACAACCTGCTCCAGCGCGAACCATCTCAGTTTGTTACGACATAAGCCGCTATTATCGATCTGTTCGACATTGGCACTATTGAGCAGCGCATAATGAGCAATGGTCACACTCCACCCGTCCGGGTCACGCTTAGGATTACCATCAACCATAGGCTGGCTGATGTAGTTCGGGTAGGTATGAATCTTTTGTCGACAAATACGACGTCGAGCTGCATCAAAATCCTGATCCGCTGGCTGACCACCCTGAGCTGTCAAGTCTTGCTCAAATACAAAGCCACCCGGAATAGACCACATCCCATGTTGAGGTCTGTCTGGGTTATCACGCTTAATCAGCAATACTTCTAACCCGCTCTCTCCAAGCCTGAGACAAATCATGTCTATGGTGACAATCATGGTGAACTTCCTACATCCTTAATTAGCCAACACATTACCACTGAGCCGCACAAGGTCAATAGGAAAGTAACCATTTGTGATAAACCCCATCAAATTAATTCTGGTAGCTTATTAGCCTATAAATTTGATTATACTAGTGATAAATATCAAACAATAATGACAGGTAAAACTAGTTAATAACATAATTTGACAAACCTAAAGTGCTAAATTAAAGTTTGTTCCAGTAAGCAAGCCCTGATAACCGATAGGATGGTTGAATGACCACCAAGCTTTTCAATGACCGTATCATTCAAAGTGCACTTGATCTGGATGTATACAAGATCAATATGATGCATGCTGCGCACAAGTATTATCCTGGAACTACCGTGCGTTATGAGCTTATCGTTCGTTCAGATGAAGACCTGTCCGAACTGGCGCAACAGGTCGAAGATGAAATAGGTAAACTCGCTAGCTGCCAGTTTTCCGAACAAGAACTTAGTTATCTGAGTGTTCAGGTACCCTACCTAGAGCAGAACTTTATTGATTATCTGGCCAGCTTCCGCTTTAAGCCTGCTGAACAAGTTACGGTTTCAGTCACCACCCAGCAAAATAAAAACCAGCTTAAAGTCTCAGTCTCCGGTATCTGGCACGAAACCATCCTCTATGAAACCCTGATAATGAGCATTATCTCGGAACTGCGTAACCGCAGTCGATGGAGTAACATCCCTTACGCTCACTTCCGCAATGTGCTGGAAGACAAAATCACCAGACTACAAACTGAGCTTAAACAACGTAATATCGATAACTTCCAGTTCTCGGAAATGGGCAGTCGACGCCGTTTCAGCGCACAGGTGCAGCACGATGTCGTCGACTACCTGCGCCAACATGCTCCAGATTTGATGTCGGGAACCAGCAACTACCATTTGGCGAAACAGTTCGATCTAACTCCGATTGGTACGGTTGCCCATGAGTGGTTTATGGCTCACCAACAGCTATCGCAGCCGGATGAGTCGCAACGAGTTGCTCTCGACCGCTGGCATCAGGCCTTTAACGGGAGCTTAGGCATTGCCCTGACCGATACCATTGGTATTGATGCGTTCTTACAGGATTTTACTTATGAACGTGCAAATGCCTACGCTGGCGTGCGTCATGACTCAGGTAACCCATTTGATTGGGGTGACAAAATGATCGCCCACTATCAGTCACTCGATATTGATCCAAAGTCCAAAGTGCTGATCTTTACCGATGGACTCAACTTTGAGCGTGCTCTGGAGATCTGTCAGTACTTTGCCGGACGAGCGAATATCAGCTTTGGTATAGGTACATTCCTCGCGAATGATATGGGTGACTGGAAAGATCAAGATGGTCACTATCAGCCACTATCGATGGTGGTTAAGATGGCACAGTGCAATGGCGCGCCGGTGGCTAAAATCAGTGATGAGCCTGAAAAAGCCATGTGTGAAGATCCTATCTTCCTTGCCAATTTAAAACAGAGTTTCGGACTTGAATCTGAGTACGATAAAGCCAGCTAATAACGAGTGTTGAAAACAAAACGGAGCATTGCGCTCCGTTTTTGGTTTTATGACCACTTATAGACTCATTATTTTCTTAAACTCTTCTTCAGAATACTTCTTCTCTGTACTCTTAGTTAAGTCCGTCATCATCTTATATCTGAGCTCAGTTGCCATGCTTAACGTACGCTTAAGCTGTCCATAGGAGTAATCGGCAGCCATATTCAGTGCCGCTTGTTTGTCATCTTTATACATGCTGGTTAGCGTTTTATCTAAATGCTGAACTTGCTTGTAGAGTTGAGTTTCCTCTTC
>NZ_AEVS01000009.1 GCF_000189255.1 Vibrio brasiliensis LMG 20546 | reverse complement strand
TTCTGCTTGAAGTTCTTCAACCTGTGGCTGTTCCGCGACGGGCGCATCAGCTTGTGTCATTTCAGCTAACGCGTCTTCCTCACCAAATTCTGGCAGGTCGAGATCGTCTAGCTCTATGTTTTCATCATCAACCTGTGGCGATTGATAGGTTGGTTCTTCACTGTCAGATAAAACTTCTTCTTCACCAAACTCAGGCAGTTCGAAAGCGTCTGGTGTGCTCTCTTGTGGCGCTTCTACTTCAGTCTGTGGTTCGAGAGTGTCTGACTCTAGTGCTACGTCAGCTAAGGCGTCTTCTTCGCTGTACTCTGGGAGCTCTGACTCATCCAGTTCTATAGCTTGTTCTGCTTGCGGTTGTTCAATCTCTGGTTGTTCATCGACCAGAGTATCAGCCATCTGATCCAGAGCGTCCGTATCAGCAATGTCCGGTAGTTCCAGTTCATCAAGTTCGATATTTTCATCAGCAACTTGCGAAGCTATCAGATCCTCTGGTTGGGCATTTTCGGATTCTGCGTCATCAAGCAGCCAGTCATCATCCTGCGGGATTCCAAACTCATTCTCGATGGCTTCTGGCATCGGTGGTTTTGGCGTGTCCGCGACTTCTTGTTCTTGATCCTGCGCTTGTTGTTCTTGCTCAACTTCTGGCGTTTGCGGTGCCTCAGAAACCTCTGGAGTCTCTGGAGTCTCTGGAGTCTCTGGAGTCTCTGGAGTCTCTGGAGTCTCTGGAGTCTCTGGAGTCTCTGGAGTCTCTTCTAGTGTGTCAGCAAGCTCCTGCTGTGCAAGCAAGTCTTCTGATAAAATTTCTGGTTGTTCTGCGCCCGATTGCGACTGACTCTCTTCAAGTTCAGTACTTGGCTGCTCTTCAACGCTAATCGTCTCAGGTTCACTAGCATGACCTTCAACCTCTTCAATCGCGGAGGTTAACCAATCATCTTCATCACCAGGCTCGTCTTCCGCAGCCATCTGCGTATCATCCGCATCAGACTCCACAGCAGAAGCTGTCTCAGGCTCAGGCAACTCTTGTTCAACATCGTCGATGTCAAACTGAGGGTTTTCTACTTCTTCAATCGCAGCTGTCAGCCAATCGTCTTCATCATCAGCATCTAATTCTGGCTCTGGCTCTGGCTCTGGCTCTGGCTCTGGCTCTGGCTCTGGCTCTGGCTCTGGCTCTGGCTCTGGCTCTGGCTCTGGCTCTGGCTCTTTAGGCTGAGGTTCGTCCAGATCAGTGTCAACCGCAACTTCTGTATTTATTTCATCATCTTGTAGATCATCAAGATCCAGTTCATCAAGTAATGGATCAGCTTCAGGAGCCGCATTAATCATGTCATCGATGAAATCATCGCTGGAGAATGCGGTTTCAGCTTGCTCTTCAGCAACTGGCTCTTGCTCGTCTATCTGCTCTGGTTGTGGAGCAGATTCTGGTTGCGACTCTACTTCTGCGCTGTCAATTTCAACCAGTTCTTCAAACAGATCTGTTGCATCATCCCCAAGATCATCGGACGTCGCTTCTGTTTCAGCCAGTTCTTCGATTAGGTCAGTGCTGTCAGTCAGGTTTACTTGATCAGACTCAGAGGCGGTACCAATCAGTTCATCAAGCTCCGCTTCAAGGTCAAAATCACTGTCACTTTCCGTATCATCGACAATGTCATCGAGTAAATCCGTACTGTCTTGTTCCAGCCCTTCATCAGCGCCAATCAACTCATCAAACGGATCAACTTCTTCACTCGGCTGCGCTGGTTCAGTCAGGCTGTCATCCATTAGTTCATCCAGTAGATCAGTACTGTCTGAGCTAATATCGACACCATCTTCATCTAACATTTCGTCGAGAAGTGCTGTCTCATCAATAGAGTTAGCTTCTAGGGCTTCGAGGTCAGCCTGAGCTTCCATTTGCGCGAAGATATCATCAATTTCACCATCAGAAGCCAGATTCGGCTCATTCAGGTTATCACCAGAATCATCACTTAAATCGAAGGAGTCCTCACCTTCATCAAGTAAATTATCAAAGTCTAAGTCATCTTCACTGTCTGACTGAGTTTCATTGAACAAATCATCAAGCAGTGATTGGTCTAGCTCACTTGAACCAAGGTCTTCACTCTCTTCATCACCGGCAAGCAGCGAGTCAAACTCATCTTGAGAGAAATCACCTTCGTCTGAAAGGTCGAAGCCATCTTCATCATCTGCGTCATCAATAACGACTTCATCGAGCGCACGCTCCATCTCTTCAAGACCAAGCGCTTTCTCATCACCGTTGACACTGATACCGTTAGAGCTCATATCAACGTCGGCTAACGACTCATCTAAGTCGCCATCATCATCGATGCCCGCAAATGGATCATCGCCATCTTCACCTTCAAGGTTGAAGTCGAGGTCACTGTCATCCAGGTCAGCGAATACATCATCTTCGTCAGATTCTTTGCCATCGAATTCGGTCTCATCACCGAATAGTTGTTCACTATCTGACTCACCAAACAGGTCGTCATCAAGTAGCAGATCATCGTCAATGTCATCATTGAGGGTTTCTGGTACGACTGGAGCAACTGGCTGGACAGGTTGTTGTTCTGTGACCGCCGCCTCTTGTGCTTCTTCTTTCTTACGACGCCCAAGCAGCATCATTACCAGAAGGCCAATAAGTAAGCCTGGAATGATCGCCAATGCCGCCACTAGCCATGTATTGGAGAACAACTGGTCCATTGCTGAAGGTGCCATTTTTTGCTCTTCAGCAACTCGCTGGCGCTCAGCCTCCAGCAGTTTTTCAACTTCATTACGAATGCGGTTTTCGTCACCCAGCTCATCTTTCAGTACATCAACTTCAGACTGAACTTCCGCCAGCATTAAACGAAGCTTGTGGTTTTTCTCCTCTAGCGCCATCAGCTCTGTTTCTGAGCTTTCTAACTGGTTTTCCAGAGAATTGACTTGCTGTTGCTTTTCTTGCTCAGCAATCGCCTTTAAGTCGCTGGCTTTTTCACTCTGTTGCGGTTGAGTCGCTACTGGCTCAACAGGCTTCTGTGCAGAAGGTTGCTTTACAACAACAGCAGGCTGAACATTATTGGTAACCGGAGCAGGTGCAACGCTTTTACCTAAACGCGCTTGATGCGAATTCATCACGTTGACCGCTTCTTGTGTGCTAACCGCTCGAACTTGCTCTAGTGAAGGAATACGAATGGTACTGCGTGGTATCAATTCGTGGATGTTCTGGTTGTCAAACGCTTGAGGGTTTAGCTGGAAAATGGCGTATAGCGTTTGCTGAACAGTAACCGAAGGAGACGGACGCAATTGAGAGGCAATACTCCATAGAGTTTCTTGCTCAGAAGTCGGTCCATAAAAACGAGAAGGCTCGGTTGTCGCGCGCGTAGAGCGTGAAAGAGGCTCGGAAAACTGGGGAGACGATTGGATCTCACCGTTAGGTCCTTTTAGGCGAATGCTCTCCGCGCTTACTAATGATGTTTGAGTCACGGCAACCATTGCTAATGGCAATAGTAGACGCTGTAAAAGTCGACGCATATAAGGCTCAGCTATGTGCTCAATTAAATTTAAAGACAATGATCTGTTAAATATATCGGATAAACCCACCAAAACTATAGGTATAGAGGTAAAAAATGTGTGTCCAACGCCATAATCGCATTAATCTCACACAAATTTCTTCAATTCGATTAAAAAAGCCCCACCGGATGGTGAGGCTTGGAAACAAATCTTAATGCTGATATTAGTAGTAATCGCGAATCAGCACTTCTGCAATTTGAACCGCGTTAGTCGCTGCGCCTTTTCTGACGTTATCAGCAACCACCCAAAGGTTAACTCCGCTATGGTGGCTAATATCGTTACGAATGCGGCCAACCATTACGTGATCTTTACCACCTGCATCGCGAACCTGAGTCGGGAAGTCATCACCCTGGAACACTTCAACACCTTCAGTTTGCTCCAGTAAGTTAATCACTTCCTGAGCATCAATAGGTGCACAGGTTTCAAGATGGATGGCTTCAGCGTGACCATAGAATACCGGAACACGAACACAAGTCGGGTTTACCGTGATACCTGGGTCATTGAAGATTTTTTGTGTTTCCCACACCATCTTCATCTCTTCGCGCGTGTAACCATTTTCCATAAACTGGTCGATTTGTGGAATACAGTTGAAGGCAATCTGCTGTGAAAACTCACTGTTTTCCGCTGGCATGCCGTTAAGAAGTTTTGCTGTTTGACCCGCTAGTTCGTCAATACCCGCTTTGCCAGCACCAGAAACCGACTGATAAGTCGATACGTTAATGCGCTCGATACCTACCGCATCGTGGATTGGCTTAAGCGCCACCAGCATTTGAATCGTTGAACAGTTAGGGTTTGCAATGATGTTACGGTTACGGAACTCTGCAATCGCTTCTGGGTTCACTTCCGGTACAACTAGAGGAATATCGTACTCGTAACGGAACTGTGATGTGTTATCGATGATAATCACACCTTCGTCCGCTGCAATCGGTGCCCATTTCGCTGACAACTCTCCACCAGCAGAGAAGAGTGCGATATGAGCCTGAGACCAGTCAAACTCTTCAACGTTTTGTACACGTACGGTTTTACCGTTAAAACGGTAAGTCTTTCCTTCACTGCGCTCACTCGCTAGCAAGTAAAGTTCACCGACTGGAAACTTGCGCTCTTGCAGCACTTCTAGAATAGTTTCACCGACCGCACCGGTCGCACCTAATACGGCAACGTTATATTGTTGGCTCATTGACTTACCTCAACCTGAAAACCTAATTTTTCTAGCGGTGATAAACGACAGCTGTTATCTCCGACTAATGTGACTGCACTGTATTCACGACGATCCCAGTAGTTCTTACGCATCAGGTCAAAAGAACCCGGCTGACTGATTTCACGGCGGAATAAGGCGTCATCTTTACGCACATCATAGACCAGCTGAGTGATGTTATGCAGTGTGGCTTCATCCCAATCACGATCTAATACCAGCTTTGGTACAGGAGCAGTTGGCAGCAAGTCACTGGCATGCGCACGTAATTCGTTATCTAAGAACTCGCAGTAGCTATTGAAAATCATCGTTGTACCGCGAGCTTTACCCTCAAGTCCATAACCAGCGACATGAGGGGTTGCGAATGCTAGCAGAGGCAGAAGCTCCATATCAACCTCTGGCTCAAATTCAAATACATCTAACGCTGCAATAAAGCCATCATTACGCAGTAAACGAGCTTTTAGCGCCGCGTTATCAACCACAGGACCACGAGCTGCATTGATTAAAATTTGGTCACCGCGTAACTTATTTAACACGCTTTCGCCAATCAGGTGATGAGTCGGATACTCGCCATCACGAGTAATTGGCGTATGCAGGGTAATGATATCAGCCTCAGTCAGTAGCTCATCCAGTGGGGTAAACTGACGCGAATCACCAGCTTGCTGTTTAGGCGGATCATTGATAAGCACCTTGATACCGATACCTTCTAAACAGTGCTGCAGATAACTACCCACCTGCCCTGCGCCGATAATACCTACGGTTTTATCAAACACTGAGAAGCCATGCTGCTGAGCCAACACCATCATGACGCTGAACGCGTACTCTGCAACACCAACCTTGTTACAGCCCGGAGCTGCAGTAAAAAAGATCCCACGCTCTTTCAGTAAACCCTGATCGACATGATCCATACCAGCAGTTGCTGTACCAACAAATTTGAGTCGATTCGCTTTTGAAATCAGGTCCGCATTGACCTTAGTAACCGAGCGGATCATCAGCGCGTCGACATCAATTAAGTCATCGGCGGTTAAGGTACGGCCTGATTTGAGAACGACTTCACCAAGCTGGCTAAAAAGTTGCTCCGCGTAAGGCATGTTTTCATCAATAAGGATTTTCATCTGTCTGTAGAGTTGAGTTGCAATTGGATTGATTGTGCAGAAAAGGAGTGTCACTGTCGAGGTATTAATGCGCTCGGCGCAAGATAAAGCTCAGATAGAAAAATGCCCGGCTAAATAGCCGGGCAATAGTCCAGAACAAAAGGATCTTAACCCGCTCTCCATGGGTTAAAGTCTGCGTCTGTTAGGTTAACCTTTATTGCTAAAGGTTAACCAGCTCTGGAAACTGGATTGCTAAGCATAGTCTGCTCAGCAGATTCAGTTAGCCTTGGTACTTCTTGATAACTAGCGTAGCGTTCGTGCCACCAAAACCAAAACTGTTTGACATAACGGTAGTTAGCTCAGCATCGCGCTTTTCAGTCACGATATCCAGGCCTTGTGCCGCTTCGTCTAGATTTGCTACGTTGATGCTAGGCGCGATAAAACCGTTGTCTAGCATTAGCGTTGAGTAAATTGCTTCGTGAACACCTGCAGCGCCTAGTGCGTGACCAGTCATTGCTTTTGTTGCAGAGATTGCAGGGCTGTTATCACCAAATAGCTCTTGGATAGCACCTAGCTCTTTAACGTCACCAACCGGAGTTGATGTACCGTGAGTGTTTACGTAGTCGATGCTATCAACATCTTGCATTGCCATCTTCATACAACGCACGGCACCTTCACCAGATGGAGCAACCATGTCGTAACCATCTGAAGTCGCGCCGTAACCTACGATTTCACCGTAGATTTTTGCACCACGTGCCAGAGCATGCTCAAGTTCTTCAATAACCATCATGCCGCCGCCACCAGAGATAACGAAACCGTCACGGTCAGCATCGTAAGTACGAGACGCTTTATCTGGTGTTTCGTTGTATTTAGTAGAAAGTGCGCCCATTGCGTCAAACATCATAGTTTGAGACCAATCTAGCTCTTCACCACCACCTGCGAAAACAATGTCTTGTTTGCCAAGTTGAATAAGTTCCATCGCGTGGCCAATACAGTGAGCAGATGTCGCACAAGCTGAACTCATTGAGTAGTTCACACCACGGATTTTAAATGGTGTTGCCAGACACGCTGATACTGTTGAAGACATGGTACGTGGCACCATGTATGGACCTACACGTTTAACGCCTTTAGCGCGCATTGTGTCTGTTGCAACAGTTTGGTTTAACGCAGAAGCACCGCCAGAACCAGCAACGATACCAGTACGATCGTTTGAAACCTGCTCGTCAGTTAGACCTGCGTCTTCGATTGCTTGCTGCATTGATAGGTATGCATAAGCAGCCGCATCACCCATAAAGCGCATCTGTTTGCGATCAATGAACTCTGCAGGGTTAATCTTTAGATCACCCCAAACCTGAGAACGAAGACCATGTTCTTTAAACTGCTCAGAAGCAGTAATACCAGATTTACCTTCTTTAAGAGACGCTAAAACTTCTTCGACGTTGTTACCGATACTTGAAACAATACCCATACCGGTGATTACGACTCGTTTCATTATGACATTCCTATAATTCAAAAATCCGCTAGATAATAACTAAGATAGCGGGGAAAAGTGGTCAGCTTTCCTTTAAAACCGTACAATTGCAATCATATTATCGTCTCTATTCACATAATTCCGACACTATGACCTCGATTACTAATGCCCAACTAGGCTGGAACGACGCAGGAACCCCTGTTTCTGATCAGTTTGACGACGTTTACTTTTCCAACGTTAATGGATTGGAAGAAACTCGCTATGTGTTTCTGCACCAGAATCATCTGCCACAAAGATGGCAGTCGTGTGAACAGCGTCGATTCGTCATCGCTGAAACAGGCTTTGGTACTGGTCTCAACTTCCTAGCTGTTTGGCAGTGGTTTGCACAATTTAGGCAACAAAACCCATCTGCGCCATTAAAAGAGCTGCATTTCGTGAGCTTTGAGAAGTATCCGCTGAGTAAAGAAGATCTGATCAAAGCACATCAAGCTTGGCCGGAACTATCGGAATATTCCGAAAAGCTGCAAAGGCACTACCCTATTGCTGTGCCTGAATGCCACCGAATTGTACTCGAAGATGGTGCGATTACCTTAGATTTATGGTTTGGTGACATCAAAGATTGCATGCCAAAAGTCCCCGTGACAGAAAGCGGTCTTGTTGACGCTTGGTTCTTGGATGGCTTTGCACCAAGTAAAAACCCTGAAATGTGGAACCAGGATTTATTCAATGGTATGGCGAAACTGGCTAAACAGGATTGTACCTGTGCGACTTTCACCGCCGCTGGATTTGTCCGCCGCGGTCTGATTGAAGCGGGCTTTGAGATGAAGAAAGTCAAAGGTTTCGGTACTAAGCGAGACATGATTGCCGGCTGTCTGACCAATAAAAAACCACACGCTAACTTCAAGCCTTGGTTTGCCCGCGAGCAAAGCAGTCACGGTGAGTCAATCGCCATTATTGGCGGCGGTATCGCGAGTGCTACTCTGGCAACTGCTCTGCGACGTCGTGGTAAGCAAGTCACGCTCTACTGTCAGGACAGTACTCCGGCCCAAGGCGCTTCCGGTAACCGTCAGGGCGCAGTCTACCCACTGCTTAACGGCTCACATGAAGGGGTTTCCAGAGTCTTCGCTCCGGCGTTTCTGTTTGCGCGCCAGTTCGTTGAGCAAGCCGCCGAAAAAATCGATTTTGACCATCAGTGGTGTGGCGTCACCCAATTAAAATGGGATGAAACCTCCACAATCAAACTGAATAAAATGCTCAATGGACAGTTTGACAGCCAGTTGGTGCGCAAACTGGATCAGCAGCAAACCAGTGATATGGTTGGTGTGCCTCTTGATATGGAAAGTATCCACTACCCCCTAGGTGGTTGGTTAAGTCCGGCACAACTCACTCAGGGGATAATCACTCTACTCGCTGAGGACGAGCAGTTTAACGTCTACTTTGACTGCAAGATTGAACAGTTAGATTGGAATTCAGAGACGCAAAACTGGATCGTATCAAATAGCAGCGGTGTGTTTGAGCACGACACTGTGGTTATCGCCAATGGTCATCAGTTTGATGAGATAGCTCAAACAGCTGACGTCCCGTTAGGAAAAGTTAAGGGTCAGGTCAGCCATATCCCGACCACAGAAACACTCAGTCAAATCAAGACAGTGTTATGTTACGACGGCTACATGACTCCGGTGAATCCTAATAATGGTCACCACTGTATCGGTGCGAGCTACGATCGCTCACATCTAGACAATGAATTTGACCCTGCAGCGCAGCAAGATAACGGCGACAAATTACGTAAATGCGTTCCTAACCAGCAGTGGCCATTAGAGGTTGATACATCGTCGAATCACTCACGTCAGGGCATCCGCTGTGTTAGTCGCGACCACTTGCCATTCATTGGTAACGTTGGCCAGTTCGAAGCGATCAAACAGGTCTACCAGGATCTGCAGAAGACGAAGGCAAGTGATGCTCAGAAAGTGCCGCAATACCCTAATCTATTCTGCATGCTCGGCTTGGGCTCTCGTGGCCTGAGTTCAGCACCACTGTTAGCCGAAACTCTCGCCTCGCAAATCTGCGGTGATCCTCTACCGTTACCCGTTGACGTATTAGAAGCCTTGCACCCAAGCCGAATGTGGGTTCGAAAACTAAGAAAGGGCAAGGCAATTACCGAGTTGTAACTCGCGCTCAAAAACAAAAAACGCAGTGTTACTCACTGCGTTTTTTTATTCGCGATACCTGGATTTAATTAAGCCAGCTTAGCAACTGCCGCTTTGATTTCATCAGCAATTTCTTGGTTAGTGACCGCTGCTGTCTCAAAGTCAAAGTTGTCATAGAAGCTTGGTACTGATACTGAAGCTTTGACATCCGCGCCGAAGTAAGGTGCTGAAGCAGTCGCCGCAGCCAATACCGTTTGAGCCCCACCCGGACCTGGAGAAGTTGCCAGGTAAACCACTGGTTTGTCCTGGAAAACGCTGCGATTAATACGGCTTGCCCAGTCAAATAGGTTTTTGTATGCCGCAGGGTAGTAACCATTGTGCTCTGCATAAGACACAACAATTGCGTCTGCTTCGGCAAGGTCAGCTAAAAACTGTTGCGCGCCTTCAGCCTGGCCAATTTCTTTTTCTTTATCTTCACTAAACATCGGCACTGAATAGTCGTTGATGTCCAGAACTTGTACCTGCGCACCTTCCACTTGTGAAGCAGCGTAGGTTGCTAAAGCTTTGTTGATTGATGTTGAACTGTTTGATGCGCCAAATGCTACGATTCTCATAACTACTATCCTGTTTTGTCTCTCTCGATGTGGGTACAAGAATATCTAGCCAGCTCCTCACCAACAAGCGCAAAAATATAAAGGGGTTGTTCGAAAAATTCGAACAACCCCTTATCGTATCTATTTCTATTGGTTTTGTTTGGTTAGTTTAAGCGTTGTTAACCAGTTCCAACCACAAGTCATTGACAATAGTACGATCCGCTGGAGTAAGTTCAGAGCGCGCCGCATCTAAGCTCTCCTGAATACGATTCTTAAGCGTTTCTACATCATTAATGCCATCTTCTTCGCATGAAGCGGCAGAAAGCGAGATATGACCACGCAGATAACCACCAGCAAATAACTCATCATCTGATGCCGTCGAAATACGTGCATCAATTAGCTCTAGTAGCTGCTCTTCAAATTCAATAATCATTTTGCGATATCGCCCAATCAGTTTGCTTCTCAAAAAGAGCGCCAAGCTTCTCACATTGAGAATTTCAACGCAAACCCTATATACAGCAAGGGCTGATAGTGTGGCATGGACAATGCTATTTCCCTTATATCGCTCGATAAAAACAGGGAATGACAATGAAACTAAAACGTATAAATCAGAGCTTCCTACTACTGTCAGCATGTTGTACCTATGGCGCGTATTACTCAACTCTCGCACATGCCGGTGATGTCAGTTTTGGTGAATGTCCGACCGAGGCTTTCTTAATTCAAAACCCTACAGGGACACCAATTGCCTTTGGTGTAAACATCGACTTAGGTAGCTACCGAGTTATGCCTTCAACGCTTGGGTCAGCCAAAATCAACGGTATTGGCTTCAGTGAACATGACCGATTCATTTATGGCTGGGATTATGGCGTTGACGGTCAAAGCGGCACTCTTTCGCGAATTGACGCTAACTTCGATATCACCAGATTAGACATCACATTAGCGAGTGGGGCTCCTACCAGGTTTTATGTTGGTGATGTTTCACTAACTGAGAATGCCTGGTATGGCTACCGTCCCGGTAATGGCTTATTTCGCATCGATCTAGACACATTGGAAATGACACAGGTCGCTGCCCCTGCCCAATTTTCAAAACCAAATATTCACGATTTTGCCTTCCACCCAGATGAGAGCAATAACCTTGCTTACAGCCTTGATGCTGATGGCTACCTTTGGCAGATAGATGTGGTTGCGGGTAGCGCGACTCGAATGAATCAGGTGTTAAGCGAGGCAGAGCTAGGCTTTAACTTTGTCTTTGGTGCAATATATTTTGATGTTGATGGCTATCTATACGCCAGCAACAACAGTAATGGTTTCATCTTTAAAGTAACCCTAACCAACCCTCATACACCGGGCACTTCAGATTATGCATCGTGGCAGCCAAGCGCAATACTCACCGCATACGGTCCTTCAAGCAATTCGAACGATGGTGCTCGTTGTGCCTCCGCTCCTGTTGAAGCGGCACCGCTGACCGACTTTGGTGATGCTCCGGATAGCTATCAGACTACTTATGACCAGTCCGGTGCGCGACACGGTATTGGCGCACTTGAAGATACGTCTAGCTTAAGATTGGGCGATATTGTTGATGGCGAAACTGAAGGTAACCCTCCGCCATATAGTGACGATACTTCTGACAATGTTAATGATGATGATGGCATCGAGTTCCCAGTTCCAATTCAGGTTGGTGACACCTCTATGGTTCAGGTAACGGTTAACGGCGCAACTGCCGACAGTGTGCTTAACGCGTGGATGGACTTCGACCGAGACGGCACCTTTGAAGCCGACGAAATAATCATTTCTGATCTATCAGTCAGTGACGGCACTCAATCGGTATTCTTTGACGTTCCAACATGGGCCGTCAGCGGTGACAGCTGGTCCAGATTCCGCATCAGTAACACATCAGGAATTGGTCCTACAGGGGGTGTACCAGAAGGTGAAGTCGAAGACTATGCCATCGAGATTACTGAGAGCGGTGTAACAACTGAAGCTTACCCTATCGGCGGCGCATACACGACGTTCGCCTATGAAGATCAGTACCCAATCCAGGGTGACTACGATATGAACGATGTGTTGATGAATGTGAAATACACTGAGTATCATCTTGATAGCCAGGTCATCCGTCTCAAAATCGAAGGCCAAATTGCGGCTCTTGGCGGTGATAACCACTCGGGCTTTGCTATTCGCTTACAGGATATCGCTCGCGAGGACATCAAACAGGACTCGATAGTTCTTACCGTCAATGGTGAAACCCAAGCAACAACGGTGTTGGAAGAAGGCACCACAGATGCTGTATTTATCATCCAAGAAGACTTATGGGATATTACTGAAGCAGGTGAGGCGGAAAACTGCACCATGTTCCGTACTCAGATTAACTGTGGTACCTCTTATCGCCCTAGCTGGACACTGCACTTCTCGTTCGCCAACGCTCCGGCTACAAGTGTAATGCCTGACTTCCCGTACGACCCATTCATCTTTGCCGCACCGGGCCACTACTATGGCGATATTGGTTACGAGCTTACCGGTGGTTATCCAGGACGCGGGCTTGAGATACACCTTAAAAACAACCCACCGACCGCTAAGTTTGACAGTCGTTATCTTAGCTTAGGTGATGACGCCGCCAGTGGTAATACTCACTACCACACCACCAATGGTCTGCCATGGGCAATTGAAATCCCATTAAACTGGCAGCATCCACTTGAACAGGTGACCATTCTCGAAGCTTACCCAAAATTCGGCGACTTCTCGCAGGATTCACAAGGGCAAACCGAGACGCTCTGGTACATGGAAGCTAACAACAACAAAATCTACATCGACTAGTGAGGAAATGACCATGAATATTAAATCAACAATGCCTCTTTTCAGTTCGATTCTCGCTAGTATGACTCTGATGACAGGTTGTGGCGGCGGAGGTGGTGGTGACGAAGGTGCTTCAAGCGGAGGTAGCGCGAGTTTTACTGCAGCTAGCGCACAGACGCAAAGCATCACGGACTTAAGCATTAGCTATGACAATAGTCTTGAATCGGTCTACCAAGTCGATGTCGACGTTGTTTTAAACCAATTAGCTGGCAAAGATGCTTATATCTCGATCTGTGATAATGCAGAAGCTCAGGGTGATCCTAACCAGGTCGATTATGACAACTGCTTAGTGAAATCATCTCTTGAAGATGGACTCGCGGAGTTCGACTTGAGAGTCGTTAACCACTGCGAGTCGCTGATAGCGGTAGTATGGGTAATGGAACCAGACCAGACACCTTTGGTCTACACATTCGACCATGACGGTCAAAAACAGAGTAGCTGGTTGATTCAATAACGTTTCATTACTTCACTTCAAAATGGGCAGGCGTGAGTTCAGCGACGTGGTAGAACTCACGCAATGCATCTGACAACATTTGCACTCTTAGCGGTAAACCAACCTGTAAGATTGACATTACTTCCGCATGTACTTTAGCCATAAATGCCAAACGATCGGGTTCAAAACTGCCATTAAGGTTGTCGCAGCTTACGGTAAATGGGAATCCGGCACTCGCCGATAGGATCCACTCATAGGCTTGCGGACGAATTTCCACTTTCTCAAATTCAGCTTGAACGGCTTCAGTACGACCATCTGGTTCATACCAATAACCAAAATCTTCCAACAGACGACGCTCTGGACCTGCTACGCACCAGTGAGCAATTTCGTGCATACCTGAAGCATAAAAACCACGAGCAAAAATAATGCGATGATATGAGAATTCGCTGTCAGCTGGCAGGTAGATAGGCTCATCGCCACCCAGCTCAAGCTGAGTGTTGTAAGAGGTAGAAAATGTGTCGTTGAAAATCTTGATTAAGTCTTGGTACTCGTGGCTCATCGCTTGATTAACTGGCTTAAAATATCGCGGCCAGCATTCTCTCACTTTTACAAACAAATGCAAATCCTTACTTTATGCAGTGATATTAGAAATAGTTATCTGAAAAACGTTTTCGTATTCATAAAATCTCATTCGTCATAGATCACATTTCCAACTACACTCACGCCTTAAAATTTTATAGACTTTGCCGCGCTATCACGGCCATTTATTGAGAATTCATCATGCTGCTCAGTGTTTTATATATTATTGGTATCACAGCGGAAGCAATGACTGGTGCACTTAGTGCAGGTCGACGAAAAATGGACTGGTTTGGAGTAATGCTGGTTGCCAGTGCAACGGCGATCGGTGGTGGCACTGTGCGCGATATTTTACTTGGCCATTACCCGCTAGGTTGGGTCAAGAATCCTGAGTTTCTTGCAATTACCTGTATCGCTGGCGTTTTGACTACTGGCCTTGCGAAGTGGGTGATTAAGCTCAAAGGACTGTTTATCCGTTTGGACGCACTAGGTCTGATTGTATTTAGCATCATCGGTACTAAAGTCGCGATGGGTATGGGTCATCACGCATTGATTTGCATGGTTTCCGCGTTAGTTACTGGCGTGTTTGGTGGTCTGCTTCGGGATTTGATCTGTCGCCAGACTCCGCTTGTGCTTCATGAAGAGCTGTACGCATCAGTGGCACTAATAGCTTCTGGCTTGTACTTGGGTTTATTAGAGCTGGGCGTCAACGATGTTACCGCGACTATTTCTACCCTGATTTTTGGTTACCTATTGCGTATGGCAGCAGTACGCTTCAAATGGCGCCTGCCTTCTTTCAACCTGGAAGCCGAAGGCTCACTGCACTAAACACGCGCAAGATAATTAGAGGGCGACAGGTTGGTAGCTTGCCAACCTGTGGCTCTCAAGTGGTTTCGCTAGCCAGTAGCCTTGAAAGTAATCCACTCCCAGCTCACGACACATCTCAAACTCCTGACGAGTTTCAACCCCCTCCGCAATGGTCTTGGCATCAATAGTCCGAGCTAAACTGACTGCTTCGGCGACAAAGCCAGCGTTACCAATATGACTGCGATCGATTTTTAAATAGGGTGCCCGAATCTTGAGCGCACGCTCTCTGGTCGAGTAACAGGTTCCATAGTCATCCAAAGCGGTGACAATGCCGTACTTGTATAACTCCTCTTTCCCCTTAACAATACCGGCCAAATCCGCCTCTTCAAATTCAGTGATTTCATAAACAATCTGGGAGCTGACCAGTCGAAGGCAGCGTAAACGGTGGATCAGTTGTTCTATGGATTGACGATTATTGGCGAGTAAACTAAACACCGATGGAGCAACGTTGATAAACAGCTTACGGTCACGGTACTGAGTATGGGCAAGATTTATTGAGTGAAGTTTCCCACATAACAGAGTGCTTATCACACTCGCTCTATCTCCGGGAGCCATCAGCGAAAAGTAGTCACCCGGATTAATCACTCTGCCTTGTTCGTCACTGATCCTGACCAACCCTTCAAAGGCAAATAAATGCCCTGCGCTATCAACAATTGGCTGAAAGACACTTGAGAACAGCTTGCCCTGATAAACACCATAGACAAACCCTTCTCGCTGATAGCGAATCAGATTTTGAATATAATCCGTTTCAACTGAATAGATAGACGCCAGATCCACACACCACCCCCGCACTTTTTAGCTCAATGTAGCAAACTCAATGTGAAAAATTGGTAAGCCCATGTAAGCATTGCAATAAATGGCACATCACTCATATTGCTGTTTAACAGTGCAACAGTCTCAACCAGTCCGACAGACGAACAAAAAAAGCCCCGACACTTAAAGGCCGGGGCTTTTTTTGAGTTTAGAGGCTTCGCTTAAATTTGCGGTGTCTCTGTTGTTACGCCATGGTTCTGACCACGATGGCGTAGCAGATGATCAAGTACCACGATAGCCAACATCGCTTCTGCAATTGGCACAGCGCGAATACCTACACATGGGTCATGACGACCTTTGGTAATAAGCTGAGTTGGTTCACCCTGCTTAGTGATGGTTTCACCCGGAACCGTAATACTTGAAGTAGGCTTAAGTGCGATATTGGCGACAATATCCTGACCGGTTGAGATACCACCCAGAATGCCACCAGCGTGGTTACTAGCAAAACCATCCGGCGTGAGTTCATCACGATGCTGACTACCTTTCTGACTGACAACGTCAAAACCATCGCCAATCTCAACACCCTTAACCGCGTTGATGCTCATTAGTGCGTGAGCTATATCTGCATCCAGACGATCAAATACTGGCTCACCAAGACCCACAGGAACATTGGTTGCAACAACCTGTAGCTTGGCACCAATTGAGTCGCCCTGCTTCTTAAGGTCACGGATAAGCTGGTCAAATGCATCTACTTTGTCGACATCAGGACAGAAAAACGCGTTATTTTCGATCTCATCCCAGTCTACTTTCTCAATCGCAACATCACCCATCTGCGACAGGTAAGCTCGGATCTCTACGCCAAACTCTTGTTGCAAATATTTCTTAGCGATCGAACCAGCTGCTACGCGCATAGCCGTTTCACGAGCAGAAGAACGACCACCACCACGGTAATCACGTACACCGTATTTCTGGTGATAGGTGTAATCAGCGTGTCCAGGACGGAACTTGTCCTTAATTTCAGAATAATCTTTTGAACGCTGGTCGGTGTTTTCGATCAACAGACCGATTGAAGTACCTGTGGTTTTACCTTCAAATACACCCGATAAAATTTTTACCTCGTCAGGTTCACGACGAGCAGTGGTATAACGAGAAGTGCCAGGTCGACGGCGGTCTAAATCGATTTGAATATCAGCTTCCGTGATTTCAAGACCCGGAGGGCATCCGTCGACAATACATCCTAGTGCGATACCATGACTTTCTCCGAATGTCGTCACTCGAAAATGTTGTCCGATACTGTTTCCTGCCATTACTTCCTCAAATTTGTTTCGCTCCTGTATACAGAGCTTTACACTTCAATTATTGGTAAATTCATAGTCGCTTTATTGCGGTTTGATGTAAACCCCTAATGGCAATTTTACACGCATAAAAAAACGCCAGGTCATCACTGGCCTGGCGTTTTCGAACTTTGGAATAGCGACTAGCCATTAATCCTTGTAGATAGAGAACTCATCTTTGTGCGCTAGCATTTGCTCACGAGTCAACATAAATACCCCGTGGCCACCATTCTCGAACTCAATCCAAGTGAAAGGAATATGTGGATACTGTTCCATCATATGCACCATAGAGTTACCTACTTCACAGATAAGAATACCGTTATCAGTCAAATAGTCTGGCGCGTTAGCGAGGATACGACGAACCAGTTTCAGTCCATCAGTACCTGCAGCCAAGCCTAGCTCTGGCTCATGAGTAAACTCATCTGGCAGGCTGTTCATGTCCTCTTCGTCCACGTAAGGTGGGTTAGAGACAATCAGGTTGTACTTCTCTTTTGGCAAATCACGGAACAGATCAGAACGGATTGGGAAAACTTGTTGCTCCATACCGTGGTCTTGAACGTTTTGCTCAGCCACTTGCAGTGCATCAGTCGAAATATCAATAGCGTCAACTTCAGCTTCTGGGAAAGCATGAGCACACGCGATAGCGATACAACCACTACCAGTACACAAATCCATAATGCGCGTTGGCTCTTCAACCAGCCAAGGCTGGAACTCAGCCTGAATCAGCTCACCAATTGGCGAGCGTGGCACAAGTACTCGCTCATCGACGAAAAACTCTAAACCACAGAACCAGGCGCGATTAGTCAGATACGCAGTTGGAGTACGTTCATTGATACGCTTAACTACGCGTTCAACAATACGCATACGCTCACTGGTTGTCAGACGCGAATTGAGTACATGCGGAGGCACATCGATTGGCAGGTACAGTGTTGGTAGGATTAGCTGTACTGCTTCATCCCATGCGTTGTCAGTACCGTGACCATAAAATAGGTTAGCGGCGTTGAAACGACTCACTGTCCAACGAATCATATCTTGAAGCGAATGAAGTTCTGAAACCGCTTCTTCTACAAAAATCTTATCCAAAATTGCCTCCGAAAAGCGCTACAATACTGCTAATTGCATTTTTAAGTATTAATGAATAATCCCATGAGCAAAAAAGACACCGATATGGATGATGACTTCGCCCTTTTTAGGGATGCAGTACAAGGCGTAAAAAAGTTGTCACAGGATACCATAGTCCAGCAGCCAAAAAAAATACTAAGCAAAAAGAAATTAAGCGTAGTAGCCGTGAAGCAAGCGACAGTGAGTTTTACTTCTCTGACGAATTTGTGCCACTGCTCAACGAAGATGGGCCGACTCGCTACTCACGCGATGATGTCTCGCAATACGAAGTAAAACGTCTTCGTCGCGGGGTTTATGTACCGGACGTATTCCTTGATATGCACGGTATGACACAGCAGGAAGCGAAGCGCGAACTTGGCGCGATGATCGCATACTGCATTAAGAACGAAATCTCGTGTGCCTGTGTTCAACATGGCATTGGTAAACATATCCTGAAGCAAAAAGCGCCACTATGGCTAGCCCAACATCCTGATGTGATGGCATTTCATCAGGCACCACTGGAGTTTGGTGGTGATGGTGCACTATTGGTGTTGCTCTCAATTCCTGATAAATAGCGAGAAGCGAAGCGTTCTAATTTCTCGCTTCTCGCATGCTACTTCCTATACTCCGGTGGGATTGGCAGTTCAGAGGCCTTAATACTAGGCCTTTGACCACCACGCTTACGATACTGCTTCAACTGGAACACGTAGGCTAATATCTGCGCCACTGCGGTAAACAGACCATCGGGGATTTCCTGCTCCAGTTCCGTCGAATGATACAAAGCACGGGCAAGCGGCGGTGCTGGCACCACATAGATATCATGTTCACGGGCAATCTCACGAATCTTCAGCGCCATATGATCAGTACCTTTCGCCACCACAATCGGCGCTCTATCACTGTCTTGCTTATAGCGTAGCGCTACTGAGAAGTGTTCCGGGTTGGTAACAATCACATCGGCCTGAGGTACTTCAGCCATCATACGACGCTGTGCAGCTTCACGCTGAAGCATTCGAATACGACCTTTAACTTCCGGTTTACCTTCCGTCTCTTTGTACTCGTCCTTAACCTCTTGCTTAGTCATTTTAAGCTGGTTGGCGTGTTGCCAGATCTGGAACGGTATATCTATTGCCACCACGAGCAACAGAGTGCAACTGATCAAAAGAATGAAGTTAAGCAAGATATCAAGAGCATGGAAAATGTTTTGGGGATAGACATCCATACTCAATTGAAACAGGTCTTCTTTGGCCGCATTGATCAGGTAGAAGGCCATCCCCGAAACCAGTGCGACCTTGAGAATCGATTTAATCAGTTCAACCCAACTTTGTAGCCCAACCATTCGCTTAAGGCCACTAAGCGGATTCATTTTCGACCACTTCGGCATCGCCGCTTCAACTGAAAAACTAATCCCACCCACACCTGCCGCACCAATAAGCGCAGCAATAAACAGAGTCACGAGTATCAGCAGTAAGGGGAGGAGTAAACTTGATAGCGAACCCAGGGCGATATCGAACAGCTTCACCTGATCAAATATCTCTTCACGAGACAGGCTGAATAACCGTCCCATAGCGGTAAACAGCGCCCGTGCTAAACCTTCGCCAAACCACATTAGGGCGACGGAGCCAATCACCAGTACCGATACCGATGCGAGTTCTTTAGACCTTGCAACCTGCCCTTTTTCACGAGCCTGTTGCAAGCGTCTGGGCGTGGCGTCTTCTGTACGTTCCTGACCGTCTGACTCTGCCATTCAGCCTCCTAACAATTCAGCCTGATAAAGGAACAGATCTGCTGTTCACCCTGCAGCCAGAATATCTCATAGTGGTTATATAATCCTGCGATGATATACCAACAGATTAGTAGACCGACCATCAAAGCAAACGCGAAACCTAGCGAGAAGATATTTAGCTGTGGCGCGGCACGTGTCATAACACCAAACGACAGGTTAATCGTCAGCAACGCAATAATTCCAGATAGCGACATACTGAGGGCAACTTTAAACATGATACCGAGCCATAATGCCAGCTCACGAAAATCGACGGTGGTCAGTGAACCTGTGCCGATAGGGATCGACTTAAAGCTCATTACCACCAGCATTATCATTTTCAGGTGGCCATCGGTCGCCAAAAAGAACAGAGTAGCCAGAAACATGAACAGCTGACCAAGCAAAGGGGTATTCTGACCATTAGCCGGGTCAACCATTGAGGCAAAACCTAAGCTCGACTGCATACCAAGGATCTGACCAAGTATGACGAAGGTTTGAATCATAAACTGGGTCACCGTTCCCATGGCAACACCAATAATGATCTGCTCCAGCAGAGTCATAAAGCCAGCAAAGGAGACAAGCTCAATAGTATCGGGAACAGCAGGCAGAGCTGGCATCACCGCAAAAGTAATCGCTAAGCCAAGATAGAGACGCACCCGGGTAAAGACGAAACGTGCCCCTGTGACCGACATAACCATCAGCATCGCTGCTATACGGGTGTACGGCCAGAAGTAATTGGCAATCCAGTCTAAAACCAGGCTAGTCGGATACTCCATAGCAAAACCTAGTAGAGCACCTGAGGCATACGCTCAATCATGCTAAAGAAGAACTCCATCAGCATCTGCGTCATCCAATGAGCGAACAGCATCAAAGCCAACAGAGTAACGATTAGACGAGGTAAGAAACTTAATGTCTGTTCGTTGATTGACGTTGCCGCCTGGAAGATAGCGACCACCAAACCAATCAGCAGACTGGGAATGATAATCGCACACACCATGATAAGCACCATCCATAGTGATTCGCGGAAAAGCTCAACAAACATTTCAGGAGTCATCGTTTTTCTCCCGTCACAAAGCGAAACTGCCGGCCAAGGTCGACAATATTAGGTTCCAGCCATCAACCAGAACAAATAGCATCAGTTTAAATGGCAAAGAAACGATCATTGGCGAAAGCATCATCATACCCATCGCCATCAGTACCGAAGCAACCACCAAGTCAATAATCAGAAACGGCAGGAACAACATAAATCCAATCTGGAAGGCGGTCTTAAGCTCTGAAGTGATAAAAGCTGGGATTAACACCGCCATAGAGACATCTTCCGGCGCCGTCGCGGTAGAACCGGAAATATTAACGAAGGTTTCCAAATCTTTAACGCGCGTCTGCTTAAGCATAAAGTCTTTCATCGGCGTTTGAGCCAGATCGAAGGCCTGACGTGCCGTGATCTGCTCATTGATATACGGCTGAATGGCATCATCGTTAATCTTACTCAAAACCGGAGACATGATGAAAAAGGTCAGGAAGATGGCAATACCAATGATCACCTGATTAGATGGCGTCTGCTGCAAACCCATAGCCTGACGCAGAATCGACATCACCACGACAATTCGCGTAAATGAGGTCATCAATATAACCATGGCAGGCAAGAAGCCGAGCATGGTCATTAGCGCCAGAATCTGCAAGTTGATCGAGTAGTCTTCGCTTCCGTCCGAGTTAGTCGTCATGGTGAAGGCTGGAATTCCCCCTCCGCTACCAACTAAGCTACCTGTCGCGATGGTTTTAGATGCACCTTGCTCTTTTTCCATTGCAGTGACCGTCACCGAATCGCCTGGGGCAATATTGGCAGGTACTGGAGTTGCGATTTCCTGCTGTGCCAGTGCTAACCCAGAAAACAGAGTCATCACTAAGGTCAGTAAAATCGTCACCAAATTAGATGCTTTTATCATTCTTCTTCAACAGCTGAGTCAGTTGACTTGCAAACGGACCGTTAGCCATCTCCTCCTGAGACAAAGGTTTATCCAGCTTTGAGATAAGTTGAATCGATTGAGGTGTCACCCCAACTAAAAACTGCTCTTCACCCGCTTGAACAATGACGATGCGTTCACGGTGACCGACCGCGATCTGACGCACGACACTAAGACCTTTCTGGTTAACCAGCGCAGGGACACGCATACGCTTTAGTAGCCACGCCAGTAATAAGATAAAGGCCACAACGAACACGAGCGACCCAAAAGTGGTCGCCCAGTCTAGTTGGCTGCCAGGTGCAGCAGCCAGTGCGGAAGGTGAAAGCAAACTAAGGGAGTAAAGTAAGTACCCCCTAACTTTGAAAGTCATACAATACCTAACATTATCGCAGTTTCTTAATACGCTCTGTCTGACTAATTACATCGGTCAAACGAATACCAAACTTGTCGTTGACCACAACCACTTCTCCGTGTGCAATCAAGGTACCGTTAACGAGTACGTCAAGAGATTCACCTGCCAGACGCTCTAACTCAACTACCGAACCCTGGTTCAATTGCAGTAAGTTACGGATACTGATCTGTGAGCGACCGACTTCCATAGAGATGGTCACAGGGATATCTAATATCGTATCCAGTTTACGACGTTCATCGTCAGAGATTGGTGACGAAGTGTCTTCCAGCTCATCAAGCTGAGCAGACATCACTTCATCTACATCGATCTCTGGTGCACTTGGATCTTCACCTAATGCCGCAGCCCATTCGTCCGCCAGTTTTTGGTCGTCACTCGGTTCCATACCTGTTACCTATTTCTTCTCTTAATCTTCGATTTCGCCGTCTTCTTCTTCTAATTCAGAAATAACATCTTTTCCGAGGAAGGCGATATCCGTTTTAACCACATCAGGGCGTTTAATTTTCTCTGATACCTGAACTGCTAAATTCTCGCCGGAGCGACCCATTTTCACCCTGAATGTTGGCAGTTCTTCAACAAACATCACTGCGTGTTCCGGCATAGTGACGGGAATGATGTCACCAGGCTGCAACTCCATCAAATCACGCAGTGAGATATCTTGCTCTAATAAATCGACACGGAAGTTAACGGGTACATCCATGATCTCTTCTCGTAGCGCTGTACTCCAACGTACGTCAGTTTCCATCTTGTCCGACTGAACACCCGCATCGAGTAGTTCACGGATTGGCTCAACCATTGAGTACGGCATGACAACGTGGAAATCACCACCACCGCCATCGACTTCAATGTGGAAGGAGCTGACAACAATCACTTCTGTCGGGCTAACAATGTTCGCCATGCTCGGGTTTACTTCCGAGTCGAGGTATTCAAACTCAACCCCCATTACTGGAGACCAAGCTTCTTTGTAATCTTCAAAAACAATTTTTAGTAATAGTTGAACAATTCGACGCTCAGTTGGTGTAAACTCACGACCTTCGATACGAGCGTGGAAACGTCCGTCACCGCCAAAGAAGTTTTCTACCAGAATAAACACCAGGCGCGCTTCCATAGTAATCAGCGCGGTACCTTTTAGTGGTCTAAAGCGTACCATGTTAAGACTGGTAGGAACGTACAAGGTATTTTGGTACTCACCAAACTTCATCATCTGTACGCCGTTGATTGATACTTCCGCGGTCTTTCTTAGCATGTTGAACAGACTAATTCGCATATGACGGGCAAAACGCTCGTTAATCAACTCGAGCGTTGGCATCCGACCACGAACGATGCGGTCTTGCGATGAAAAGTCAAAGTCTACGGCACTTGCGTCCTTCTCAACGACTTCTTCTTCGACTTCATCGACATCATCAACTCCGTGTAGGAGCGCATCAATCTCGTCTTGGCTTAATAGATCAGTCACTCATCACCTACTGCATTACAAAATCGGTAAATAGCACGCGTTCGATCACTGGCTGGCCTACCGCACGATTCAAACTGGCTTTAATGTCGTCTGTCGCTTTTTCTCTCAGCTCGACTCGCCCATTGGCGGTGCGCAACTGGTCGACAGTCGCTGATGCAAATGTGCTTAACAGTGAGCTTTCAATCAGCGGAGAGTGGTAACGGGCAAGATTTTCATTTTCCGTACCACGAACCATTAACTGTACTTTTATCTGAACTAAACGATCTTTTTTGTCGCCAGTAACATTAAATAGAAATGGTTGGGGAATATTAACGTAAGCCACTGGATCTTCTGGTGTGGTCACTTGCTGCTGCGCTGTTTGCTCGGTTTCTGCACCTTCATCCGATCCCATTAGGAAAAATGCGGCACCACCGCCACCAGCGAGTAATACTACGACAGCAATGATAATGATGATCAGCTTACCTTTGCCTTTGGGTGCTTCCGTTTCGACTTCTTCAACTGCCATAACTTAACGTTCTCTATCTCTTTGTTTTATACAGTTTAAGCGTAATAACTAATTCCATCACGCTTTGCAGCGACATTCAAATCAAGATTGATGTCTGGTTCAAGGTTTTCTTCACCTGAGAAGCCCTGATTGCTGCCTCCTTGACCGGAATTGCCCTGTCCGTTGTCGGCATAACGTCTTTGTTGCTGACCTGAGGCTTGCTGTTGAACCGAACTATCACCCAATTGTACACCCTGCTGAGCAAGCATCTCACGTAATCTAGGCATCGATTGTTCAATCACATCACGCGCTTGTTGGTTAGCCACTGTGAAGTGAACCGTAGCCGCATCACCATTCATGTTCATACGGATTTGAAGTCGGCCAAGCTCCGGCGGGTCAAGACGAATATCAATATTCTTGAGGTTTTTCGACATCATCATTTGCACTCGTTCAGCCACTTGATCGCCAGCCAGTTCTCTAGTTAGCTGCAGAGGTGACTGTGCGGCAGCTTGTTCTGCACGAATTTGTCCTAATCCATTGGTACCCGGCTGGCCTGAAGCCTGAGCTAGCTGCTGCGCAAATCCTGAACTTGATTCAGAAGCCTGCTGACTACCCTCTTTACCACTACCCAGTTTACCAAGCGTGCCAACCGCTTTGGCACCCATAGCAGCTTTAAGCACTGCCTGATCCTGAAGTAAAGCGCTGTTTGGGGCTGCCGCGACCTGCTGCATCTGACTCGCCACGAGTTCATTTGGCATGGCCGACAATGCTGACTGATTCTGTGCAACTTGCGCTGCCCCCTGAGAGAGCTGAGCCTGAGCTTGTTGGGCAGTAAGTGCCTGATGAACTGACTGGGCCACTGCGGCTTGCTGCGCTTTAGGCGCGGTATCCGGTTTAATCACCACTTCGTCAGCAATCACTGTTTCGTTAGAGGTTGCCCATGGAATTGCACCCGCGGTCACTGCAGCCGCTGTAATAGCACTATCCGCAGCCACTTCACTTTGAGCCTCACTAGCGAGTGAAGCAGCTTGATTCGCAGGACTAGTGCCTTGAGTAACCGTTGCTTCTGACTGAACCGGTTTATCTGCCAATGTTGCTGCGGCTACGCCACCTGCAACAACAGCACCCGCAGCTAGATCGATAGATTCTGCCGATGAATCACTCTGTTTTACTGGCTGATCCACTGATATTTGCTTAGCAACCTGTTCTCCCTCAAGTGCCATTTTTTCACTATTTTGTGCAGCCGTTTGAGATTGTTGCTCACTAGCAACTTTCGCCGCGACGGAGCTGGTAATCACAGTATCGTTATTGACGTCTTTTGTTTGTTGCTCAGTAGCAGTCTGCTCGCTCTCTTGTTTGATAAATCGTTGTGCTGATTCAGGTACAAGGACCTCCTCACCATCAGCGTTAACCACGACCTGTTTCGCTTGCGCTGGCTCTGTTTTTTCCGCAGCTAGCTGAGTTTCTTCACCCTCGACTGCCACCTCCTGAGCCTGCTTGCTCAGTGCGGCGGTAGTAACCGCTTTATCTGCTGTAGCATTCTGCTCTGCCTCAATATCAACCGCTTGCTGCGACGTGTTTTGCACAGCAGTCACTTCCTCTGGTGGCAACTGTTTGCCGTCATTTGGCTGAAGCGCTTTATTCGCACTATCCAGACGCTGAAGGACTTGATCATTTTCTGATACGATTTTCGCTGCAGACTGAGGGCTCTTTTCCTCTCCGCTTTCGGCGACACTCTTTTCTACCTTAGCACCTTCATCAGACGTAGCACTCACTGCTTTGGCATCGCTGTCACCCTCTTCAGACGCGAGGAGTTCATCGACAGTCTGACCTTCAGTTACTTCAGCCTTAACACTTTTTTCTGTTGCTTCACCTTTAGTTAGCGCAACTTCTTCGCCATCAGCCGATGTCTGCTTGACCTTAGCCGCTCCCTCTTCAGAGCCGCTCTCGCCCTTAATCAAAGCGGCCAGTTTGGAAAAGAAACCACCCGTTTCCGAGGTTTCCGCGCTCGCTTCTCCACCCTCAGTGGTGGCTTTGGTCACTTTTGGACTTTCCGATACCGATGATAAATTGATATTCATATCAGGTTCACTCACAGTTGCTTCACGCCGAGATGGCTCTACGCGGCAAAGACGCCGATTTATTGCATACAAGTTGTAAGAACAATTGCAAGAAATACGCCAAAGAGGAAGAAAGGCTGACTTTCGTCACAAAGGTGAGAGGTTAGTTCGAAGTTCGACGCGAATACTGCAGGGTAGAAAACTCATCCATCTGCTTTTGCTCGCGAATATCCTGCAAACGCTGTTTTTCTGTCTGTTTCTTTTCAATTAACCACTCGTAAGAGCGGCGCTGCTTACGACTCTCAAGCCAGTTTTGTTCACAGCCATCAACCTGGCCTTTAAAGTGAGCCTCGGCCTGTTTCTGCTTAGCTAACGTTTCATCGAGCGTAGTTAAGAATCGATTGAGGTGGGAGTATTGGCTGGCCGTTAAACCCTGCTGACCACGGTCGACTAACTGCTGGCAGTAGTCGAGACGATACTTTTCAATCTGTTCCAGCTGTTGGTAGTACCCTTCAAGCTCCGTTCTGGCCTGATTAAGAGCAAGTACCGCTTGGTTTTCGCGATCCTTTGCCTGTTCTAAAAGAAACTCAAGTGCATTATCCATCAGCCTTATTCTCCTTGCAGCAGTCCGCGCAACATGTTGATACACATGTCATAAGGCACAGATTCTTTCATCGATTGTTGCAAGTAGGTATCGAGCTTAGGTTTGAGAGTAAAGGCGCCGTCAATGGCTGGATCGGTACCCGGTTTATAGGCGCCAATCGAGACCAGATCCTGATTTTTACGACAGATAGAGAGTACCTGACGAACCGCTTTAGACATCAAGACATGTTCTTCAGAAGTAATCTGCGGCATAACACGGCTGACCGACTTCTCAACGTCGATAGCTGGGTAGTGACCGGCATCCGCCATTTCTCGCGATAGCACTACGTGACCATCAAGAATCGCTCGTGATGCATCGGCAATTGGGTCCTGTAAATCATCACCTTCGGTTAGTACGGTGAAGAAGGCAGTAATCGAGCCTTGTTCCGGACTGCCGTTACCCGCGCGCTCCACCAGAGCCGGCAGCTTAGCAAACACCGATGGCGGATAACCCTTAGTTGCTGGCGGCTCACCGACAGAGAGGGCAATTTCACGTTGTGCCTGAGCAAAACGGGTTAGAGAGTCCATAAGTAGCAGAACATCTAAGCCCTGATCACGAAAGTACTCCGCAATCGTCAGTGCGGTTTGACAGCCTTTAAGGCGCATCAGAGGCGAGGCATCGGCAGGCGCGGCAACCACTACAGAGCGCTGACGACCGTCAACACCCAGGATCTCTTCAATAAATTCTTTAACTTCGCGGCCACGTTCACCAATCAGACCAACCACGACCACCTGAGCGGTGGTACCGCGCGTCATCATGCCGAGGGTCACCGATTTACCCACACCCGAGCCGGCAAACAGACCGATACGCTGGCCTTTACCGACGGTCAACAATCCGTTGATCGCCTTAATGCCAACATCAAGAGGTTCAGAAATAGGCTTTCGCGCCAGAGGGTTGATAGGTTCAGCGTTAAAAGAAGCTCGCTTTTCGGTGTAGATAGGACCAAGCCCATCAAGTGGATTACCCACGCCATCGATAACACGACCAAGCAGCTCCATACCGACAGGCAGGCCTGTTTCACTGGTCAATGGTGTCACTTTGGCACCAGGTAGCACCCCTGTGATCTGCTCACTTGGCATCAGGTAGAGGTTATCACCGGAGAAGCCGACTACCTCTGCTTCCATCTCCCCTAGCATGGTCTCAACTTTACACAGGCTACCGATAGGTGCACGGCAGCCTGTTGCTTCCAGCGTTAAGCCGACAACCCGAACGAGTTTACCGGATGCGACAGGACGACAGGTAAGTCCTTGGGTTTTGTATTGGGAAAGACGATCAGCCAGCGCCAGCACTACTCACCACCTTGGTGGCGATTCACCCCACAAAAGCTTTGAATAACGCTGCGAATACGGTCTTCTAGGCGATAGTTAACACTCGACTCTCCCGCTTCTATCTGGACGTCGCCACGGTTAAGCGCAGGTTCACTCATCAGGGTCCAGTTACGGAAGTTAAGTTGCTCTTCGCCATAAGATGAACGAATAATCTCTACGTCATCCGGGTGAAGTTTTAAAGTGATGGCATGACCGGAGATCGGCAGTGACTCTACCGACTGTTTAATGGTATCAAGGATCACCTGAGGATTGGTTTGTACTTCAACGTGCACCACCTCTTTGACTAAGGTGAGTACCATGTCGACCAGTTGCTTTTCAACCTGAGCATTCATTAACTCAAGTGGCTGAGCAAACTGGTTAGCCAGGCCGATAAAGGTTTCTACTTGCTGCTGGATAAATTCCTGCCCAGCGGCAACACCTTCAATCTTACCCGCCTCTAAACCTTCTTGGTGACCCTCTTGTAAGCCTTGCTCTTTGCCTTTTTCGTAACCTTGCTTAAAGCCCGCTTCCTGTCCCTGATGCAGACCTTCCTGATAAGCTTGTTGCTTAATCAGTTCGATCTCTTCTTCGGTCAGTTCTTTTGGTGCTTCTTCGGCAACAGGCTCAGCCACAGGCATCCAGCTTGGGTCATAGTTCATCGCTGTCTCTTTCGCCTGTTTATGGGTTTGAGCCGTGTAATCAGGCATACCCCAACGCTCTGGCTTTTCTACCAGATCATCATTTTCAAGACGTAAAAAACCGCGTTTTCTTTCCCCAGACATAGGTACCCTACTTACTTAAATTATAAGAACTCGTCTGCGCCGCCACCTAGCATGATCTCACCAGAGTCAGCCATACGACGGGCGATAGCCAGTACTTCTTTCTGTGCTGCTTCAACATCAGACACTTTAATTGGTGGCATGGCTTCAAGGTCATCACGCATCATCTCAGCTGCACGTTTAGACATGTTCTTGAAGATCTTCTCACGCAAGGAGTCATCAGCACCTTTAAGCGCACGCTGAAGCGCATCCTGCGGAACATCGCGCAGAAGTTTCTGAATACCCTGGTCGTCGACTTCGATAAGGTTTTCGAACACGAACATCAGATCCTGAATCTGAGTTGCCATGTCTTCGTCTTGATCGCGGATTTGATCCATCAAGATACCTTCGACGTTGTTGTCCATGTAGTTCATGATCTCTGCCGCTGCCTTCAGGCCGCCAATCTTGGCCGCTTGAGCACCAGCCTGACCCGCGAACTGTTTCTCCATGATTTCATTCAGCTCAGCCAGTGCTGATGGTTGAACTTCTTCAAGGTTAGCGATACGCATCATCAGGTCTAGACGGTCACGTTCAGCAAACTGAGAAAGGATCTCCGCTGACTGGTCCGGCTCAAGGTATGAAAGTACGATAGTCTGAATCTGAGGGTGTTCATTGATAATGATGCTGGCCACCTGACGTGGATCCATCCATTTCAATGAATCAAGACCTTTAGAACCAGTACCCAACAGGATTTGGTCAACAAGGTTATTGGCTTTATCTTCACCTAACGCAGCGACCAGAGCATTACGCATAAAGTCTTCGCTGCCCATACCAATGTTGGTGTACTTCTGAATATCTTCCAGGAAGGCACGGTGGACGGCACCTACCTTATCCTGGCTTAAGTCAGCAGCACGCGCCATGGCGCTACCAACTCGTTGAACTTGTTTTGGTTCAAGATGACGAATAATACCCGCAGCGTCTTCCTCATTAAGACTGAGTAAGAGAATCGCCGCGCGCTCTTCGCCCGGGATTGTAGATATATCCACGGTGTTTTCTGCTACCTCACCGCCCTCTTCCTGTGGAACTATTTCGTTAGGCATCCTGCATCCAATTCTTCACAACTTGTGCCGCCAGTTCAGGTTCGTTCGCAACAAGCGCACGGACTGCTTTCAGCACATCTTCGTCTTTGTGTAGGTTAGGCAAGTCTATGCTTGAGCCAAACTCAAACAACTCGCCACCGTCTAAGTCACCACCAATTAAGCTGGTTTCTCCATCAGCACCGATTGGTAGGCCATCTGGTCCGTAAAGTGAATCTTCATCTTCATCAGACGCAGGGTTGAGGAGTTTCTTCATTGCTGGGCGAACAAGTACCAACACCACCACAATGATAACCAATGCACTTGCAAACCAGCGGATCCAGTCATTAAAGTTCGGATGTTCCCAAATAGGTACATCAGCAATAACTTCGGTTTCCGGAACTGCAAACTGCATACTTAATACATTAAGCAGGTCACCACGAGCTTCACTAAAGCCCACCGTACCAATCAATAGCTGTTTAATAGAGTTTAGTTCAGCATCAGAGATAGGCTGGTAAGTTGTCTCACCAGTATCTGGGTTGACCGTAGCGCGGTTTTTCACTGCAACGGCAACTGTCTGACGATTTACGACACCTGTTTGGCGACGTTCATGGCTGATAGTGGTATCAAGCTCAAAGTTACGTGTGGCCTCTTTATGCACCGAGCCCTGACCAAGCGTTGTACCGTCTTTCATCTGCGCGACATCTTGCGGAATTGACGCGTCTGCCGGTGGCTGGTTACTCAGAGCGCCAGGCACACCCGCTACGATGTTGCCGTTGTTATAGTCTTCAAGAGTGTATTCACTACGAGTGGATGGTGTGTTCGGGTCAAAGCTCTTACGAGTCTGTTCCACAGCACTGAAGTCCAATTCAATATCTACTTGCGCGGTATAGTTACCAAAGCCAAGAATTGGGATCAGCACTGAATCAATTTTTTCACGCAAAGCTTCTTCTTGCTTGCGTTCAAGTTCATGTTCTTTACGACGTGCCGACGAAGCAGCATCCTGACTACCTGAGCTTAATAGACGACCATGTTGATCGGTAACGGTAATACGGTTCGGTTTCATACCAGGCACGGCACTGGAAACCATATCAACCACAGAATCAACCTCTTCTTGCTTGAGGTTGGCGCCTGTTTTTAATGTCAGGAATACCGAAGCTGACGCTTCTTGGTTATGACGAACGAACACACTCTGCTTAGGTAGTGCAAGTAGTACACGTGCTTTACGCACCTGCTTCATCTCTTCGATCGCTTTTGATAACTGGCGCTCACGACTAAGCTTTAAGCGCTCTTGCTCAAGACGTTGCGAAACACCAAACCCCATATCTTGTAGCAAGATGTCGTCGCCGGCATGGGTTTCTTGATTAAGCCCTGCACGGACCATGTCGAGCTTAAGAGTATTAAATTCACTGGCCGGAACCAGGATAGTATTACCATCTAACTGGTAATCGAGTTTCTGTTGATCAAGGTAATCAAGAACTGGGATCAGCTCTTCTGTCTCATACACGCCTAGTGGACGCATTTCTGGCTCTTTAACCCAGAAAAACAGCATCACAATCAAGGCAACACAGGATGGAGATAGACAGAACAAGGACGACTTGGCGTAAAAGGTCTAAGTCCCCTACTGCCATATCAAACTTAGAACTGCTTTTCTCATCCAGATCTGGATTTTGAACGTCGGTATCAAGGTCCGACGTCGCTAACATTGCGGTGTCGGCACTGCCTTCAGATACTGTCAGGTCGGTTGATTGATTTTGCTCTGCCACAGACTTTACCTAAAACTTAAACTGGCATGTTCATTAATTCTTTGTACGCTTCAACCAGCTTGTTGCGTACCTGAATTGTTGCATCGAACGCGACGCTAGATTTGTTTCTAGCGATCATTACATCAGACAAAGAGACATCCGCGTCACCGCGATCGAATCGCATCTGTAGATTTCCGGATGTCTTGGATAGGCTATTAACGTTATTGATGGCACTATTCAGCATTTGACCGAAGTCAGCGCCTACAGTTTGTCCTGTCGCAGTTGGCTTGGTGCCTCCTGCTTCAAACATCATTGCTTGCATTTCGCTTTGAAAACCATCAATTCTCATCAAAACCTCAGTAGTCAACTATTTGACTAAACATAGTGCTGGAGTTATGACGCTGCAATCCTCGTGCCACGTCCATTTGCCAGACAGAAAATAGCACGTTAGTTCGGAATATCAATCCCAGCATCACGCATTTTTGCTAACTTGTAGCGTAAAGTTCTTGGGCTAATGCCTAATTTTTCAGCCATTTCCTTCCGACGCCCATTACACTCCTCTAAAGTCTCAAGGATAATCGCGTATTCCTGATCACGTAATTCACCACCCAGCCCCGTGCCCGAGGTTAGGCTGCTGTTTGTTTCAGCGACTGGTTTAACGTCCGGAACCTGAATTTCACCGCTTTCCACCGCAACCTGCAAACTAGAGGCATCCTGCCAATCAAGGCCCTCTAACAATATATGCTCACAGTCGATCAGGGCATTGTCACTTAAGATTAGAGCGCGCTGCATAACGTTATCCAATTCGCGTACATTACCCGGCCATGTGTACGACATAAGTTTATCTGTCGCACCCGCGGTAAGTGTTGGAACTGGCATACCCAATTTTTGGCAATTTCTTTCAATCAAGTGTTTTGATAATGGCTCGATATCTCCCGGACGCTCACAAAGTGCCGGCCATGCAATTGGGAAAACATTCAGTCTGTAGTAAAGGTCTTCACGGAAGTTTCCTTCCTGAACATATGTCTTCAGATCTCTGTTACTGGTCGCCAACACACGTACATCCAACTTGATGCTCTTACGACTACCAAGGCGTTCTACTTCACGCTCCTGAAGAACACGCAGCAGTTTAGCTTGCAGGCTTAGATCCATTTCACTGATTTCATCAAGCAAAATAGTGCCGCCCTGCGCCTGTTCAAATTTGCCCGGACAGGCTTGCACCGCACCAGTAAACGCGCCTTTTTCATAACCAAAAAGAGTCGCTTCTAACATGTTGTCAGGGATCGCCGCACAGTTAATCGCGACAAATGGGCCATCTTTACGATTCGACGCATTGTGGATGTAACGTGACATCACCTCTTTGCCCGAACCACTTGGCCCTAATACCATGACACTGGCATCGGTTTTAGCTACTTTGTCTGCCAGAGCAAGTAATTTGATACTCTTTTCGTCTGCGACGACTGCGTCACCATTATCGTCCGATTTAACCGGAGCGTAGCGGCTGACCATGTTAAGCAATACCTCTGGCGCAAATGGCTTAGCCATATAGTCAATCGCACCATCTTTCATCGCTGAAACTGCGTCTTCAATGTTGGCGTAAGCCGTCATCAGTAGCACAGGCAGATTTGGCCAGTGCTGTTTAATGTTTCTCAGCAGAGCCAAGCCGCCCATTCCTGCCATCTGTACGTCAGAGACAACAATGTCGACATTATTCGACTTGAGTTTGACCAAGGCATCTTCAGCACTATCTGCTTCTAGCCATTCATAGCCAGCTAGAGCCAAGGTATCGACTAATGCTTCGCGTAGACCTTCATCATCTTCTACAATCAGTACCTTACTTTGAGCCATTATCTTTCTCCAGTCATAGCTTCTTGCTCAGGATTAGAGGTTCGTTCAAGCGGAATACACATGGTAAAGCACGCTCCGTCCCCCTGTTCTGAAATGAGTTCCAACCTTCCATCGTGGGCACGGCACACCATTTGTACCACCGCTAGCCCAAGGCCCGTTCCCTGTGAACGTGTTGTAAAGAAAGGTTCCATGATCTTATTCTGTAGCTCCTTCGGTACACCGGGACCACTGTCCTGCACTGAAATCTTGAGCTCCCCATTTACGGGTCTGAAAAACACATCGACCTGAGACTGTTTACCTGCGATCTGAATCGCGTTCATCACCAGGTTACTTAGTGCCGATGCAATCGCATTCGCATTACCTAATAATTCGGTCTGCTCCTGCTCTACTTCGAGATAATAATCAATTTGGTTGTTTTTAAGTGCAGTCTCAACCATAGGTGAGAACTCGCTAATCAGTTGTTCAACGGTAAACGGTTTAACAACTTTATTGTCACCACCTTTGGCAAACAGCAGCATGTCATTGACCTGTTTTTCCAGATCATGGAGTCGGTCCATTAATTTGTTCTGGAAGCGATCTTTCGTCGCTGGGGGCAAATTTGGAGCTGCCAGGTTCGAGGCATAAAGCATTGCACTAGAAAGTGGCGTACGTACCTGATGGGCAAGCGAAGCAACCATTCGACCTAGTGAAGAGAGACGCTGCAAATCACTGATACGCGATTGAAGTAAGCGTGTTTCGGTCAGGTCGGTAATCAGAATCAACTGACCCGTTGTTGAAGCGGAGATGGCCAGTCTTACCTTGCGTCCATTGCGCAGTGATATCTCGTGACCATCATCTTCACGAGGTGCAAAAGCCTGTTGAATGATTTCAAACCATTTCTCACCGACCAGTGGGATTTCCAATAGTCGCTGAGCTTCAGGGTTTGCTTCCTGCACAACCCCTTGGGTATCAAGCAGGATCACACCAGCTGGCATCACATCGAGTACCTGCTGATAACGCTCTACTTGCTGTTCTAATGTGCCCAACGGCATTGGATTATCCGTTGACGAAGTTGAATGCATGACGTATTTCTGCCTTAAAAACTACAATAGCCTGCCATGCAATAAGCAAGCCAGGCTATTTTTATTTATTTTCAACAACTTAATGTCAGGTCGAAAAATTGACAGTCAATAAATGAGCGTTTTTAGCGCTGTAGATTGTACTTTCTCATCTTCTCAACCAGAGTTGTACGACGCATTCCAAGCATATCTGCTGCCCGGGCAACAACACCACCCTGAGCTTCCAACGCCTGATTGATCATGTTGACTTCAAGGTCTGCCAGCATCTCTTTTAAGTTAACCCCTTCTGGAGGCAAACTCTGCGGAGCATTCTCGTTCTCTTGGAACAGGTCACTTTCAAAACTGAAGTCTTCAGAGAAGATATCCTGTAACGCATCGCGTTCCTGCTCTTCTACCGACTCCAAGTTGTTGTACTCTGGCTGGAACTCAGGAATATCACTGTATCGGTACTTAGTCGGTAAATGATTCACATCGACCAAGCTGTTTGGATAGAGGATAATCATTCGTTCAACCAAGTTAGCCAGCTCGCGCACGTTACCAGGCCACTCATGTTCCATTAATGAGTTGATAGCACGAGGAGTAAAACAGATCGGCTGTGCCCCTTCAGACTCCATACGTGTCATTAACTCTTGCAACAATAACGGGATATCATCTTTGCGATCGCGCAGAGCAGGCATCTCGATTGGGAAGACATTAAGTCGGTAGTAGAGATCTTCGCGGAACGACTCATCGTTGATCATCGTCTCCAGATCACGATGGGTTGCAGCGATGACGCGTACATCTACACGGATCGTGGTGTTACCACCGACGCGCTCAAAACAGCGCTCTTGCAACACACGTAACAGCTTTACCTGCATTGGCATCGGCATGTCACCGATTTCATCAAGAAACAGTGTGCCACCCTCGGCTAGTTCAAAGCGCCCTTTACGTGATGTAATTGCGCCAGTAAACGCCCCTTTCTCGTGACCAAATAGTTCACTTTCCAGCAGATCCGGTGGGATTGCACCACAGTTAATCGGCACAAAAGGTCCATTTCTGCGCGCAGAATGGTAATGGATGTTACGTGCAACCACTTCTTTACCAGTTCCTGATTCGCCAAGGATCAGAACGTTGGCTTCAGTGCTGGAGACTTGCTCAATAAGGTGTCTAACTTCTTTGATGCCATGGCTTTGGCCTACCAGGCTACGGAAAAGAGTATTTTTACGTGACGACGAAGGTACGTTAACCCCTTTACGACCGAGAAAATCTTTACAGTGGCGCAGGGCTTCACTTAATTGCGGATAATTTAGGGGATATTCCAGTTCACCAACATAGTTGGTCAGTTCTTCAACTGGATAAGAATGCTTTCCTGCAATCAGTAGTGGTATATGGTTAGCCTTAGATAGCTTGTCACTCAGCTTGGTAGATAACTTCTTGTCGTTGAGAGACCCCAGAATGCAGCCTGCCCAAACTCGCGACCAATCGAGATCGTCAAGTTGATCAGAGCTAATGGCCTCACACTGTTCTCCAACAAATTCTAAAATATTACTCAGATTAACACGTGCATTCGCATCGTCTTCAATCACAAGTAGTTTCGCTAAACCTTGCATAGGTGAGATTGATTGCCTTTATTGTAAAACGTTGTGGCTGGATAATAATTCTAACGTCATTTGTAACTATAGATCAGATACATCAGACAATTGACAAATTACAGCAACAAAAAAAGCCACTGGTCCGTTAGTGGCTTCTATTCTATTTGATAAAAAAAATAAGGCAACCAAGCAATTACTTGATGTGACGTTAAGCCAAAAGCTAATAAGTCATATTATTCCACTCATCACACATTTCTATACAAAATGTATGCAACTGCCTAACTATCGCTAAATTCCTACATCATTAGCAGTCAAATTGTGATACTCGTTCGGGATCTGATCCCAAGCCGACTTAATTTCGCGAATGATTTCAATAACATCGTCGATTGGCTGTGGGTTATTCTGATGGTTTGCTTCTGTAATCTGAGTAATCATAAATTCATATAGCTGATCCAGATTCTGAGCAATATCTCCACCGTCGTCCATTGATAGACAGCTACGCAGACTAATAATGATGTCCAGCGCCTTACCCAGACGCTCGCCCTTAACGGGAATATTGCCTGCTTGCATCGCCGCTTTGCCTTGAATCAAACGTTCAATAGCGCCAGCCATTAGCATTTGAACAATTTTATGCGGGGAGGCCGCACTGAGCTGGCTATCAACCGATACCTTCTTGTAAGCCTGTAGTGAACCACGCATAACAACCCTCTTAGATTTATAAAAATTTTTGATACTGCTTAACGGAGCGTTTGCCATGGCGATACTTTTGTAATGCCATGCCCATTTCAGCAGTTTTACTACTCATTAACTCTACAACAGCTTTGGTTCTTTCAACCGCATCTTGCCACTGTTGTGATTTAGCAAGTTCTGGCTGCGAACTTACCGCTGCCAATAAACATTGCAATATCTGTTCCCTTGTATCGACCAACTCAATGATTTCTTCAGTCGATAGCTCGCTCGCTGAAAGAGTTTCAGTAATTATTTGATCAACCTCACACAATTTAGTGAGTTGTTGCTCAAAGTCATTAGCCAAGGGCATTCATCATCCCCGCTAACTGTGACTGCATTTTACTGGTCGCATCCTGCATTGCCGTAAATTTGGCGTGGGTGCGCTTCTCTAAATTATCCATTCTGCGATCTAATGTCGCCTGATCATCCTGCAATCGGTAAGTGCGCTCAACCATACTGCGCTCGCGGTTACGAATCGAGCCAGTCACACCCGTCAGACCTTGGATCGCATCCTCTACTTTCTTAGCAAAACCCTGATTACCACCAAAGAAGTCTTCTAACTTATTAAAGTTGTTGTTGAGCTGACGATCCAGCATGTCGTAATTGATTTCCAGATTACCCTGTCTGGTAGTGGTAATGCCGAACTCAGTGAGAGTCTTAAGCTCCTCTGGCGCCGGTTCCACTCGAGACGAAAAGACCGACTTCAAGCGTGAATCCGCACTGCGAACAATACTGTCACCCGCTAATGGTCCTGCCATACCTGTACGAGGGTCTACACCAGAAAGTTCTTGAGTCACCTGGTAAAACTGGTTGTAAGCAGCAACAAACTGCTCAATATCCTCACGCACACCCTGTCTGTCGTATTCAATATCGATTTCAGAAACCGGTTTACCTTTCTCGCTACGCCCTTTTAAGGTTAGGTCAACACCATCAATCGCGTCTTCGATGATGTTGTTGTTGCTCGAAAGCTGGGCAACACCATCAAGTAATACTTTAGCGTCTTGCGCTGCTTGTACTTCCGTCATACCCCGATAGGTATCGAATGAGCGCTGAGCGGCATCCAGATCGGCCTGAGCCTGATCGATACGCTCGAGATACTCTCGTTCCTCTTGTGGAAGTTTAGCGCGCTCCATCTGTTTCGCTTGCTCTGGAGTGAGCTCACCTGTGGCGACACGTTGTGCCAGTGCAGCCTGTTCATCCGCGACTTTTTTCTCTAAACGTGCCTTTTCAGCATCGAGTTTGGCTTGCGCTTCTTTCGGCGTGACATAGGAGTCGGTTAAGGTACCAGAAGCGGTATTTGACCAGCCTGGAACATCAGGCGCTTTCTCTTTTGCTTTAGCGTCTAACTGCGGCTCTGGCTCCCAGTATGAGTCTAATAGTGTTCCTGAAGCGGTTTCACTCCAGCCGGGAATTCGTTCTTCTGGCTTTAGGTATTTGTTGGCTTCTATGCCCGCATTCGCCGCTGCAGTAGTCGCCGCTTTGGACATTTGATTGTCTGGCGTCGCCTCTTTTGCGGCATTGGGATCCGCACTTATTGCCGCCTGCTTAGAGGTATCGGCAATCTCTTGATCGACAACCTTTGCCGCATCGATGATTTTTTGTGCGACTTTATCGGCAACTTTTTTCTCTGCAGGGGTTAGAGGGGCAATCAGTTCCTGAGCGGCAGCACGTGCCCGTTCAAGATCTTTAACTCTTTGCTCGAGTGTTTTGTATTCGAGCTGTTTTAGCGTGTCACCCGGTTGGGCTTCCGCTCGCATTGAAATGTCATTGTCGCCACCGGAAACGTTGGACGCAACAATGAGACGGGGGCCGTCGACATCGTTAATGATTGCCGCACGTACACCCGGATTGGACTTGCTGCCGTTGATACCGCGAACGATATCAACGAGCTTAGAATTCTCTTGTACATCAATAGAGAATTTTTTTTCACCCAGTGAAATCTGCAACTTGCCCGGGCCAAATTTCGCATCTTCAGGTAATACATCCGATGCAATTTTATGGCTTTGGGCAAGTTGCAACACATCGATAGCATATCGACCAGCGATAGCATCAGTGGTTGCAGTCGCAGATACGACAGTGTCATTGGTAGTTTCCACTGTTCTTGCGGCAAAAGCTTTCTCCTGACGAAAGCTCGCCATCAAGTTTTTCATCGTATCCAGCGACTCTCTGAGTCGGCCATAAGCACTGATACTGGAATCAATCTGGGTTCGCTCATTGTCGATTCGTTGCTGTTTAGGAACACGCTCCGAATCTACAATTTTGCTGACCATAGAGTTGATATCCATGCCAGAATTCATGCCTACAGGGCCAAAACTCATTCACTCACCTCAAGTACGATTACACCGTTTGGTTAACAAGCCCCGATGAATATCGGGCAGTCTGTTCCCTCAGGCGCCGTAATATCTCTAACATTTCCTCATCGGGTATCTGACGAATAATATCACCAGTATCCGCTTCATATATAGTCACAACATCTCTACCGGACTCTTCGTCCACCCTGAAGGACAAGCCTTTGTTGATCGACGAGATAAAATCATTCATCTGCTCAACAATCCTTTCACGCTCGGCCCTGTTTAGCTTCTCCCTCTCTTTCGAGGCTTCGATTGCTTTTTCAACAGTTTGAGACGCTTTTTCGCTTGCCTCAGTTGTAGAGACCTGCTCCTTTTGCGAGGAAACTTGCTGTACACCATCGTACTTTGAAGCAAGTTTAGTGCCACTTTCTGAGCCATAAGGCTGGATGTTCGATGTGTAGGATGGTATTTCCATAACGATCTCCCTTCCACCTTAGCAGGTCACAACATAACGTTGTACCAATAAGCTCCAATCGAACCTATCGATTAACCTAATAAGCTAAGTGCTGCCGACGGAGACTGCTTAGCTTGCGCTAGGACAGATGTACTCGCTTGCTGAAGAATTTGCGACTTAGTCATCGCCGTTGTTTCTTTAGCGTAGTCTGTATCAACTATCCGGCTACGAGAAGCATTAACGTTCTCATTAATGTTGTCTAGGTTACTGATTGCATGTCCGAAACGGTTCTGGAATGCACCCAGTTCAGCACGTTGGCTGTCAACCGTCTTCAAAGCACCATCAATAACAGATACAGCGAGCTGTGAACCTGCTACTGAAGTAACGTCAACATCGGCAACTGTTCTCTCTTGAGCAGCACCGAAACCGATTTCTGAACCTAAACCACCACCGATTGTGACGTCAGTTGCAACCTTATTTGAAGCAGCAAAAAGTTGTAGCTTGCCCTCTTCGCCTACGGAAGCCTTAACATCAGCACTCTGACCGTTAATGTACGTAGCCAATTGCTCGATATCATCGCCAGCTTTAGCATTAATCGTGAGTTCTTGTGCCTCACCATGTACATCAGTATAGCCTAGGGTAAGATCTGTCGCCCCTGAAGAGACGGTCCAATCCGCTGCTTTGCCTTCTTGAGCAATATACGCTTTACCACCCATATCTATGGTGTCAGAACGCATGTTACCCATCGATAGCTGAACAGCCTCACCTGAGCTCGCACCAATTTGGAAAGATTGATTACCGAAGGTACCGTTAAGCAGTTTGTTACCACCGAATGAGGTGGTTTCTGCAATACGGTTTAACTCGTCGTTAAGAGCGGTCACTTCTTCTTGAATAGCGATACGCTCCGAACGGGAGTTAGAACCATTCGAAGATTGGAGTGCCAAATCACGCATACGTTGCAGAATGTTGGTTGTCTCATTCATTGCACCTTCAGCTGTCTGCGCAATTGAGATACCGTCATTCGCATTTTTTACAGCCATGTCTAAGCCACGGCTTTGCGAGTTCAAGCGGTTTGAGATTTGTAGTCCAGCAGCATCATCACGGGCACTGTTGATTTTGTACCCCGAAGATAGACGCTCCATCGATTTCTGCATGCCATCAGTCGCACCATTAAGGTAACGCTGAGCAGTCATCGCAGACACGTTCGTGTTTACGTTAATTGCCATATTTGATCTCCTTAGGCATTAGGGCGATGTATCTCAGCGTCTCTCACCTCGCTTCGATACATCTCATTTCTCTCAATCCTTTAACGGCCTACTAAAAAATACCTTTAGAAATAAATTAGGCATTTTTATTAACTTTTTCCGCATGACGTAAGAATTAATAGAAAGATCAAATAGTTAGTAGAAACAAAAAAATCCAGCCGAAGCTGGATTTTTTGATCAAGGTCTCAATTAACCTAGTAGGCTTAGTGCCGAGTTTGGCGCCTGTTTTGCCTGAGCAAGGATAGAGCTTGAAGCTTGAGACAGAATTTGAGTCTTAGTCAGTGCAGTTGTCTCTTTCGCGAAGTCTGTATCTTTGATACGGCTCTTAGAAGCATTCACGTTTTCGTTGATGTTGTCTAAGTTGTTAATCGCGTGGTTGAAACGGTTTTGGAAAGCACCCAGCTCTGCACGGTGGCTATCTACGTATTTCAGTGCTGAATCAACAATCGCTACAGATTCTTGCGCGCCACCAACTGATGTAACATCGATAGTATCAACAGTTACTGCTTTACCTTCACCCATGCTTAGCTCACCTGCCAGACCACCAGCGAAGCTTACTGCGCCTTCAACTTTGTTGTTGCCAGCGAATACTTGTAGCTGACCATCTTCGTTTACTGACGCTTTAACCATGTCAGTTTGACCGTTGATGTAAGTCGCTAGCTCTTCGATATCATCACCCGCTTTAGCAGAGATGTTGATTGTCTGCTCAGCACCATCTTTTTCAGTCAGTGTGATTGCAAGGTCGTTTGCGCCAGCTTGAACAGTCCAGTCTTTATCTTTGCTGTTCGCAGCCTGGTAGCTTGTACCGCCCATGCCGATGTTGTCACTACGCATGTCGTTCAGAGTTAGCATTACTGCTTCACCGTTGTCAGCACCAATTTGGAATGACTTAGTCGCGTAAGTGCCGTTAAGTAGCTTGTTACCACCAAATGAAGTGGTTTCAGCGATACGATTTAGTTCGTCGTTAAGTGCTGTAACTTCTTCCTGGATTGCAACACGCTCTGATTTCGAGTTTGAACCGTTCGCAGATTGTAGCGATAGGTCACGCATACGTTGCAGGATGTTAGTTGTCTCGTTCATCGCACCTTCAGCAGTTTGCGCGATAGAGATACCGTCGTTAGCGTTACGTACTGCAACATCAAGACCACGGCTTTGAACGTTTAGGCGGTTAGAGATTTGTAGACCCGCTGCATCGTCTTTTGCGCTGTTGATCTTTGAGCCAGATGACAAACGCTCCATTGAAACTTGTTGTGCGTTGTTTGCGCTGTTTAGGTAACGCTGTGCTGTCATTGCTGCTACGTTAGTATTTACATTCACTGCCATGGTGATTTCTCCGTTTGATTTTCCGATGTATCCGGTTTCCGACGTCTCGGAAAACCAAAGTTTGTAGTTCTCTCAAAAGTTACTTTTATTAACGGCTCGGTTTCGAAAACCTTGAGTATTTTTTTAGTTTTTTCTTAAAAAAAATACATTTGGCGATAAAAACGTGATTAAGAGATAAAAAGAGTAAAAAAAGTGATTTTTTCGCTAAAGCTTCACTCGGGCCTGTCGATAACATTCTCTTTTTTGACAATTAACCGAGTAGAGTCAACGCCAGGTTCGGCTGCTGTTTAGCCTGAGCCAGTATTGAAGTACTGACCTGTTGTAAAATCTGTTGCTTAACCATCTGGGTTGTCTCTTTCGCGTAGTCAGTATCTTTAATCCGACTGTTGGAAGCCGATAGATTCTCGTTTACGTTAGAAAGATTATTAATCGCGTGGTTAAATCGGTTCTGCATTGCCCCTAGTTCGGCACGGTGGCTATCAACATACTTTAAAGCAGTATCAATAATCGATACCGCGCGCTGTGCACCGCCGGCTTGAGAGATATCAATGTTATCAACCGCTTCGTAGCCTGCCAGATTCATACTTAACTGATTAGCTAAGCTACCTGAGAAAGAGACGGTTCCCGACGCTTGCTTACCTGCCATAAAGATTTGTAGCTGACCTTCTTCATTAACTGAAGCGGAAACTTTGTCGGTTTGACCATTGATATAAGTGGCAAGCTCTTCAATATCGTCGCCAACTTTTGCGTTAATATTGATGGTCTCTTGCTGACCCTGAGCATTGGTATATTCCATCACCAATGTGTTGCTTCCCTGAGCGACCTGCCAGTTGCTATCCGCTTTACCAGCTGCGATGTAACTGAAGCCCCCCATATCCAAACTGTCTGAACGCATGTTCTTTAGTGAAACTTGTACCGCTTCACCTGAACTGGCACCAATTTGAAAAGCAGAAGAGGAAAATGAACCGTTGAGCAATTTTCGACCACCAAAAGAGGTGGTTTCGGCGATTCTGTTCAATTCATCGTTTAAAGCGCTCATTTCCTCTTGCAAGGCATCTCGCTCAGCACGACTGTTAGAACCGTTGGCAGATTGAAGAGAGAGGTCACGCATACGCTGAAGCAGGTTAGTGGTTTCATTCATGGCACCTTCTGCCGTCTGCATAATCGAAATACCGTCATTGGCATTTCGCATTGCGACATCTAACCCTCGCATCTGTGACTCAAGGCGATTGGAAATCTGCAACCCTGCGGCATCATCTTTGGCACTATTAATACGATTCCCTGAAGAGAGTCTCTCCAGTGATTGGTTCAGAAGATCCGTCGCCTTCGACAAGTGTCGTTGCGCAGTCATTGCTGAGACGTTCGTATTTACCGTGATTGTCATAAAGTTGCATTGTCCTCTTTCGGGTTACTCTCTTTATCGGCAATCTACGGTTTTCTTTAACAAATAAAAGCAAAAAAGCCGAACCCTGAGGTTCGGCTTTAACTGATTAAGTAATAACTGTTTATTTCAGCTTAAGCTCAGCCAACATTTGTGCTGATGGTGCAAAGAAGTAAGCGCCAGTTACGGCATGAGTAAAGCGCAGTAGCTGGTCTGTTTTGCCATCCGTTACGCCATACATACTTTCAAGCATGGCTTTGAAGTTGTGTAAGGTGTTGCAGTACGCAATAAATAGCAAGCCATGTTCACCTGAAACACTACCGTATGGCAGGCTGTGGCGAACAATCTTAAGGCCTTTACCCTCTTCTTTAATATCAACACGACCAACGTGCGATGCAGCAGGCACATCTTCCAGCTCAATAGAATCAGGTTTAGTACGACCAATCACTTTCTCTTGCGCAGATACATTCAGACGATTCCACGAAGGTAAGTTGTGGATGAAGCGTTGTACCATTACGTAGCTGCCACCAGCAAGTTCGCCTTGTGGGATGATCGCCACCTCTTCACGCTGAGCCTCTTTCGGGTTCTCTGTGCCATCAACGAACTCAGTCATATCACGCGAATCCAGATAGCGGTAACCGTAGGTCTCATCAACAACCGAAACCTGCTCTGACACTTCAGCAAAAAACTTGCGTAGCAGGTAGAAATGCAGGTCATGACGGTTAGAATGACAGTGGATCAAGACATCGACATCTGAGCTTGGTGCAACCACGTCGCCTTCGCCTAACTGCGGGAAGTCAATCAGTTCAGCTGGTACAGGCGCATCTAGCTTGCTCCAGAACGCTTTAGTAAAACCGATCGAAAGCGTCAGTTCAGCACCTGGTTGCTGCTCATTGAGCTGTTCAACCAGTGTTGGTAAAGCCTGTAACTGTTGTAATACGTGTTGCGGATTTTCTGTCACCTTGAGCAAGGTGTATTGTGCAAACGGGCCAGCTTCAGGAAGAATGGCACTTTGAGGGTATGACATTTTTAATTCCTCACTTTCTTTTTTTGCTCAGTGTATTTCGTTTTTATTTCAATATATTGATAACGATCATCGCTTAGCACGATCACTGTGCCGGAGGGTTATGAAAGCTATCCCTAACACTGCGACTTTTAGCTACGTAGATAATAAACCATAGCAGGAGTAGCATCACGGCACCATTGGTCCAACTGAATGCCCCATGGGTGAGATAAACATGGTAAAGGCTTTGTGCCAATTGAGCGCTTGCGGTAACCAGAGTAATACTTCTACCCCATGAAACGATTCGGTTAAGCCAGTTTCGTTCCGGACTACGCAGACTAACCATCCACATCAGAAGGATGCTTGGAATGCCCATTGCCAACCCGAGGTAAAGCATGGAGTGATCGGGATACACTATCGACAATATTTTGCTGCCACTATCGCGGCTCGCGCCTGCGACAACAAACACTACCCATGCTTTGGCCATAAATAACCATCCAAACCAAAGAAGTTTAGGTGCCTTCAAAAAGCCATGTTTATCATATTGCTCTATTGCGTAACGCACTGATATCTAACTACTGCTACTAAATCAAACTCCACTCTATACCAATGAGCAAAATTTTCTATCAGTAAATTGTCATCTTTATCCGTCGTCGCAGAGCAGAGAGCTGTGTTAGCGGTTGGATGAGTCAACACCTATACGGCGCACAGAGAAAAGAATAAATCCTGCCAGCAACAGTAACGGCGCCAGCCACAATAACGCATTGGATAAACTGAATGAGGGTTTGTAGAGAACAAACTCTCCGTATCGCGCCGTCATAAAATCCACCACGTCCTGTTCACTCTGACCCTGATTGATTTTCTGAAACACGATTAAACGTAAATCTTTTGCAATCGGGGAATTCGATTCGACAAGATTCTGGTTCTGACATTGAGGACAGCGCAGCGACTTCGCCAGTTCAATGGCACGCTTTTGTAATTGAGGTGTTTTAAACTCAAACAGTTCAACCTGAGCATTTTGCTCACTCGTTGCAGCAACAAACAGCTCTTGCTCGCTTGCAAAAACCTTGCTGGAAAGCGCTGTCAAGAGTACACATACTAACCGAAACACGACCAAATAACGGCTCATAACTAACTCTGCCCCTGTTCAAAGTAGCGGGCAAAATGTTTATTCCACGCACGTTCGTTCAGCAAGCCAAAGTGCTTATAAACTATATTGCCTTCTCTGGTCACTAAATAAGTTTCAGGTGTACCAACCACACCAAGATCCAGCGAAAGCATCCCTTTAGGGTCATAAATTATCTCTGAGTACGGGTTACCCAACTGACCAAGATAATTAACGGCACCAGAGCGTTTATCACGATAGTTGAGGCCAACAATCGTGACTCCTTGCTGTTGCAGTTGATTTAGATATTCATGTTCCTGACGACATATCCCACACCAAGACGCCCAGACATTGACCAGCTGGTAATCATTCGAAAACAGCTGAGTACTATTAACGGGCAACTCACTGTTCAACAATTCAACAGACATAACAGGAAACTGGCGCACTACAGGTTTAGTATCAGGCCCAAACTGCTGCGAATTGAGCCCGGCAACAAGGAAACCAATAAACCCAGCTAATCCAATAATGAAAATCGTTATTTTATGCTTGCTTGATAGCGCCATTCACTGCCTCTTTACGTCGTTTTGGTAGCAAGGGTAACAGAGCCCCTAGCATAACAATCAGCGCACCACCCCATATCCAGCCAATATACGCTTTATACTGGATCTTCACTGCATAGGCACGAGAATCTACTTTACTCGCAAGGGTGACATAGTAATCCCCATGCCAGAACGAACCGATAGCAGGCTCACTCATATTCATGACTCGGACTGGATAGTGACGACGCTCTGGTGCCAGTTCAAATCCTTTGTTTTGCCTGGAAAAATATAACACCGCCTGCTCAGCAGTATAGTTGGGGCCAATCGTCCAGTTGGTGGTCAGATAGTCCACTTGCCAGTCTGCAAACTTGACCGACGTACCATCACTCATTTTATAGCTGGCTTCGTAAGAATGTTCTGCATTCATCACTGCGCCGACAGCGCTGATAGCTAGCCCGAGATGAGCGAGCGCCATAAAGGAGCAACGTGACTGTTTCACCACCAAAACTAGATGGCTAACCAACACCCACATCGCCAGTCCCCATACAATCAGCAAGATCGCAGCAGGATGTTCAACCTGTACCAGATAAATCAGGCATCCCGCGAGCAGACAAGCAACAAACATCGCCATGATCTGGCGCCATGAGTAATAGCCACCGCGCTGCCATTTCAACAATGGCACAAAGCCCATCGCCAGAAGAGCCAATAGGGTTAGTGGTAAGAACAGCGTATTAAAGTAGGGCGCACCGACGGATACTGAGCCTAAACCAGCCAATTCATAAACCATCGGATAAAAGGTGCCTAAAAACACGGTAAAGCTCGCGACCACAAGCAGTCCAACTGAGACGAGCGCTAAATAGCCGCGGCTGACTAAGGCGGTTATCGGCTTACTTATAACAACATCGCCACGTTCAAACAGTAACGAAAAAGAACCAAGCAGGGTGAGCGCCAAAATCACGAGTAAAGCAATCCCCTTACCCGGATCAACCGCGAATGCATGAACAGAAGTCAGTACACCGGAACGAACGATAAATGTACCTAGGATACTGAGACAGAAAGTAACCAGTGCGAGAATCAGAGCCGCGCGTTTTTGTTGCTCCTTACGCCGTGCCGCCAGCATCGCATGAAGCAGAGCGGTTCCCGTTAACCATGGCAGTAACGAAGCATTTTCTACCGGATCCCAAAACCACCAGCCGCCCCAACCCAGCTCGTTGTATGCCCACCAGGAGCCAACTAAGATACCTAGCGTCAGAAACGCCCACGCGGAAATCACCCAAGGAGTCGCCAACCTCACCCACTGATGGAAAAAACCAGGCTGCATGAGAGCGGCGATTGCAAAAGCGAGCACGGTAGAGAAGCCTATATAGCCAAGATAGAGTAACGGCGGATGAAAAATCAGACCAATATCTTGCAACATAGGGTTAAGGTCTCGCCCCTGTTCAAGCCACAGCTCAGAGTAACTAAATGGATTAGAAGCCGTCAGAGTAAACCAGCCAAAAGCCGCGATAAACAAGCCCATAATCCACAGCACATCTTGCAGATATCGGTTGGCAGCAGAACGGATAAAGGAGATACAGCAAGACCATAACGCCAGAGTGAAAACCCAAAAAAGCATTGAGCCTTCATGTCCCCCCCAAACGGCGGCGACTTTGAAAAACACAGGCAGAGCAGAGTTGGAATGAGAAGCAACGTAGTGAAACTGAAACTGATCGTTTACAAACAGGTAGGCAAGCGCAATAAGACTCAACGACGCCATCACGCCGTTAAGCCTCGCTATAAAAGATAAATCGAGAGTATGACCACTAGCAAACCACTTTTGCCAGGCATAGTGTGCACAACACAAAGTGCTGGAAAGGGTTACCCAAACCAAAGCAAAATGGCCAAACTCTCCTACCATATTTACACCACCGTCATTTGGCCGGCGTAAAGGATAAAGGTACGTAACATAAGTACACCAACCAGACTCAACGTTGTCACCATTAAGATATAACCGCCGTTATGACGGGTCTCTTTTGGCGTTACAGCATTAAGAGTTAGTGGCAGTACCATGCCTATCAGTACCACACCAAACCAGAACCAGTTCGACCAGAAACCGCCGCCAATTGCGTTCCATGCCGCGACCTCATTCTGACCACCACTAAAGATCAAGCCAGTAAAGAAGGTCACCAACACAAACAGTTCAAACATCACAACCGGACGTTCAAAGCTATGGACCCAAGACACACTAGGACTGGTTGCAGACTCTTTAAACAGCAAAATACCGAACATCAGACAGGCTGCTGCGCCCGATGACAGGCTTGAGAACAAGAACAGGATCGGAAGTACAGGATTATTCAGCATTGGGTAGGTTTTCAGAGCTGATAACAGGAAGCCTGTATATGCGGCCAGAACAATCGCCAGGAAACCTAAAAACAGCTCGATAGCATTGCTGTACTTACCTGACTTAATCAGCAAGCCATCCGCAAAATCGAGCAGCTTACCCGGCAACTTACCTTCACAAAAACTGATAATTTGGTGACGGAACAAAATACCAATCCAGATAAACAACACAATCATGTAAACCTGGAAAAGGATTACGCCCATAGACATCACCGAGCTAGGGTTGTAGAAAATCATGATTTTCCAGAATGACAGAGGCTTAGTCAGGTGGAAAATCAGGATAGTTAACCCTGAAATGATGCCAAACGGAGCCAGCCAGGCCATCGCTTTGATGATGCCATTACTCGCCGGGTCACCTTCGATCACTTTACGCTTAAGATACAGAGCTATCATCACCGCACCTGCGGACATGCCTGCCAGAAACAGATAAATTGCAATGATCCAGTCCCAGACCAGAGAGTCAAAGTGGAATGCATTTTCAAAACCATTCATGATCAGATCTCCCCTTTCTGGTGAGGTACTTTGTAGAGCTTAGGCTTAGTGCCAAGATGTACCTTATCTCGATAAACAACTTCACTGTTTAGCACCTGATTAATCTCACTATTTGGATCATTCAGATCACCAAAAATCAATGCTTTAGTCGGGCATGATTCGACACAAGCTGGAAGTTTACCTTGTGCTAAATTGGTGTCGCGACAGAAGTTACACTTATCAGCGGAGTGGTCTTCAGGATTGAAGAAACGTACCTGATATGGACACGCAGCTAAACAGTAGCCACAGCCGACACATTTCTCTTTGTGGACATCAATAATGCCGGTTTTCTCATCTTTGTAAGCGGCTCCTGTCGGGCAGACATAAACACAAGGAGGATTTTCACAATGCTGACAAGACTTGCGGGTAAAACGGTAATCAACATCAGGAAACTCACCTTGCGGCTCACTACGAATGATCTCAAGGCGAGAAACACCTTCCGGTACTTTATTCACCTCTCGGCACGCTTCGGTACATGCCGTACAGCCAATACAAGCGGTTTCATCGTGGATCATGCCATACAGCTTGTTACCATCCTGCTCGACATTTGCCAGCGACTTGCGACTGTTAAGCACAGCAGTACCTGCAACACCCGTGGTAAAAATAACCGCACCGGCACCAGTTAAGAAGTTTCGTCTAGAACAACTCATACTACTTCTCCTTATTCTTCAGCTGATTAAAATCGGCGTGGCAGTCAACACACAGCTTAATACGCTCTTTACGCTCCAGTCCTAACACCTTGGTTTTGTTGCCATGAACATCGTGACAGTTCGAGCAGGTCAGGTTTTTGGCGTGGACATCATGTGTCCAGCCATCGTCGCGCAACCTTTCTGGTGTATGACAATCGGTACATTGACTATTGGCTTTGAGTATTTCCTTCGGATCAAGAAAAACTTTATCGGTACCCACTGCTGATTGAGCACTCGAGTATTTGGTGACTTGTGGAGCACCCTCACGGTGATCTGGACCAATGTTGTTATGACACTCGGTACAATTCACTTCGCGGCCAAGAATCTTATGTGCATCTTCACCATGTGAACCAGAGAGGGTGTCTTTAGAATCCTTATGACATTGAATACACTTGTAATCTTTGTCACGGATAAGCGTGACTTCATGACGTGCTGATGTGGCTTCAAACTGCACTGTTGAAGTGTCGGCAACGGCATGAAGAGAATAACCATAGAGGCAGAATGCTAGAATGGATTTTAGCATTATGACTATGGCCAACTTTATATTGCCCATATTATCCTTTCCTTATTCCCGTACCATTTACTGAATAAACAATAACTTGATATACGGTTAAAAATTAAAGTCCTTCAATGCACTAATAAAGCACATCAAATGAGATCAATTCTTATTTTGGAAAAGCCACAACGCTATTAAGGAATATAGTACTCCACCTACACTTAAGGGGTATATAAAACTGTTCAAAATTCGATCTTCATCACCGAATATTTTTTGAGCCAAACCCACCTAAGTCACTGATGATAATGAGTTTCATTAAATTAGAACATCAATTCAAATACCCCTTTAGGGGTATAGGGATGCTAATTTGAACTGGATCACTAGCCAAAATTGATCTCAGACAATGAAGACTTATTACCAAGTTATTTAATTTATTTCTATTTATTACAATGTATTTCAGTTTCTCCAGTTCTTAGTTTGGAATATAGCCAGTTCACAACGCTGCTTATAAAAACAGAATACGGAGATAGCACTGTGAATAAATTGCATTGGATACCGAAATCCGCTGCAGCATTAGCAATCGTGGCCAGCTCACTACTGAGTGTCACCAGCTTTGCTGCGTCCGACGACAAAGGCTTAATTGACCCGCGCAATGACGCCTACCAGCAACAACACCCAGACCAGTACGAGTCATGGAAAGCAACATCAGAAAGTGAACATATCGAAGATGCGTTAGCTGAAGATCCTAACATGGTGATCTTATGGGCTGGCTATGGCTTTGCCAAAGACTACAACAAGGCTCGCGGCCACTTTTATGCGCTTGATGATGTCAGACAGACTCTGCGTACAGGCGCACCACAAGATGAAAACTCAGGCCCAATGCCAATGGCTTGTTGGAGTTGTAAGAGCCCTGACGTAGGTCGAGTGATCGATGAACGTGGTGAAGACGGCTACTTTGAGGGTAAATGGGCTCGTCTGGGTGACCAAATTGCTAACCCGATTGGCTGTGCAGACTGTCACGATACCCGCAGCGAAGAGTTCAAAAATGGAGAACCAGCACTCGCACTGGCAAAACCTTATGTAGAACGCGCGTTCCAGGCCATTGATAAACCATTTGAAAAACAATCCAGACTTGATCAGCAAGCTTCTGTGTGTGGTCAGTGTCACGTCGAGTACTACTTTACTGGACCAAACAAGTCAGTCAAATTCCCTTGGGATAAAGGAACCACTGTCGATGATATGGAAGAGTATTACGACGCTCTAGGCTTCAAAGACTGGACTCACAAAGTGTCTAAGGCACCGATGCTCAAAGCTCAGCACCCTGGCTATGAAACCTGGCGTGATGGCATCCACGGCAAAAACAAAGTCGCGTGTGTTGACTGTCATATGCCTAAAGTGACCAAGGAAGATGGTACGGTATATACAGACCACAAAGTAGGTAACCCGTTTGATCGCTTTGAAGATACCTGTGCTAACTGTCACACCCAATCAAAAGAGCAATTACGCGACATAGTTTCTACTCGTAAAGCGCAAGTACTTAACATGAAACTGACCGCTGAGAAGCAAATTGTTGCGGCGCACTTTGAAGCGGGTGCCGCTTGGGATGCTGGCGCAACTGAAGCGGAAATGAAAGACATTCTTCAGGATATCCGTCATGCGCAATGGCGTTGGGATTACGCTATCGCGTCACACGGCGTTCATATGCATGCGCCTGAAGTTGCACTTGAGGTGTTAGGTACCGCGGTAGACCGTGCTGCTGATGCTCGTACTAAGATCGTTCGTCTATTAGCGAAAAAAGGCATCACAGAGCCAGTTGAGCTGCCTGACATCTCGACCAAAGCTGCTGCGCAAAAAGCACTAGGCATGGATATGGATAAGATGAACGCTGATAAGCAAAACTTCCTCAAAACAGTTGTACCTGATTGGGACAAAGCGGCGCAAGAGCGTGAGTCTGAATACTAGTAGTTAACCTAATAACTAAAAACCGGCGTATATCACGCCGGTTTTTTTATCGTTCAATTATAGAGAATCACGCTTATCAGTCATAATTTCTCAGAGCAGCTCTTTTGCCTGATTCAATGAATGGATGATAGATACGCGGTCAAGTTCAGTACTATTGGAATCAAGCATTTGAGTCCAGGTATCGATCGCTTGCTGATAACGCAGACTGATAAAGTGATCACCAGCAATAAGAGCCAGAGCGGTAAGATTATCAGGTTCAAGAGTTAAGGCTTGATCTAGCAGGGCTTGCACTTCTTCTGTCACAACCTGTTTCTCAAGATAGTAGAGCGCACTCGCTTTGGCCGCGAGTTGACTTGCCGAAGGGTTATCGCTCAACCGCACCGCATAATCAAAACAGGTCAATGCAGCAAGAAATTCCTGTTTATTCATATAGCCATGACCAAGCTGAAACCATAATTCTCCCTGATTGGGATCTTGCTTAAGCTTATCCTGTAACGAATTCATCCAGTCAGAAGGTGCAGCTCGTTCCAGAGGCTTGGGTAACTCGGGAGCCTGCCCTTGCCACCAAAGAGACAAAGGGATAGCGAGTACCAAACTGGCGAGAAGAGTTCGTTTCATCGGCATAGCTAAGCTTTTGATCATCATTTCATAACTATATCGTGATAGGATAAAAGCATCTTTGATCTAGCTAGACCTATTAACATGAAAAACAAAGTTGTCCCTTCACAGGAAACACAACAAGAAGCAATGAAAATTGCCAAAGCGACACAAAAACCCGGTCAGACTAAAGAACAGACTAAACTCATTGCTCAAGGAATTGAAAAAGGCATCGCTCAATACAAGAAGCAGCAAAAAGAGCGCTCACGTCAGGCCGATAAAGCTAAAAAGAAAGTACAAAAAGCGAAGCAGGCTAATCAAGCACAAGTCACTGAGCAACAAATCGTTCCTCAACAAAAATCAGAAAAAGCCTCAATGCTGCCTTGGCTGCTACTCATCGTAAGTTGGATAGGATTTTTTGTTTATGTCACTCAAAAATAAGCTATTAACTGCTTCTCTCGGTACGTTACTACTGGCAGGTTGTACAACCCCATATACCAAGATAAATAGCGACGCCTCAGAGGTTCATTTAAGGTTAGATGGTCAGTTTGACGCTGCTGATTGCCAATGGCTAGGTGAAGTGACGGGTAGTGAAGGTCACTGGTACAGCTACCTGTTTTTTCCCAATGACGTATTGGTTAGAGGGGCGCTCAATGATGTCAAAAACCGGGCTCATCAATTAGGTGCGAATACCGTTTATCTGGTACAGCCCCAAGATTTTGTGACGTCATTTACCGTGATGGGTAATGCTTATGTTTGCCCAGATAAAGGGACCAGAAAGTAAAAAACCTAGCGAGTAACTCGCTAGGTTGGAAATTCACTGCTAGGCACTAAAACCTAAACTGGCTGCGATATCCGATCGACGTTCAGTAACCCATTGACTATCAAACGGTCCCCAATCTGATAACTGGTAATAACCATCGTTATGACGTCTGCCATCTTGGACAAACATCAGCTCAATGCCAATTCCCGGTAATGCTTTAATCACGTCTTGAATAGTGCGACGCGGCCAGCCTGTTTGCTCAATCAGTTTCGGCACATTTGGCCGCTCTAAATTTTCGACAAGCAGTGCAAGATATAAGCGCCTTGCAAAGACAGGACTCAATTCCATTGATACCTCCTATAAATTTCTAGAGTCATTATTTCTGTTTTGCTTAAGCGTGTGTTGCGTTTGATCAAAAACTCTACGATCGTCATCGTTTGAAACATCTTTTTTTAGCTCAATGAAATATATCCATCACACTTTTGTCTCGCTGTGTAGTTCCTGCTAGGATGCAGAAAACATATTAAAAAAGTCACTTTCAAAGGTTCTAGTATGACAATCACTATGTATGGCATCCCTAACTGCGACACCATCAAGAAAGCCAAAAGATGGCTTGAAGCAGAGGGAGTGGAATACAGCTTTCACGACTACCGAAAACAAGGTATCGATAAGGCAATGGTAGAGACATTTTGTCAGCAGCTTGGCTGGGAGAACGTCGTTAACAAACGTGGCACTACCTATCGCCAACTAACCCAAGAGCAAAAAGACAACCTCGATCAGGCGAGCGCTGTTGAACTATTGGTTGAACAACCAGCCATGATCAAGCGCCCTATTCTGCTAGCCAACGATGACTACCACCTTGGTTTTAAAGCCGACCAGTACGCCGCCATTTTTTCATAAAGTAAGTAAAGGATTTCAAGGATGACAGACAGCCCAACTCTGGCTCTCGCAAAAGATTTAATTAGCCGTCAATCAGTAACCCCAGAAGACGCTGGCTGCCAAGAGGTAATGATCGAACGCCTTAAAGCACTGGGCTTTAATATCGAAGTGATGGTATTTGAAGATACCACTAACTTCTGGGCTCGCCGTGGTACAGAAGCTCCACTGTTTGCCTTTGCTGGCCATACCGACGTAGTACCAGCAGGAAAACTTAAGCAGTGGGATACTCCCCCTTTTGAACCAACCATCAAAGGTGAGTTCCTACACGGTCGCGGTGCAGCGGATATGAAAGGCTCGCTGGCAAGTATGATTGTTGCTGTTGAGCAGTTCATTGCTGAGAACCCAAACCATAAAGGTTCTATTGGTTTCCTTATCACTTCAGATGAAGAGGGCCCTTTCATTAACGGTACCGTTCGAGTGGTCGAAACTCTTATGGAACGTGGTGAGAACATCGATATGTGTATCGTGGGTGAGCCTTCGAGTACCGAAGTGGTTGGCGACGTAGTTAAAAACGGTCGTCGCGGCTCAATTACTGGTGACCTGACGGTGAAGGGAATTCAGGGCCACGTAGCTTACCCACATCTGGCGCGCAACCCAGTGCATCAGTCTTTGCTGGCGATTAATGAACTGGCAACAACGGAATGGGACCAAGGCAACGCTTACTTCCCGCCAACCAGTTTCCAAATCCCGAATGTACACGCAGGCACTGGTGCATCGAATGTCATTCCAGGTGAATTTAACGTTCAGTTCAACCTACGTTTCAGTACAGAACTCAGCAATGACGTGATCGTTGCGCGAGTGACAGAGACTCTGGATAAACATGACCTTGATTATGATCTGAAGTGGACTTTCAATGGTGACCCGTTCCTGACAGATACCGGCGCGCTGCTTGACGCGGTTGTCGATGCTGTTGATACGGTAAACCAAACTAAGCCAGCCCTACTAACCACTGGTGGTACATCTGATGGCCGCTTTATTGCCCGCATGGGTGGTCAGGTGGTGGAACTTGGTCCGGTTAACGCAACCATTCACAAGGTCAACGAGTGTGTAAAAGTCGCAGACCTTGAGAAGTTAACTGAAATGTACCAGAAAACATTAGACAACCTATTGGCGTGATAATGACTCCTGAGCAGCTAACCGGACAAACCAGCTCCCATCTGGTGGAAACTATCGTTGGACAAAAAACCTTTCTGGTTCACCCACAGGTGAGCCAGGATCTTTTGTCACTCAAAGCGTCTGCTGCTCAGGCAGGTTTTAATCTCAACATCGCCAGCGGTTTTCGCGACTTTGAACGCCAGAAAACCATCTGGAACAATAAGATGTCAGGTAGAACAGCAATTTTGGACAGTGACAGTCAGCCATTGGAAGCGGATTCCCTGTCTGAGCAACAGAAAGTGATGGCTATTTTACGCTGGTCAGCACTTCCGGGGGGCAGTCGTCATCACTGGGGAACGGACTTCGATCTGTTTGACCGCGACAGTCTGCCTGCCGACACTCAGTTACAACTTGAGCCATGGGAATACCTTACTGGTCATCAGGCTAAGTTCTACGTCTGGTTGAAAGAGAATCTTGCTCTACACGGGTTCTTTTTCCCCTATGCCGAAGACCTTGGTGGTGTAGCCCCAGAGCCATGGCATATAAGCCATTGGCAAACGGCTGAACTGTGCTTAAAAAAACTCAGCGTAACAACTCTTGAGCAACAACTGAGTACAGCTCCCATTTTGGGTAAACAAGCGGTGTTAGGCCAGCTAGAAACGATCTACAATCAGTTTATTAGCAATATTTGTCAGCAGGTACCGTGATGGAACTTCTTACCAACCCTTGGGTTATCATCTTTATTGTTCTTAGTGTCATCATTGGTAACATTGCCGCGCTAAAGTACACCGCCAAAATGAAGTTTGGTCAGATGGACAAAAAGCCTGATTCACCAAAAGAGTCAGAGAGCAAAACCGAGAATCACAACGAAAAAGACCCGCAATAACTGCGGGTCTTTTTATTGTCGGCTAAACCACTACTTGATGTGGTCCCAAGAGATGTTAGAGACGATTCGGCAATCATCGCATTTGAAGTAAAAGATATCGTGTAGAGGCTCATCGAGTAACCACTCACCGCCACACTTAGGGCACTTACGCTCCTTCTCTTCCGCTAGACTCTTACCACCGACACGATATTGGTAGTAGTAAGTAGGGATCTTAGTGATGTATTCAATTCGACCGCGTAAATCCCAGCCACGTTTGAATAGCACACTGTCAGTTTCACAAATCTCATGCAATGCTGCATGCTCTGCTCTGCAACCACCAGCCATCTGAATTTCATCACACGCCTGCCACTCAGTTTGCCACTTGATCACCGCTTTATGGTCACCGTTGAGAGTTGGGTCATTGCGGTAAAGTGGAATCGGTAAAAGGGTTTCGCCACTACGCAGTGGTGAGCAGGTGTGAACATATGTGGTGTAAAGCACCTGCCAGCTCGGTGCCTCTTGCTCTGCGGCCTGTTCCGAATTCAGATCTCGGCCAAGCAGGCGCATTTTAGGCGCCAACAAGCACGCTTCTGTCAGACGATTTAAGCAAACTTTTACAAAGTCTGAATGGTAGCTCGGGTGCAAACTGTCTTGTTCAGGACAGACTACACGTACGTAAAATTCGCCCTCACCCATCACAATAGGGAATTCACGCCCTAGCACCTGGCCGTTGTAACGCAGTGCGTCCATCAAACCATTAATCGCCTTATCAACTGCGGTAATTGTGGTGTTATCGAAACACTCGAACTGAAGTTCAACAACGTACATGGTTACACCACAGGCTCTAGGTTAGCTAAGAACTCACTGATATCTTGTGCCAGAACATCACGCTTGTCAGTGCCTAAACGTTCCAGAATCACGTTACCAGACAGGTTACAAATCGAGATTACGTCCAGTTCAGCGTCTGTTGCCGCAATGAAAACAGTAGGCTTGAGTTTTAGTCGGCGCTGAGTCACCAGGTGACCAAGAATGTTTTCCTGAAGACGCACAAAATCATCATCGCTCCAGACCTGAAGTAACGTCAGCTCATTACCTTGCCACGTTGCCTCCATATCAGCACTGTACTGAGAGCCGTAGAAGGTTTTGATATCTTGGTGCAAAGTTAGCTCGATACCGTTTTCAACGTTAGTAAAATCTGCCGGCGTTTCTCGCTGACAAGCCTGCCACTCTACCGAATCGGCACTTTTTGTTTCGACACAAGGCGATACCAAATCCACCAGCTCGCTGCTGGTCGGTAAATGTCCCAGTGCATCTAAGTGTGCCTGACGGTATTTTTCACTAAATGAGAGTAACGCTTGTAAAGCACTATCAGCCATTAGATTCTCCAACATGAATATTCGCTTTTAACAGCGGGATTGCGTAAAATTCTCGACATTCTAATAGAAAACGAACAAAAGTATGAGCAAATATTCTGACGCTAAAGAGCTAGCGGGCCTAACCTTAGGTCAAAAGACTGAGTATTCAAACCAGTACGACCCAAGCTTACTTCAACCCGTACCTCGTAGTCTTAACCGCGACGACCTCGATCTGGGTGATACTCTACCGTTTCAGGGCTGCGATATCTGGACTCTGTATGAGCTCTCTTGGCTAAACGAAAAAGGATTACCTCAAGTTGCGATTGGCGAGGTTTCCATTCCCGCGACCAGCACTAACTTGATTGAGTCAAAATCGTTCAAACTTTACCTGAATAGCTTTAATCAAACTCGATTTGCGAGCTGGGATGAGGTTGAGCGAGCATTAGTAAAAGATTTGTCTCACTGCGCTGGCGAAGAAGTTTCGGTAACTATTCGTTCAGTCGTTGACTACACCGATTCTGTTGTTGTCACTATGGATGGCGATTGCATTGACGATCAGGATATCGAGATCACCAGCTACGACTTTGATCGTACTCTTATTCAAGGCGCTGCGACTGGCGACATTGTTGAAGAGAGCTTACATAGTCACTTATTGAAATCGAACTGTCTGATTACTAACCAGCCTGACTGGGGCAGTGTTGAAATTCAATACAAAGGTAAGCAAATCGACCGTGAGGCACTTCTGCGCTACATCGTTTCGTTCCGCGAACATAACGAATTCCACGAGCAGTGTGTTGAACGAATCTTCACTGACATCATGGAGTTTTGTCAGCCTGAGTCATTAACCGTATACGCACGTTACACGCGCCGTGGTGGTCTGGACATCAACCCATACCGTTCTAACGTTAATGGGCAGCCTAACCACAATCAACGTATGGCTCGCCAATAGGAAGTACTCAGGATGATAACGATACGCTGGAAACACTATTTGTGCACTTTACTGCTAATGGTGTCTTCACCATTGATGGCGAGTACGATTTACTCTTCGCCATCACTGAATGAAGCAAACAGTCTGGTCAACATTGTTCCCAAACAAGCGAAACAACTGGCGACTAACTATCTGAACCAGCGTACCTTATCAGACAAAACTGAGCAGAGCCCATCAGGTATTTCCCGCGATGAGACAGATGGTCGCACCCGAACTCCGGGGAGCACTATAGATGCATTACGTATTCTGGCGCGCGCTGAATTCAATATCGGCAACCTGCATGGCGCTCAAAAGTACTTACAAGAAGCCAAAGCACTGGCTGAAACGTACAAACTGCCTTATTTACTGGTCGAAACTAAACTGGTTGAAATCCGCATCAACTGGCTGATCGATGGTAACGCAATAAAAGCACGAGAAGCGCTGTCGCAAATCGAGCAAGAGTTCGGTCAGATAGATAATGCTCAGCAACTCGCTCGCGGTCTCAAGTACAACATCACCATGCTTAAAGCGGCTATTGCTTCGAAAGAAGGTGAGATTAGTATTGCCGATCAATACTACCTTGCGGCCAAACCCTATGTGGAAAGTGCTAAGTCCATCCACACCTGGATTGAGTACCATACTACGGTTGGTAAACACTTACTTGCTAACAAGAAGTACAACCGTGCCCTGTCTGAGCTGTTAATGAGTTACTGGAAGGCAATTGAAACTGACTCTGCTCGTCAATTAGCCGAAGTAAACCAAATTCTCGGCCAACTGTTTTACGAGCGTAAGGTATTGGACAAAGCCAATGACCACTACTCTCAGGCGGCTGACTTTTTCGACAATTATCAAAACTCCCCTGTTCTGGCGCCAATACTGAAAAGCATGGGCGACATCTACTTTCAACAGGCAAAATACAATTTAGCTCTGGTCCACTACTTCAATGCTATGGATCATGAGCGAATGCAGAACAATATTGAAAGTGTGATTGAGATTCGTATTTCTCTTGCAGCGACCTACCTGCATCTGGTCAATTACCCCCTTGCGGAGCAGTATCTGGATCGAGCGCAAGAACTGCTCAACTATGCCGATATTCCACGCTTAAAATCTTACGCATTTTTGCTTGAATCTGGCCTGGCTTTGCATAAAAAAGAGCCTCAAAAGGTAATTACTAAAGCTCGTAACGCTCTAGAGATAGCGGAACAGCAGCAAGATATCAGCACCCAAAAATCTGCCTATCAGTTACTGTACCTTGGCTACGAACTTGATAAGCAGTACAAGCTTGCTCTTGAGTATCTTGAACAGTACAACTCGCTGGCAACCATTGAGCAGCAAGAGCTTGATTTAATTAGTGAAGATGCGTTTCGTCAACAGAAGGAGTTTGTCGAACAGACTCTTCATCTTAATGGCCAGCAAGAACAACTGGAGAGAACACACAACGAGTATCGTAAGTTCCAGAACATTACCTTCACTCTGTTCATCCTCTGTGCCCTGCTATTCATCTTCCTGATGCGCCGTGGTCACGTAATCAATGTTCAGAAAGATGAGTTGGATGAACTTAACGACGATCTCTACACCCATTCCCGTTCTGGATTGAAAAATTTACGTATGCTCAATGCTAAATTGCCTGCGTCGCTTGAAGAGAGCAGTCACAAGTTTGAAAAATGGCATGTCGGTGAACTGATTCATGAACCGCTGAATGACCGTCTGCGCTTTGTTATGATTGACGTACCATTCCTGCGTAATATGTACCTTCAACATGGTTATCAAGAAGGTCTGAAACTTGAGCGGGCATTTGGTGATTACTTAAAAGAGCGAGTGGAACATCCGGCTCGTATCTACCACTTTTCTGATGCTAACCTGCTCTATATTGAGCCCAATGGTAAGGATGCTACCGACCCTGAAGTGGTGTTCGAAAAGATCCAACAATGGATCATGGACTTTAAACCACAAAGGAGCCTTAACCGTGTTATCCGGATTGGTATGGCGGACTACCCGTTCCTGCCAAGAGCCTATACCGCGGTTAATGATAAGGAACTAATTGATGTGCTATTAATGTCAACCAGCACAGCTCGCACCTTGAGTATGAAAGAGCATTCAAGCCAGTGGGTCTATCTCAAGGCAATTGAAAATGCTCCTGCTGCAAGTTTAGCCACTGGTAATATCCGCAAGGCGTGCAAGCATTCAATCAACCAGGGGCTAATAAAAGTACACTCATCGTTCAAGAATGAGGACAGCATCAAAAAACTACTAAAAGATGAGTAAAAGCTCGTCAATCAAACGTGGTAAGTCGTGACGCACCCGTTTTATTTGATATTATCGACAGATTAATTAATAAAATAGATTCCATCTTTAAGTTTATATTTTCATGGGCGTTCTCGAACAAGATCTTCAGTCACAGTTGCACAACCTGAAATCTCAATTGGAACAAGTTCGATTGACACAAAGGGATACCTCGTTCAAATTTAAACGAGAGCAAAAGGTACTCCAACGCATCATTGCGTCGCTTAGTAACGCCTATAAAAGTGAAAACCCTCGATTACAGACGGGTCTAATAGAATTAAAACAAGCTATCGAGCAACAACAAGACGTCAGTACACTAATACCTAAGCTAGCGGTATTAGAACGCTTGCTTAAACAACAAGGCTTGGCTATGGAAAAACAGACAGAACATTTAGATACGCAAATAAAGCACAGTGGCGAAACGCTGCTGCGTCTTACTGGCCTGCCAGCTAAGATTAAACGCGATCTACGTGATCTGCTCAGTTACTCAAGCGGCCTTGAACACTCTAAAGCAGAACAAGCGCTACGTTTACTTGGGCTCTATGAACGCTCAGTCAAAATCATTACTTCCAATCCAGAATTCAGTATTAATCAGATATCGAGCAGTTCCGACCGTGAATTGCTGTTAAGACTTTCTGAAGAGTTACAGCACTTGATCACTGAGCTCGATTTTGAAGGTGAATCTGGTGATCTGTTGGCTGATATTCGTGCCAAGCTACTGATAGGGGTTAACAGCCACGTTTTACTTGAGATGACGCTCCAGACTCTCAAACTAGTGATTGAAGGAACGCATTATGAGCGTAAGACTTCAGAGCAGTTCCTTGAGCAAGTCAACGCATCGCTGTCCTCTTCACTAAAAAGTTCAGCACAAAACGTCCAGCAATCCCACAGTTATTTCGACCACCGCCAGGAGATGAGCGGCGAGCTGACTGAACTGCTCAATGATACTCAGGCAAAAGTTACTGGCGCGAAAGATCTCGAGTCACTGAAAACTCAGGTGAATCCACTACTCGCGCAGCTTAACTCATTAACTGAGCGTCTCAAGCACGCCGAACAACGTGAGCAAGCGTTACTGGATCGCATGGACTATGGCAAGAATCAACTCGAAGCCTTATATGAGGTTACTCAGGATTACCGTCGTCGTTTAGAAGATCAGGCACAGAGAATGCTGCTCGACCCTCTGACCAAGGTCTATAACCGAGCTGCCTTTACTGACAGACTAGAGTTAGAGTACCGCCGCTGGATTCGTGCTCAACACTGCTTACGTATTGTCCTGCTTGATATTGACGGGTTTAAGGCAATCAACGATAGCTTTGGCTACGCTGCCGGTGATAAAGCGCTGAAAATCATTGCTAGAACCATCAAAAAAGAACTTCAGGACACAGACACTGTCGCCCGTTTTTCTGGTGAAGAGTTCATTCTGCTACTGCCTGAAGTGAATGATACTGATGCATTTAACCTGATTCAGACCATTCAGACTCAGGTATCCAAACTGCCATTCAAATTCCGTGACCGCAACCTGACGATTACCCTATCGGCGGCGAGCACCGCATTTAAAGACTCGGATACGCCAGAAGAAGTTCTGGAGCGCATAAACTTATGCCTTAATGAGGCAAAAAGCATTGGTAAGAACCAGCTCGTCTGGCGCTAACCCTCCGACCTCCATCCCTGCCACTCGTTTTAAACTGTGATTGATCTATATATATCAAACAGTTAGCTTTCTTATCATCAAAAACCTGCTAAGCTTAAAAGACCGTTGCTCACTAAGCATGACTAATTAGCAGCGTGGAAGGACAAGAATAACAACGATAAAGCACTCAACTTGAGTGTGAATTGTTCAAGGAGGTCACTATGATCACGCATATCAGTCCAGCTGGCAGTATGGACTTACTCTCTCAACTCGAAGTTGAGCGCCTTAAGAAAACTGCTGCGAGTGATCTATACCAACTCTACCGTAACTGTACTCTGGCGGTACTGAACTCGGGCAGCCATACCGATAACTCCAAAGAGCTGTTGGACAAATATAAATCTTTTGATGTTAACGTCGTACGCCGCGAACGCGGGATTAAGCTTGAACTAAACAACGCTCCTGAACATGCGTTTGTCGATGGCGAAATCATCAAGGGTATCCAGGAACACCTGTTCTCAGTGCTTCGTGACATTGTTTACGTCAACATGCACCTTGCAGATAACCAGCGACTTAACTTAACCAACGCGAGCCACATTACTAACCTGGTATTTGGCATCTTGCGTAACGCTGGCGCACTGACTCCGGGCATCGAGCCTAACCTTGTAGTCTGCTGGGGTGGTCACTCTATTAACCCTACAGAATACCAGTACACTCGCGAGGTCGGTAACGAGTTAGGCCTGCGCGAGATGAACATCTGTACCGGTTGTGGACCGGGTGCGATGGAAGGGCCAATGAAAGGCGCCGCTATCGGCCATGCTAAGCAACGTTACTACGAGCAGCGTTACCTTGGTCTGACCGAACCGTCAATCATTGCTGCTGAGCCGCCAAATCCAATCGTTAATGAACTGGTCATCATGCCGGACATTGAGAAGCGTCTCGAAGCCTTTGTTCGCATGGCTCATGGTATCGTTATCTTCCCGGGCGGTGCAGGTACTGCAGAAGAGCTGCTCTACATTCTTGGCATCATGATGCACCCGGATAATGCTGACCAACCGCTGCCTATCGTTCTGACAGGTCCGAAAGAGAGTGAGGAGTACTTCCGTTCAATCGACCGCTTTATCGGCGATACGCTGGGTGAAGATGCACAAAAACACTACCAGATTGTTGTTGATGACCCAGCTAAGGTTGCTCAAATCATGAAACAGAGCATGGCTGATGTTCGCCAGTACCGCAAAGATACCGGCGACGCTTACAGCTTCAACTGGTCACTTAAGATTGAACCTGAGTTCCAGCTCCCGTTCGATCCGACCCACGACAATATGTCGAGCCTCGACCTACATATGAACCAGCGTCCTGAGAATTTAGCTGCTGCGCTGCGTCAGGCCTTCTCAGGCATCGTCGCCGGTAACGTTAAGGCTGAAGGGATTAGAGAAATCGAACGCCACGGTCCATTTACCCTTGATGGCGACGCAAGTCTGATGAAGAAAATGGATAAGTTGCTGAGAGACTTTGTTGAGCAGGATCGTATGAAATTACCTGGTGGTACCGCTTACGAACCATGCTATCAAATTAAGACCAGTAGTTAGTCACTGGCAATATTAGCTTCTTCCGATACAATAAGGGCCCTGTGCCCTTATTTTTTTGATTTTTATGTCTATTCATCTTGTTATCATCGATGCTCTAAACCTGATCCGCCGTGTCCATTCGGCGCAGCCTGACCCAACCGATATAGCAAGAACCATAGCAACCACTTCTCGTACTATTCAACGAATTTTAAATGAATCACAGCCGACCCATATTATTGCGGTCTTTGATCATCACTTACAGGAACGCGGCTGGCGTGCAGAGGTCCTGCCACAGTACAAGGAAAATCGTAAACCTATGCCTGAGCCGCTGATGAACGGTCTGGAAGCGATTCAAGACGCCTGGTGGAAACTTGGCATAGACTCACTACTCTCTGATGGTGATGAGGCGGATGATCTGGTTGCTACGCTGGCAATGAAAGTAGCCAGTCACAACGAGAAAGTAACCATCATCTCGACAGATAAGGGCTACTGTCAGTTACTTTCACCGACACTACAAATCCGTGATTACTTCCAGCATCGTTGGCTGGATGAGCCTTTTATTGAAATGGAGTTTGGTGTTAAACCCCATCAGCTTGCCGATTACTGGGGACTTGCCGGAATTAGCTCAAGTCAGGTGCCAGGCATTCCAGGCGTAGGACCTAAAGCGGCCAAAGAGATATTGACCCAGTTTGACAACATCGAGCAAGCCTATGCCAGTGATGAGCTACCCGCTAAATACCGTAAGAAACTCGACGAGCATATAGAGTCAGCGCGTAAATGTAAGCAAATTGCAGCACTAAAGACAGATATGGAGTTGGGCTTTAACTTGCAAGATATTCGGTTTACCGGGCCCAACAAAGAAGAGTAAAGCGAGAAGCGAGAAGCGAGAAGCGAGAAGCGAGAAGCGAGAAGCGAGAAGCGAGAAGCGAGAAGCGAGAAGCGAGAAGCGAGAAGCGAGAAGCGAGAAGCGAGAAGCGAGAAGCGAGAAGCGAGAAGCGAGAAGCGAGAAGCGAGAAGCGAGAAGCGAGAAGCGAGAAGCGAGAAGCGAGAAGCGAGAAGCGAGAAGCGAGAAGCGAGAAAATCTTGGAAGGGTTGACAGTGCATGTCAACCCTTTTCTTTTAAATTCAGACAATTAAACCTAAATATTAGCCAGCGCTGCCTGCTACTTTCGACTCTCTCACCACAAGCTCCTCTCG
>NZ_AEVS01000010.1 GCF_000189255.1 Vibrio brasiliensis LMG 20546 | reverse complement strand
GCCATTTTAAGACACTTTGGAGGAAGGGATGCGAGTTTTAAAGTTTGGAGGATCATCATTAGCTGATGCTGATCGTTTTTTACGAGCAGCGGATATCATTGCTAATAATGCACAGCAAGAAGAGGTCGCAGTGGTGCTTTCAGCGCCGGGTAAGACGACGAATAAACTAGTCTCAGTCATTGAAGGCGCGCTGAAAAACGGCGAAGCTGAATTACAAATTGCCGAGCTAGAAGACTCTTTCCGCGATCTGTTCCAGGATATCAAGCAAGTTCTGCCAAACATTGATGGCAGTGGTTACGACAATCAGGTTAAAACCTCATTATCTCAACTTCGCCAATTCGTTCATGGCATCAATCTACTGGGTATGTGCCCGGATAACGTTAATGCTCGTATCATCAGTAAAGGTGAGCGTGTCTCAATTCAACTGATGAAGGCGGTTCTGGAGGCGAAAGGCCAGCCAGCGAGTCTGATTGACCCGATTCAATATCTATTTGCCCGTGGTGAACACTTAGAAGCGATGGTGGATGTTGAAATATCAACACAAAACTTCCGCCAAAACCCACTTCCACAAGGTCATGTTAATATCATGCCAGGCTTTACTGCTGGTAATGAAGATGGCGAACTCGTGACTCTGGGACGCAACGGTTCTGACTACTCCGCAGCAGTGCTGGCAGCCTGTCTGCGTGCCGATTGCTGTGAAATCTGGACTGACGTTGATGGTGTTTACAACTGTGACCCACGTTTAGTTGATGATGCTCGTCTGCTGAAGTCGCTTAGCTACCAAGAAGCGATGGAGCTTTCATACTTTGGAGCTTCAGTTCTGCACCCTAAAACTATCGCACCTATCGCTCAGTTCCATATTCCTTGCTTAATCAAAAACAGTTTTAACCCTCAAGGTGCTGGAACATTAATCGGCCAGGATACTGGTGAAGATAATCTGGCGATTAAGGGTATTACTACGCTGAGTGACCTGACTATGGTGAACGTATCTGGACCAGGTATGAAAGGCATGGTTGGTATGGCAAGCCGAGTTTTCGGTGCGATGTCGTCTGCCGGCGTCTCTATCGTATTGATCACTCAGTCTTCTTCAGAGTACAGCATCAGTTTCTGTATTGAAGCTGAAGATAAAGCGATTGCTGAGCAAGCTCTTAGCGAGACATTTGAACTAGAACTTAAAGATGGCCTGTTAGAGCCAGTTGATTTTATTGATGACGTAGCGATCGTAACTCTGGTTGGTGATGGCATGCGTACATCTCGCGGTGTTGCCTCTCAGTTCTTCTCTTCACTAGCTGAAGTGAACGTCAACATCGTTGCAATTGCTCAAGGCTCTTCTGAGCGCGCAATCTCTGCAGTTATTCCAGAAGATAAAATTTCAGAAGCGATTAAAGCGTGTCACGAAAACCTATTTAACTCGAAACACTTCCTTGATGTATTCGTTGTTGGTGTAGGTGGCGTTGGTGGCGAGCTCGTTGACCAGATTGGTCGTCAGCAAGCAAAACTGGCTGAGAAAGGCATCATCCTACGTGTTTGTGGTCTGGCAAACAGTAAAGGTCTGCTACTTGATAGTGAAGGTCTGCCACTGGAACATTGGCGTGACCGTATGAAAGATGCATCAGAAGATTTCAGTCTGGCACGTCTGATTTCACTTGTTCAACGTAACCACATCATCAACCCGGTTCTGGTCGACTGTACTTCAAGTGAAGCTATTGCAAACCAATACGCAGACTTCCTTGCAGCTGGTTTCCACGTAGTAACACCTAACAAGAAAGCGAACACTGCGAGCATGGCGTACTATCACCAATTACGTGATGTCGCGCGTAGCTCACGTCGTAAGTTAATGTATGAAACTACAGTTGGTGCGGGTCTTCCGGTCATCGAAAACCTACAAAACCTAATCTCTGCCGGTGATGAACTAGAACGCTTTAGCGGCATTCTTTCAGGTTCTCTATCTTACATTTTCGGTAAGCTTGATGAAGGTATGACTCTAAGTCAGGCGACTAACATCGCAAAAGACAACGGCTTTACTGAACCGGACCCTCGAGATGACCTGTCTGGTATGGACGTAGCACGTAAACTGCTGATCCTTGCTCGTGAAGCGGGTATGAACCTTGAACTTGAAGATGTCATTGTTGATCAGGCGCTCCCACCAGGTTTTGACGATTCTGGTAGTGTCGAAGAGTTTATGCAGCGTCTACCTGAAGCGGACGCTTACTTCCAACAACTTTCTGCACAAGCTGCAGAAGAGGGCAAGGTACTGCGTTATGTAGGTGAAATCGCTGATGGTCAATGCCGAGTGAGCATTGCCGCAGTGAACGAAAATGACCCTATGTTTAAGATTAAAGATGGTGAGAACGCACTGGCATTCTACAGCCGTTACTACCAGCCAATCCCATTAGTACTACGTGGCTATGGTGCAGGTACTGAAGTAACTGCAGCAGGTGTTTTTGCTGATGTAATGCGTACATTAGGTTGGAAATTAGGAGTATAGCGAAATGAGTCGAGGTATGGATGTCGTTGTTTATGCTCCTGCGTCAATCGGTAACGTAAGTGTTGGTTTTGATGTATTGGGGGCAGCTGTGTCCCCAATTGACGGCACACTGCTTGGGGATCGCGTTAAAGTTAAAGCGGGTGATGAGCCATTTAGTCTAAAAACGGCTGGTAGCTTTGTCTCTAAACTGCCAGACAATCCCAAAGAAAACATTGTTTATGACTGCTGGCGTGTGTTTGCACGCGAGCTTGATAAAAAGGGCCAAGAGCTGTTGCCACTAGAAATGACTCTAGAAAAAAACATGCCGATTGGTTCTGGATTAGGTTCTAGCGCGTGTTCAATCGTAGCTGCTCTGGATGCACTAAACCGTTTCCACGGTGAACCTCTCAATGAAACAGAGCTGCTTGCTCTGATGGGAGAGATGGAAGGCCAAATCTCTGGAGGCATCCACTATGATAACGTGGCACCTTGTTATCTTGGTGGCGTTCAGTTGATGCTTGAAGAGCTTGGCATCATTAGTCAGGAAGTTCCATGTTTTGATGATTGGTACTGGGTAATGGCTTACCCTGGCATCAAGGTTTCGACTGCAGAAGCGCGTGAAATCCTGCCATCACAATACCGTCGTCAGGACATCATTGCTCACGGTCGTCATTTAGCGGGTTTTATTCATGCTTGCCACTCTAATCAGCCTGAACTGGCGGCAAAAATGATCAAAGACGTGATCGCTGAACCGTATCGTGAGAAACTGTTGCCTGGCTTTGCTGACGCGCGTAAATACGCAGCGGCAGCAGGCGCTCTGGCAACGGGTATTTCAGGAAGTGGCCCGACGCTATTTAGTATTTGTAAAGATAAAGATGTCGCTGAGCGTGTTGCACGCTGGCTTGAACAAAACTACGTACAAAATGAAGAAGGATTCGTCCATGTTTGCCGTCTCAACAAACAGGGTTCGAACGTAACAGGAAGTGAGCTATGAAGCTGTACAACATAAAAGAAAATGACGAACAAGTATCCTTTGGCCAAGCCGTACGCCAGGGGTTAGGCCGCAATCAAGGTCTGTTTTTCCCGCAGGAATTGCCTAAGTTTGATGATATCGACGCACTGCTAGCAGAAGATTTTGTTTCACGTAGTACCAAAATCCTGTCTGCACTGATTGGTGACGAGTTAGCGGAAGAGAAAGTAAATTCAATGGTTGATGCAGCGTTCCAGTTCCCTGCACCAATCAACAAGGTTAAAGAAGGCGTTTATGCGTTAGAGTTGTTCCACGGCCCTACGCTGGCGTTTAAAGACTTTGGTGGCCGTTTTATGGCTCAGTCTTTAGCAGCGGTATCTGATGGTGGCAAAATCACTATCCTTACAGCAACTTCAGGTGACACAGGCGCTGCGGTAGCACATGCATTCTACGGCATGGAAGATATCAACGTAGTGATCCTTTACCCGAAAGGTAAAATCAGCCCACTACAAGAGAAGCTGTTCTGTACTCTGGGTAAGAACATTCACACTGTCGCGATTGATGGTGACTTTGACGCGTGTCAGGCGCTCGTTAAGCAAGCTTTCGATGACGCTGCTCTACGTGAAGAGATTGGTCTCAACTCAGCGAACTCAATCAACATCAGCCGTCTTATGGCTCAGATCTGTTACTACTTTGAAGCGGCATCTCAGCTAAGTAAAGAACAGCGCGAGAACCTGGTAGTTTCAGTACCAAGCGGTAACTTTGGTAACCTGACTGCGGGCCTGTTGGCTAAAGCTCTGGGTCTGCCAATTAAACGCTTCATCGCAGCAACTAACGCTAACGATACGGTGCCACGTTACTTAGAGACAGGTAAGTGGGAGCCAAAACCGACAGTAGCGACTACGTCCAACGCGATGGATGTGAGTCAGCCAAACAACTGGCCACGTATTGAAGAGCTATGCCAAGTGAAAGACTGGGGCTTAGAAACTCTGGGTAAAGGCGCAGTAACTGATGAGCAGAGTGCTGAGTCAGTGAAAGAGCTGCATCAACAAGGTTATCTGTGTGAACCTCATGGTGCGATTGCTTACCGAGTTCTGCAGGAGCAGCTTCAAGAAGGTGAAACAGGTCTATTCCTATGTACTGCGCATCCAGCTAAGTTCAAGGAAGTGGTTGATGATATTTTAGGTACAGATATCGACCTGCCAGGCCCGCTGGCAAAACACGCTGCAATGGAGCTTCTATCAGAAGACCTCGCTAATGACTTCGATGCACTGAAAGAAGTCCTGCGTCGAGTGCAGAAATAAGTTAACAAAGGTCGCTTAGGCGGCCTTTGTTTTATAGAGCGCTTCGCTTCGAGGATGGACTTTGTCCTACGAGAATTTAGAACGGGCTGCGCCCTTCGAGAGGTGCACGCTATAGATGCTGAGTAGGTACCTGATACAGAGTTTTTTGTTAGGGACTTACGTCTAAAATCCAGAAAAAAAGGTTGACGCTTTCACGTCAACCTTCCAAAAATTTCTCGCTTCTCGCTTCTCGCTTCTCGCTTCTCGCTTCTCGCTTCTCGCTTCTCGCTTCTCGCTTCTCGCTTCTCGCTTCTCGCTTCTCGCTTCTCGCTTCTCGCTTCTCGCTTCTCTTATCTGTTCAACGCAAACGTCGGCAGCGATAAGTGCCAGCGAATCGCGCCCAGGCGAATGATTAGAGTTGATGCTACCCCGGTTAGAAATGCGGTGTCGCTGTCGCAGCCCATAGCAAGAGCGGAGGTGTGGAAGACACCACCAATCAGACAGGCTGTCGCGTAAACTTCGCTTCGCAGTACCATAGGGACTTCACGAGCCAGTACGTCACGAATAATGCCACCGCCACAGCCGGTAATAACGCCCATGATAATCGCGACTAAGGCTGAATCCTGATAGTGCATCGCTTTATCGACACCAATGCCAACAAATACGGCCAGACCAATTGCATCACAGACAGGGAGTACCCACCACGAAAGGCGCTTTGGTCGTCTGACAATAATCATAGTCAGCAGACAGGTGATCAGAATGGTCCACAAATAGTTTGTGTCAGTGATCCAGAATACTGGTGTTGCGCCTAAAGCCATATCGCGAATGGTACCACCACCAATTGCAGTGACACTGCCAAGGACAGTGACACCAAATGGGTCCATCTTTAAGCGACCTGCAAGCAGGACTCCTGAAACAGCAAAAATTGCAGTACCGAATAAATCGATTAAATAAAGCAGCATGGAATCCATGTTACTAAAATCTCTTACTAAAAATTGCGAATAAAAAGTGAGTTCGGATTGTACGAGATATCATCAATAACCGTTAGTGTTTTTGACGTACGGTTTCAAAATACTCACAAACTTGCTCAATTGCCTTAAGGGTTCTTGGGGTTGGGCGATTTATCCAGTCAGAATTGAGCGACCAGAGATATTGATTCTGAACAGCATCTAACTGATTTCCCCACTGCTGCCACATATTATTGTCGGCCAGAGCATGCTCAGAGGAGAAGATGACGTCAGGGTTGTTGATGATTACCTGCTCCAGTCCAACCTGAGGGTAAGGCGCGGCACTGTCAGCAAAGATGTTCTCTCCGCCACAGAAAGTGAATACCTCACTCGGCCATTTGTCCTGTGCCAGAGTGATAATAGGTTGCGCACTCAACTGATAGAAATAACGTACTGGCTTACTGGTGTTGTAGTGGCTTTTCAATCTATCCAGATTTTGCCTGAAATCCGCAGCGGCCTGCTTACCGACACTTGGGTCCTCAGCGTACTCACTCAACTGTTCGATATTGTTTGCTATATCTTGTAGGGAGGTAGTTTGAGAGTAATAAATATTAACCCCGAACTGTTTTAACTTTTCTAGTTCCCCCTTTGGATTACCTGCTGGCCAGGCAATAACCAGATCGGGCTGAAGAGCAATAATTCGCTCAATTTTGATCCCTTGATAGTTGGATACTTTTTCGAGATCTTTAGCTTGATCAGGGTAGTCACTACGCTCACTGACTGCGATCAGTTTATCGCCAAGTCCAGCGGCAAAAGCCAGTTCTGTTGCGTGTGGAGCGAGACTGATGATTCTTTCCGCTGGTGCAGCAAAGCTATAGGAGGCAAATAGTACAGACAGACTGGCGACAATGAAGCGCATCTAAATTCCTTGATAGATTAAGCCCATCAACAGGCTTTGAATAATGATCCAGGCAAACATGCGCCATGCTAGTAACTTCTGCACCTGGGCTACGTGAATAGCTGAAGGGGCAATTCGACCGCCAAGCTTAGCCCGAACAGACTTCTTACCGTCATAGATAGCGGGGCCACCAAGGGAGAGTTCTAATTTTCCACCAACGGCCACCAATAACCACGCAGGCCCCGGTAGTGGCCAGGATTTGGCTTGTTGTTTAATCAGTTGTGCAGAGGCACTGACACGGTGGCCAATAGCAACCATTAGAGCGAATAGACGTAAGGGGATGAAGTCGAGTAGCGCGACTGCACGCACGGCTGCAAGTCCAAAGGGAGCATACTTTTCTCTCGAAGGGGACCAGGCACGAGCCAGTTCAACACACATCCGATAACCAAAAGCGCCGATACCGCCGCCAATGGCATACCAGAAAAGTACACCGACTACGTTACGTCCGTAGGACATGATTAGGGTTTCTGAACCTGCTTTCCCTAGTCCAAGTAATGACAATGGCGCAGTGGAACGATTGATTAATGGTTTAATCAACATCTTCGCCTGCTCTTTGTCTTCACGGGCGAGAGCTGCAACAAACTGAGCGGTAAACTTATCGGTATTACGCCAATCAATCGCCAGCAGTAAAAATGCCAGTTCAAATAGCTGTGGTTGCCAGACTAGCGGTTTTAAAGCGACAAGCACGACAAGCATAGGAGCTATCATTAGCAGCCAGGCCAGGCTACCCGAAAGCACGCTTTGTGAGTAGTTGGAGTTGATATTGACCTTGTCCGCGAGTTGTTCCGCGAACTTATGCCACAAGATTGCAGGGTGTGCTTCGCGGGGAAACGGCAGAATCAGATGACATAACAAAGCGCCCCACAAAACGAGGAGCGCTCCATTTGAGTAGAGTTGATGAAACAGATCTTCCATGACGTCTCGGAACTTACTTCAGTAGATCTACCATCTTGATAACCATTTCAGATGAGCTCTGCGCTGCTAGCGGTAGGAACTCATCAAAGCTCATGCCGGCTTCTTTGTCTGCAACATCAGAGATAGCACGAACTACAACGAATGGTACTTTGAACTGGTGACAAGTTTGAGCAATCGCTGCTGCTTCCATTTCAACCGCAACAACTGATGGGAAGTTAGTGCGGATAAACTCTTGGCGCTCAGCACTGCATACGAAAGCGTCACCAGTACAGATTAGGCCACGTACCGCGTGTTTATCTTCCATTTGAGAGAGAGCTTGCTCTGCTACGTCCATTAGTTTTGCATCAGCAACGAAAGCCGCTGGCTGCTGTGCCATCTGACCGATTTCGTAACCGAAAGCTGTTACGTCAGCATCGTGGTGACGAACTTCTGTTGAAATCACAACGTCACCAACGTTCAGGCTAGAGTCGAAACCACCTGCAGAACCTGTATTAAGGATCACGTCTGGTTGGTACTCGTCCAGCAGAATAGTGGTGCCGACCGCAGCGGATACTTTACCAATACCTGACTGAAGTAAAACAACATCAACGCCGTTGATTTGACCAGAGAAGTAGGTACAACCTGCTTTGCTTACTTCTTCACGGTTTTCAATTGCTTGTTTAAGAATAGAAACTTCTTGTTCCATTGCACCGATGATGCCGATTTTCATAATGAATCCTGTTAATTAACATGGGTCTGGTTAGATGGAGTAAGTGTAACAGAAAAGGCAAAGATGGGAACGGGCTGCGCCCTGCGAGAGTTTAGAGAGGTCGAGAATGCTTCGCTCCGATAATCGAGACCGGACTTCGTCCTGCAAGAATTTAGAACGGGCTTCGCCCTGAGGGATGTGTGGGTAAGTTGATAAAATCTATAGTGTTAAAGGGTGTTGACAGAACGACTCCTTAATAAGACATCATTTTCTCGAATCTCGAATCTCGAATCTCGAATCTCGAATCTCGAATCTCGAATCTCGAATCTCGAATCTCGAATCTCGAATCTCGATCAATTACCTATTGCTTAACCAATATACATCTCATATAATCCGCGCTTCGCGTAGCGGCTGAATCAGAGATTGGCTGCTACAAATTTAAACTTACTCTTATTAGGAGAGAATTATGTCTCTGAATGCAGAAACTAAAGCAGCAATCGTTGCTGAATACGCTCAAACTGAAGGCGATACAGGTTCACCAGAAGTTCAAGTAGCTCTACTTACAGCTTCTATCAACCACCTACAAGGTCACTTCAAAGCGCACAAAGGCGATCACCACAGCCGTCGTGGTCTTCTACGTATGGTTTCTCGCCGTCGTAAGCTTCTTGACTACCTGAAAGGCAAAAACCTTTCTCGTTACCAAGATCTAATCAAGCGTCTAGGCCTACGTCGCTAATCAGCGGCTGCATAGAACAGTTTGTCGAAAAAGGGGCTATATGCCCCTTTTTTGTTGCCTAAATTGTGCCAAACCTCTGCTAAGTAGTTTATACTACGTCCGGTTAAAACTGCCCTGGTGGTTTTATCTCCACAATACTTTTTGCATTACAGTCACCGAAGTCGGCCAAAAGGTCGCGACTATTAAAAGGTCATTGCCTGCTAGTGTTCTTTTACTAGTCGCGATTCGTAATGCCTTGAGTAACTCAATTAACTCAATCTAAGCGCATGCTTAGAGAAAGGAATAACAATGTTCGAAAAACCAGTTGTTAAAACGTTCCAGTACGGTAACCACACAGTTACTCTAGAAACTGGCGTTATCGCGCGTCAAGCTACAGCTGCCGTTATGGTAACTATGGATGACACAGCAGTATTCGTTTCTGTTGTAGGTAAAAAAGAAGCGGTTGAAGGTCAAGACTTCTTCCCTCTGACAGTTAACTACCAAGAGCGTACTTACGCTGCAGGTAAAATCCCTGGCGGTTTCTTCAAGCGTGAAGGTCGTCCATCTGAAGGTGAAACTCTGACTGCTCGTCTAATCGACCGTCCAATTCGCCCTCTATTCCCAGATGCGTTCAAAAACGAAGTTCAAGTTATCGCAACAGTTGTGTCTGTAAACCCAGACGTTCAACCTGATATCGTAACTATGATCGGTACTTCTGCTGCACTAGCAATCTCTGGTATCCCATTCAATGGTCCTATCGGTGCTGCACGTGTTGGTCACATCGACGGTCAGCTAGTACTTAACCCAAGCAACACTGAGCTAGAAACTTCTAAGCTTGATCTTGTTGTGGCAGGTACAGAGTCTGCAGTACTAATGGTTGAGTCAGAAGCTGACAACCTAACTGAAGAAGAGATGCTAGCTGCAGTTGTTTACGGTCACGACCAGCAACAAACTGTTATCTCTGCAATCAATGAGTTCGCTGCTGAAGTTGCTACTCCAGCTTGGGACTGGGTTGCTCCTGAAGAGAACACAGCTCTTACAACTAAGATCGCTGAACTAGCAGAAGCTAAGCTTGTAGAAGCTTACCAAATCACTGAAAAGATGGCTCGTTACGACCGTATCCACACGATCGCGGCAGAAGTTAACGAAGTGCTACTTGCTGAAGATCCAGAAGCGAACACTAAAGAAATCCACACTATCTTCCACGATCTAGAGAAGACAGTTGTACGTCGCAGCATCATCGCTGGTAACCCACGTATCGACGGTCGTGAGAAAGACATGGTTCGTGCTCTGGACGTTCGTACTGGCGTTCTTCCACGTACTCACGGTTCTTCACTATTCACTCGTGGTGAGACTCAGGCGCTTGTAACTGCGACTCTAGGTACGCAGCGTGACGCTCAAATCATCGACGAGCTAACTGGTGAGCGTAAAGATCACTTCCTACTACACTACAACTTCCCTCCATACTGTGTAGGCGAAACTGGTTTTGTAGGTTCTCCTAAGCGTCGTGAAATCGGCCACGGTAAACTAGCTAAGCGTGGTATTGCTGCAGTAATGCCATCTGTAGACGAGTTCCCATACACTGTACGTGTTGTATCAGAAATCACAGAATCTAACGGTTCTTCTTCAATGGCTTCTGTATGTGGTACTTCTCTGGCTCTTATGGATGCTGGTGTTCCAATTAAAGCTTCTGTTGCTGGTATCGCAATGGGTCTGGTTAAAGAAGGCGACGATTTCGTTGTTCTTTCTGACATCCTTGGTGACGAAGACCACCTAGGTGACATGGACTTTAAAGTAGCTGGTACTAACGAAGGTATCACTGCGCTACAGATGGATATCAAGATCGAAGGTATCACTAAAGAGATCATGCAAATTGCTCTTAACCAAGCGCAAGGTGCACGTAAGCACATCCTATCTGTAATGGATGAAGCGATTTCTGGTGCTCGTGAAGATATCTCTGAGTTCGCTCCGCGTATTCACACAATGAAGATCAGCGCTGAGAAGATCAAAGACGTTATCGGTAAAGGTGGTGCAGTTATCCGTGCTCTAACTGAAGAGACTGGTACTACTATCGAAATCGAAGATGACGGTACAATCAAGATTGCAGCAACTGAAGGTACTGCAGCTAAAGAAGCTATCCGTCGTATCGAAGAGATCACTGCTGAAGTTGAAGTAGGTCGTATCTACACTGGTAAAGTTGCTCGTCTTGCTGACTTCGGTGCATTCGTAACGATTCTTCCAGGTAAAGATGGTCTGGTACACATTTCTCAAATCGCTGACAAGCGTGTAGAGAAAGTGTCTGACTACCTGGCTGAAGGTCAAGAAGTTCAAGTTAAAGTTCTTGAAATCGACCGTCAGGGCCGCGTTCGTCTAAGCATGAAAGAAGCGGTTGAAAAGACTGAAGAAGCTGCAGCTGAAGAGAAACCTGCTTCAGACGCATAATGCGAGCGGACCAGGCGAATTAGCCTAATACGCTAAAAGCATGTTATAAAGGGAGCATTAAGCTCCCTTTTTTAATGCGGATGACTCTGGGTGAAAACCCAGTAACAGGAGTACTGATCTGTGAAATGGTTTCAAACCGCTAGCCTTAGCCTTGCTCTGTTGATTACAGCGGGCTGTGCATCTACCTCAAGCAACGACGCTCAGTGGTTATATCCACCAATGGCGGTTCCTTTACAAGCAAGTGTTCAACAAGAAGTGCAGATTGCGCGTTTGTCGCAACTCCTGCAGAGACCAGATCTTTCTAATGACATTCGTGCCAAGATGCTTTTTGAGCGTGGTAATTACTACGACAGTGTTGGTCTGAGAGATCTTGCAAGACTCGATTACAACCAGTCGCTAGCGCTTAACCCTGCTCAGCCAGATCTGTTTAACCTACTTGGCGTTTACTTCACCCAGGTCGGTGAGTTTGATGCCGCTTATGATGCGTTCGACTCGACTCTTGAGCTAGCACCAGATAACTCATATGCCGCACGAAATCGTGCAATCGCACTTTACTATGGTGATCGTATCGACTTAGCTTTGGAAGATATGCAGAAGCACTATCTTGAAGATCCGAGCGACCCATTTAGAGCACTATGGCGTTACATCATTAAGATGGAAAAAGAGCCACAGATTGCTCGCCAAGAACTGATTGACAGCTACCAGGCTCGTGATGAGCAGTGGGGGTGGGTACTGGTTGCGATCACCCTGGGCGATGTCACTGAAGATCAGGCATTTAAAGCTATCTTAGCCGGTACGCGGGACAATACCGTATTGGCTCAGCGTTTAACGGAAGCCTACTTCTACCTTGGTAAGCGTTATCAAACGGAAGGTGACTACGCGAGCGCTATTTCACTTTATAAACTCGCAATCTCGTTTAACGTCTTTGAATATGTTGAGCATCGATACTCTTTCCTAGAACTCAATCGTATCTACAACCAGGTTAAGGCTGAGCATTTAGCTAAGAACAAAGAGAAAGCTATGCAGGCGAAAAATAGCCACTGATAGTGTGAAACTTGAAAAGCCGCTGTTCATCAGCGGCTTTTTTATTGCCTGATGAGAATATGAAGGCTAAAATAGTTAGCCTTGCTAACTAAATCTGTAAATGATGACACTAGAAAATAGCTTGATGGAGTTAGAGCGATTTTGCTCAAAAGCGTGGCGAGTCCATGCCAAAGAGGATTCGTTATCTAACCTTAGTTTTAATGAATATGATTACCTAAGGGTAATTGAAGAGCATGAGCAGGGAATTCGTATTACGGATTTAGCTCAAGAGATGCAGGTGAGTAAGCCTTCAGCGTCGAATATGGTCGCAAGGTTAGAGAAGAAAGGTTTAGTCTCGCGTATCTCATGTGCCGAAGATGGACGTTCAAAACGGGTAATTCTGACTGAGCAGGTGATTAAGGACCTGTCGTTAGAGCAAGTGGTTTATCGTAGCATTGCCGAGTCAATGAACAACAAACTGACTGAGGCGGAGAGCCGTCAACTGATTAGCTTGCTAGAAAAATCACTTAAGTAACCGAGTATCAGAAAAATTTTGTCTATTTAGTTAGCCTTGCTAACTAGTGGTGAGAAAAATGCAAACATCCATTTATAAACAATTTTGGAAATACACAATTCCAACCGTAGCTGCGATGCTGGTGAACGGCCTGTATCAGGTTGTTGATGGTATCTTTATTGGCCGTTATGTCGGTGCCGATGGACTGGCGGGCATTAATGTCGCGTGGCCGATGATCGGCTCTATTCTCGGTCTTGGGATGCTTGTTGGCGTCGGTACCGGAGCTCTGGTCTCTATTCAACAGGGTAAGCAAGACAACCAAGGCGCTAAGCAAATCCTGGCGACTGGTCTGTTGTTACTGATTGCTTTGGTACCAGTGGTATCGGCACTGCTGTTCCTTTTTGCTGACGATTTTCTGCGTTGGCAAGGAGCCGAAGGGCGCGTGTTTGAGCTCGGTCTACAGTATTTGCACATTTTGATTGGAGCGAGTGTCTTCACCTTAGGCTCGATTGCGATGCCATTTTTGCTGCGTAACGATGAAAGCCCAAACATCGCGACATTTTTGATGGTTGTGGGTGCAGTGGTTAATATCGTGCTGGATTACCTGTTGATTGCATTGTGGGGCTGGGAACTGACTGGTGCCGCTCTGGCGACAGCAATCGCTCAGGGGGTTGTGACCTTACTTGGATTTGCATATTTCTTTTCTTCTCACGCGAAACTTCGCCTACAGTGGAAAGATTTACGCTTAAAGCTAGCGACGATCCCAAACATCTTTGCCATTGGCGCATCAAGCTTCTTTATGTACGCCTATGGCTCAATGATGGTCGCGCTGCATAACGCGCTGTTTTCTCAATATGGCGATCAATTGATGATTGGCGCCTACGCAATTCTTGGTTATATCGTGACGGTGTATTACCTGACAGCAGAAGGTATCGCCAACGGTATGCAGCCTTTAGTGAGTTACAACCATGGGGCAAGAAATCAACAAAACATTCGTAAGTTACTTAAGGTTGCGATGTACAGCTCGGTGCTGGTTGGCGTGGTGTTTGTGGTGCTATTGAACCTGTTCCCAACTCAGTTTGTATCTGTTTTCAATAAGGAAGATGCACAGCTGGTGGAGTATACGGTTCTGGGTATTCGCCTACATATGTTTGCTTTGGCACTGGATGGCTTCCTAGTGGTGGCGGGTGCTTACTACCAGGCAATTAACAAGGGTAGTAAAGCGATGTTTGTAACGGTCGGAAATATGTTAATTCAGCTACCATTCCTATACATCATGCCTAAGTTGTTTGGTGTGCCGGGGATTTGGATTGCGTATCCGTTATCTAATATAGCCCTGAGTGTGGTGGTTATGACCATGTTGTGGAAAGACGTTAAGCGCTTCCAGGTTACACCCGGTGAGCAGGCTACTGTATAAAAATAAAGGGCTCAACTGAGCCCTTTTCTATTTCCGTAACTAGACGTTTTTAATTTCCAGACCAGCCAGCTGATGCCAGTAGCCGTTACATTGGCGACTCTCGATCGGAACCGGGCTTTGGCCACTTTCGTTAGCTCTGAATTTATCGACTTGTGAGAAGGTATCAACACCAAGTGGACTTAAACGAACAACATCTACCAGACCTTTCATACTAGGCAGGTCATTAATCAGGTTATAGCAGTAGCCAGACTGGGTTTGGATACCGTTGAGGTTGAACACTTCCTGTCCTTCCTGACTGCTAACCTGAATACCGGTTGGGTACTTGATACAGCAAGTCTCACAATCATCTTTAGCTTTATCTTCTGCTCTGGCAGTAAAGCAGCGAGCGGAGTAAGCCAAAGGCAGGTAGCCGTGGCTGAACACTTCAACTTCAAACTTACCCTTGATACCAATCTCATCGCACTGAGTCAGTACGTTAGAAAGCCATTCCCGTGATAGCTCTACAGGCATACACCAGCGAGTCATGCCTTGCTTAAGGAACAGGTTCAGCGTGTGGGCATTGTAAGTATTGACCGCAGGGCCAACCACAAACGGTACCTTACGCTCAGAGGCTAGCTGGATTGCAGAAACGTCATTCGCTTCAATGGCAAAGTCACCGTTGTCGATGTACTTCTTCATCACGTTAACTTCGCTTGGAGCTTCAAGCAGCGCCATAGTAGACAGTACAACCTGTTTACCTGCAGAGCTCAACTCCTTAGCAATGTCGAACCAGTGATTAGGTTTCATTTCACGACGCTTAGAACAGACGCTTTCACCTAAGTAGATGATATCAGCAGAACTGTTTTTCGCCTGATTATAGAAATCTTCCACATCCTGTTTTGGCCAGAAATAGAGTAGTGGGCCAAGCGCGTATTTCATATTGTTTTCCATAGTGACCTCTACTGCCATTTACGGTGGTATGCACCGAGAGTGGTTTGTTTACCTTCAGAGACGTTAGCTAACGTCGCATCCCAGGCGGCTTCGACCTGATAGCCACCAGGGTTAGCCAGATAACGATCAATAGCGGCACGCCAGGTACGGGTCACTTGTTCAACATATGCTGGACTGCGTTGACGACCTTCAATCTTGACTGATGCAACGTTGGCTGCGAATAGCTCAGGTAGCATTGACAATGTGTTCAGGCTTGTTGGCTCTTCCAGCGCATGGTAAGCCTTGGTTTGGTCTTCAAGGTCAGCAGTGAAGCGGCCTTTACACAGAGTAGGGTAGCCTGCATTTTCACCATCGCTGTAGCGGTCGATAAGAATGTTATTCAGGCGAGACTCAAGACCCTGTTCAGTCTCTTGCCAGCGAACATATTTTGCCGGAGAGCAGGCACCGACAGTATTTGGTGATTCGCCAGTCATGTACGAAGATAGGTAGCAACGGCCTTCTGACATGATGCACAGACTACCGAAAGCGAACACTTCAAGCTCTACATCACTGGTGATATTGCGTGATAACTGTTTAACCTGATGGATGGAAAGTACGCGAGGCAGTACGACACGCTTAACGTTAAAGTTGTTCTTGTAGAAGTCGATAGCGGCAACGTTAGTTGCAGACGCTTGTACTGAAAGGTGAAGTTCCAGATCCGGATGTTTGCGCGCTGCGTAATCGAGCACAGCAATATCGGCGACAATCAGCGCATCCACACCGTTATCCGCTGCGCGATCGACCGCATCTGTCCAGCGGGAGAAACCATCGGGATGAGCGAATGTGTTAAGAGCGACATGAATCTTCTTATCATGATCGTGAACATACTGAACCGCTTTTTCGAGTTTCTTACCTGTAAAGTTTAACCCTGCAAAGTGGCGGGCATTGGTATCATCTTTAAAACCGATGTAAACCGCATCAGCGCCACAATCAATTGCAGTTTTTAGGGCAGGTAAATTACCTGCTGGGCATAGGAGTTCCATTGCTCTTACCAAGACTGTCTCATAAAAATTGCTGAGCATTTTATGAAGAATTATGAATGGCGAATTTGATGTAAGGCAGGTTTGAGTGAGTTTCTAAGTGAAATACTCACTTGGAGTTAGTTTTTGTGGCGGCGATTCTGTGCAAACAGCTCTTCAACTTCTTGTCTTGGTTGAGGTCTGTGGAAATGGAAGCCTTGAATAGAGTTACAGTTGAGGTTGGAGAGTAGGGTTGCTTGCTGCTGTGTTTCGACGCCTTCTGCGACGACAGTAAGGTTGAGAGATTTACCCAGATTGATGATGTTTTCAATGACGGTAATCTGTTTTGGTAAGGTATCGATATCTGAGATAAACGCGCGGTCTATCTTGAGTTCATCGATTGGGAACCTTGCTAAGTAAGAGAGCGAAGAGTAACCAGTACCGAAATCATCAATCGACAGCGCAAAGCCTAAGCGCTTGATCGCATTCAGCATTTGTAAAGTATGTTCACTGTCACTCATTACTGCACTTTCAGTCAGTTCGAAAGTGATGCAGCTAGGATCCAGTTCAGTCGTCCGGAGTAACTTCTCCATATAATCGATCAGCTTAGGGTTGCCAAACTGTTCAGGAGAGAGGTTAATTGCCACGCGACCCGGTAAAATCCCCTGCAGCTTCCAGCGCTTAACGGTGGTGAAAACTTCACGCATCACGACTCGACCCAAGTGTTCGATCAAGCCAGCACGTTCAGCAACTGGGATAAATGCTCCTGGGCTGATATAGCCTTCAACCGGGTGTTTCCAGCGAATCAGTGCTTCTGCACCATTGATACTGAAATCACGGGCGTTGACCTTAGGCTGATACCACACCTCAAGTCCATTCTGCTGCAGCGCTTTCTGCAGTTCGATCTCTAGCCATAAACGCATGCGCGCTTCTTTATTCATTTGATCATTAAATTTGATCAGACGATTTCGGCCACGATCTTTCGCTTCGTACATCGCGGTGTCAGCATTCTGGAGCAGGATGCGAGCATCGTTACCGTCGCCCGGGTAGGCAACACTACCGATAGAGCAAGCGAGGCGCTTACTGAAATGGTGAAGATCAAACGGCTGGTTAACCAGGGAGATAATGCGTTCTGACAGCATTTCAGCCATACGGTTATTTTCAGGTTCTGGCAATATAATGCCAAACTCATCTCCTCCTAAATGCCCTAATATCGCATGCTGCGGTAGAAGACGCTTAAGACGAGAAGAGACCTCTTTGATCACCTTGTCACCAATGTGGTGGCCAAGTGAGTCATTGATATTCTTGAAGTTATCGATATCAAGGTAGAGCATGATCAAAGCGGTGTCGTTGTGAATCAGCTGCTCCAAACGCTTGGTGAAACCAAAGCGGTTATATAAACCTGTGAGAGAGTCCAGATGGGCATCTTCTTGGTTCGATGGAGAGAGCAACTTAGGCGCCGCATCAGCATCCTGAATCAGCACTAACTGGGAGTCGCTGCCCAGAATCATAGTTGCATCCGCCATTAGCTGAACTTTACGCTCAAAGCCACAACGGGGACCCGTGAGGCAGGTCAGCGGTGCTTCACCTAATGAGCTGACTAACGATTCAGAAAAAACGGTTTTAGTTTTCTCATCAACGAATAGTCGCGACAGGCTTTCGCCAAGCACATCCTGAACAGATTCAAAGCCAAGTAACCTCAGCGCCGCAGGGTTAGCAGAAATGATGCAGTCATCTTCCACAAGCATGACCCCTTCCGGTACTAAAGAGGTCAGGGTAGAAAACTTACCTTCTGATTCTTCCAGAGAGCGGATAAGAATTTGCTTTTCTGATGTGTCTAAGGCGTGAAAGATAATGTGCTCTATCTTGCCATCATTGTTGAGCGGGGAGATGTTGAAATGGAGGCTAGTCTCTAGGTCGAGATCACCCATTGTCATTTCGGCTTCAATCGATTCGCCTTTAAAGGCTCGCTCGTAATAGGGCTTGAGGTGGTTATAGAACTGTTGGCCCATGATTTGAGAGTCACTCATACCAACTAACTCAGAAGGAGTTAGACCTGCAATATCACAATAGCGTCCGTTAACCACGGCATAATTATGCTGGTTATCTAAGATGGCGAAAAAAAACGGACTGTTAGCCGTTATCTCCTTAAACCAGTGCTGTAATTGTTGCGATAGCATCAAGTTTTTCCGACTCTCCAAAGAGCTATTGAACCACAGAGGTAACAAATATGAGTAATGTAATAACTATAACTGTCATTGCCCGTAGTTTAAAGAGTTTAGGCCATCACGCAGATTCTTTGACAAATAACAGGAATCGACAGTTAAACATACTCTATGATGGGCAATTCCAACCAACAAAGTAACGGATAATTCGCGTGATTAACAAGATTCGCACCCAACTAGTTCAAAACGCTGCATCAATTTTGCGATCTCCAGTCCACTTATTGCCTCAAACTGTACAAAAAAAAGCCTTGCTTGAAGGCCTTAAAACTGTCTTTAAAGAGGCTCTTGAAGATGGGGATTTTGAGTTTCTTGAAGGTAAGTGGTTAAAAGTTGAAGTAAAAGACATGCAACTGAGTTGGCTGATTAGCTACCAAGATGAACAACTTGTCGTCGCTGATCAAAGTGTGAAAGAAGATGTCTTGTTTAGTGGCAATCTTAATGACCTGGTTTTGATTGCTGGACGTAAAGAAGATCCAGACACGCTGTTCTTCCAACGTCGCTTGACGATTGAAGGGGATACAGAACTAGGACTCGAAGTGAAAAACCTGATGGACAGTGTTGACCTCGACTCACTACCTAAAGCTCTGCAGACTTTGTTAAATCAGCTAGCCGAATTTGTGCAAAAAGGCTTACAATCGCCTGCAACACAGAAAGAGGTTGTAAATGCTTATTCGAACTGAAGCTCCTGCAGACATACTGGCAGTCGATAAACTACTGAAAAGTACTTTTGAGACAGAGGCCGAGGCTAACTTAGTGATGAAACTAAGAGAAAATGGTCGTCGTACTTTATCTCTCGTTGCTTGCAACGATGAAGGTGAAGTGGTTGGTTATGTGCTGTTTAGCCCTGTGACATTAGAGGGAGAAGACCTCAACTGGCAAGGACTTGCTCCACTGGCTGTCCATCAAGATTACCGTAATAAAGGTATTGCCGCTGAGATTGTTAAAGAAGGTTTGTCTTCTTTATTAGAGTTTGGTTATCCGGCGTGTGTTGTTTTAGGTGATCCAGCCTATTACTCTCGTTTCGGCTTCGAAGCGAGCGAAAAACACAATATGCGTTGTGAGTGGGATGTCCCACAAGGCGCGTTTCAGGTACTCGGCCTTGCTCAAGGTGAGTTGGAAAACCGTAACGGTTTAATCGAGTACAGCGCAGAATTTTCAGAGCTTTAGGATTGTTGCTAGTGGTAAAGGATGAAAAATTCTCGTTTTGTCCTTTTTTTGACCGCTTGGCTGTTAGTGGCTAATTTTTTGCAAAAATCTACTTGTCAGCATTAGCGCGTTTCGCTAGTATTGCTCGGCCTTCGGTAAGGAGGTCGCTAGCCTTGTTCAAAAACAACTGAAAAGTAACGTTTTCGAGCGGCGCTGGCTCAACAATTTGGAACATAGGTGGAAATCATGTTTACAGTTCTACTTGTGATTTACCTGTTGGCAGCGGTTGGTGTAATCGGCCTAGTGTTGATTCAACAAGGTAAAGGCGCAGATATGGGAGCCTCATTCGGTGCAGGCGCATCAAACACAGTGTTTGGCGCAAGCGGCTCAGGTAACTTCCTAACCCGAATGACTGCAATTTTTGCAACAGTATTTTTCGTCATCAGCTTAGTGCTAGGCAATATGTCTACACACAAAACTGAATCTCAGTGGGTTGACCCAACACAAGGTCAAGTTATCCAGCAAGCTGACGATGCGAGTGACATTCCAGCACCTCAGGGTGATGAAATTCCTCAATAAGCTATTTTCTAGCTGAGAAATAGAATTAGCTGCCGAGATGGTGAAATTGGTAGACACGCTAGCATGAGGTGCTAGTGCCTTAGGTGTGAGGGTTCGAGTCCCTCTCTCGGCACCATTGATTTACAAACTTGTAAAACACCTTGGAGAGCGTATAATGCTCGACAAGTCGGACGCGGGGTGGAGCAGCTTGGTAGCTCGTCGGGCTCATAACCCGAAGGTCGTCGGTTCAAATCCGGCCCCCGCAACCAATCCTGTTAGGATTTGGACAAGTTTGCGCAGTAGCAATACTGCGAGTTAAGCGGCATCGATTTCGTTTAACGTATCAGGGTCCAGCAACAAAAA
>NZ_AEVS01000011.1 GCF_000189255.1 Vibrio brasiliensis LMG 20546 | reverse complement strand
GGTGAGTAAGTCTAAAGTTGCAGGCAGTGCTGGCTAATGTTTAAGTTTAATTGTCTGATTTTAAAAGAAAAAGGTTGACATTAAGTGTCAACCCTTCAAACCCTTCTCGACTCCGTTACTTCTTCTTCCCGACCTTCTTTTTACTCTTAGCGGCCGTCTTTTTCTTGTCGTCTTTCTTTTTGTTCTTCTTCTTAAACACAGGTTTCTTGTGTTTAGGGCGCATCTCTTTAATGAAACGCTCTTTAATATCTTCTTTAACGTAGCGCGCTACGCGATCTATCATTGGCTGGTCGTGCGCTTCGACAAGTGATACCGCATTACCTTTTTTACCAGCACGGGCAGTACGGCCGATACGGTGTAGGTAAACATCAGCACTACGTGGCATGTCGTAGTTGATCACGTGGCTAACGTCAGGAAGGTCGATACCACGAGCGGCAACGTCGGTAGCAAGAAGTACGTTCACTGTTCCGTCGCGGAAGCGTGCAATAGCGTTATTACGGCGATCCTGTGGCATTTCGCCTTGGATCCACGCACAAGGAATTTGTGCTTTTTCCAGTTCGGTACGCAATTCAGCAAGGCGCTCACGTGTTTTTAAGAACACGATTGAACGTTCTGCCTGTTCGGTAAGGATCTTCTTTAGTAGTTCCAGTTTATGCGTCATGTCATCAGCACGGTGGTACCACTGGGCAATTTTTTTGCGTTCACGGCGTGATGGTTCTGCGTCAATTTCCGCTGGGTCTTTAAGTAGATCCGCAGTGAAACCTTCGACACCTTTGCCTTCTAATGTCGCTGAGAATAACAGCGTCTGTTTACGCCAGCGACATTCAGATGAAAGACGATCGACCGTTGGGCCAAAACCCATGTCCAGCATGCGGTCTGCTTCATCAAGAATTAACCATTCAATTGCACGACAATCAAAACGCTCGGCTTCGATGTACTCCATTAAACGACCTGGCGTTGCGACAACAATATCTTGAGTTGTGGCAAGAATATCTGCGTGCTCTTGATACTGAACGCCACCAGTAATAGTGAAAATGTTCAGATTAGTGTGCTTCGCCAGAGCTCGAGCCTGATCAGCAACCTGCATCGCTAACTCACGAGTTGGAGTCAGGATAAGAACACGTGCAGGTCCTGGTTTACGGCGTGGGAAGTCTTGTAAAAACTGCAAAGCAGGCAGAGCAAATGCTGCGGTTTTTCCGGTGCCAGTTGGCGCAGATGCCAAGACATCTCGACCATCCAACGCTTGTGGAATCGCTTCAGCCTGAATTTGTGTCGGGCGGTCATAACCCATTTCTTCAATTGCGAGGAGTAGATTAGGATCTAACTCTAATTCAGCAAAATTTCTGATCACTATGATGTCTCCACAAGCGAGTTGGTGTGAGCAATATTTTAAGGGGACGTATTATAGAGTGATCGGTGACAAGGATCACACCTTATTTTCTACATCTTGAGATAAAAGTCTTTAGTTAAGTCGATAAACTCAGCGGAGTAACCATTATCCTGATGAATAGTTAGCTGTTCAAAGTGAGTGGTTACAGGCTGTTTGCTTAGTTCGAATAGAATACGACTGACGGGTTTGTTAGGCGTTGGCTGGATCGAGCAGTGTCTTTTTAGCTGCCAGCCTTGTGTTTTAGCGATATCAATAAATTGCTCTCCCTCTACTATCGGCAGGACAAAACTAGCGCAGCCGTTATCGCTCAGCAGTGACCAACAGCGTTTCAGAAGTCGCGAGTGTTCGAGAGTCGAGGTATGTCTGGCAACGGCTCGAGAACTATTAGCCGCTTGCTCACCACTATTAAAGTACGGGGGATTACAGATAATAGCCTCAAAACTGTGCTTAAAAGGGTGTTTGAGTACGTCGGCGTGATGGAGAGTCAGTCGATCAGACCAGGCAGATGCGTCAAAGTTAGCTTGAGCGGCCTCAATCGCGTTTTGTTCAATATCGATCGCTTCAATGTTGAGTAGATGACTACGTTGAGCGCACATCAAAGCGAGTAAACCAGTGCCTGTCCCGATATCTAACAGAGATTTGTAGCCAGCGAGATCTATCCACGCACCGAGCATCACGCCATCGGTGCTGACAGGCATGCCTGAATAGCCACCTTCAATCTTAAATTGTTTGAACTCAAAGCTTTTCGTCTTATTCATAAGTTTTTATCTTTATCGGGAATTGGTTGTTTTTTGAGTTAATTGATCTGTTGTTAATTATTTGTATGGTTTATTGTTCTGTTTGTTTTTGGTGTGTAATGGAATTTGGCTAGTTTATATATCTACTTAATTAAGTAAATCTAGTGATGTATGCTGGTTTTTAGTTGTAATTATAAATTTATGTGGTGTTTTTCGCCTTTGGCTTGCGAGTTGATGAGGTTTTCGTCATTATGCGCGCCTTAATTTAACGAGTGGACGGCAAATTTTGACCATCCAACAAACACAACATTCATTAGATTATAAGTAAAGGGTCGACTGTGAATCAGACTTTAAAACTAACAGATATTCTTGCGGTAGGCTTTATGCTTTTCGCGTTCTTTTTGGGTGCAGGTAACATCATCTTTCCACCTTTAGCTGGTCAATTGGCTGGTGAAAACGTTATTCCTGCAATGGCAGGCTTCCTTGTAACTGCAGTAGGTCTACCTCTTATTACTATCGTTGCTATTGCTGTTGCTGGTGGCTCTTGGGAGCATTTAACCAAAGATCTTCCAAAACGTGCAGCAATGATCATGGCGGTACTGATCTTTATCATTATCGGTCCTGCGTTTGCTGCGCCACGTACTGGTCTTGTTGCTTACGAGATGGCAGTAAAACCATTTTTTGTTGATGCTGCTCAGTCACACCTGACTATTTTCTCTATTCTGTTCTTCGCTGTAGCCATGTTCTTTGCTTGGTCACAGGGCAAACTGATCGATGTGATTGGTAAAGTTCTGACTCCTGTTCTGTTCCTGGGTCTAATCGTATTAGCAGTAGCAGTATTTATTGATCCGCAAGGTGAGATGATTGCAGCTCACGGTGAATATTTAACTCACCCACTGCAGAAAGGTTTCCTTGAAGGCTACAACACAATGGATACCTTCGGTTCACTGATGTTTGGTGTACTGATCGTTGATGCACTACGTCAGAAAGGTATTACTGAACAGAAAGCGACGTCGAAGTACCTAATCAGTGCGGCTTGTATTGCGGCAGCGGGTCTGACTTTCGTTTATGTATCTCTTTTCTACTTAGGTGCAACAAGTGCGACAGTAGCAGCTGGTGCAGATAACGGTGGCGTGGTTCTAAGCCTTTACGTTCAGTCGCTATTCGGTCCTTACGGTCAAATCGTACTATCTGTCATTGTACTGCTAGCGTGTCTGACAACGGCTATCGGCCTTGTTTCTGCTTGTTCTGACTACTTCAGCTCACTGACTCCAATCTCTTACAAGACTTGGGTTATCATCAATGGTGTTGCATGTGCAGTTGTGGCTAACGTTGGTTTGTCTCAGCTAATCTCACTATCAGTTCCAGTACTATTCGCTCTATACCCTGTAGCGATTGCTCTGGTTGCTCTGACTTTCCTACGTAAGAAGCTACCTAACCCTAAAGCTGCATATCGAGTAGTCATTCTGGTTTCGTTACTGTTTGCATTAATTGATGCGGCGAAGGTTGCGGGTGTCGATGTATCTGCACTAAACATGCTACCGCTATTTGATATCGGTATGGGCTGGTTACTACCAACGGTTGTCGCTATGGTTGCTATGCTATTTGTCGGTAAAGTTGAAGAGCCAGTGCTAGCGGAAGAGAACGCATAATCTCTCACTCTGACTGAGTTAATGATCCCCTGTCGCGTAAGGCGTGACAGGGGATTTTTTTTGCATTTGAATTTTTATTCACCTTTAAAAAATTCCTGTATCTTCATCACACTTTTGAGTACAATTCCTCGGTTAAATTCTACTCATAAATGTTGAGCAAACATGTTTGAAATCAATCCTATTAAAAACCGCCTAAAGGACGTGTCTGAGCGCACTAATGTCCTGAGGGGGTATCTTTGACTATGACGCTAAGCAAGAGCGTCTAGAAGAAGTCAACGCAGAATTAGAGCAGCCAGATGTATGGAACGAACCTGAGCGCGCACAAGCGCTAGGTAAAGAGCGTTCATCATTAGAAGCTGTTGTAGAAACCATCGATCTTTTAGAGCAAGGCGTAGAAGATGTTGATGGCCTACTAGAGCTTGCTGTAGAAGAAGAAGATCAGGAAACTTTCGACGAAATCGAACCTGAACTCGCTGAGCTTGAATCTAAGTTAGAAAAACTAGAGTTCCGCCGTATGTTCTCGGGCGACCATGACTCATCGGATTGCTACATCGACTTGCAATCTGGTTCTGGTGGTACAGAAGCACAAGACTGGACTTCAATGATGCTACGCATGTACTTGCGTTGGGCTGAAGCGAAAGGCTTCAAAACAGAAGTGATTGAAGTATCAGAGGGTGAAGTTGCTGGCCTTAAAGGCGCGACGGTTAAGATTTCTGGCGAATACGCTTACGGCTGGTTGCGCACTGAGACTGGTGTTCACCGTCTGGTTCGTAAGTCTCCATTTGATTCAAGTGGCCGTCGTCATACTTCGTTTGCTTCTGCGTTTATCTATCCAGAGATTGATGACAACATTCAAATCGACATTAACCCTGCCGATCTGCGTATCGATGTATACCGTGCATCTGGCGCTGGTGGTCAGCACGTTAACACCACAGAATCTGCGGTCCGTATTACTCACGTACCAACCAACACTGTAGTGCAATGTCAGAACGACCGTTCTCAGCATAAGAACAAAGATCAGGCTATGAAGCAGCTTCGCGCTAAGCTTTTCGAATTAGAAATTCAGAAGCAGAACGCTGAGAAGCAAGCCAATGAAGATGCTAAATCTGACATTGGTTGGGGTAGCCAAATCCGCTCTTACGTGCTGGATGACTCCCGTATTAAAGATTTACGTACCGGCGTTGAAAACCGTAACACTCAAGCGGTTCTTGACGGCGATTTAGACAAATTTATTGAAGCTAGCCTGAAATCAGGTCTTTAAGCTTTTCACCGACACTTACGAAACAGGATACATCGAAAATGACTGATGCTGTTCAAAACGACAACGTACAAGAAGAAAACAAGCTGATTGCTGAGCGTCGTAGCAAGCTGGATCATATCCGCCAAAGCTGCAAAGCAAACGGCCACCCTAACGACTTCCGTCGTGACGCACTAGCGGGCGACCTTCAAAAAGAGTTCGGTGAAAAGACGAAGGAAGAGCTAGAAGAGCTAAACCATGTAGTCGCTATCGCTGGTCGTGTAATGGCTAAGCGTGGTCCTTTCCTTGCGATTCAAGAAACGTCAGGCCGTATCCAGGCATACGCTGCAAAAGACGTTCAGAAAGAGCTGAAAGAGAAATACCAAGGTCTTGATATCGGTGACATCATCGGTGTTAAAGGTGCGCTTCACAAGTCAGGTAAAGGTGACCTTTACGTGAACATGGAGTCATACGAGCTGCTAACTAAAGCACTTCGTCCACTTCCAGAGAAGTTCCATGGTCTGACTGACCAAGAGATGCGTTACCGTCAGCGTTACGTTGATCTTATCGTTAACCAAGATTCTCGCGAAGCGTTCATCATCCGTTCTAAGCTTGTATCGGCTATTCGTAACTTCATGAGCTCAAAAGGCTACCTAGAAGTTGAAACGCCAATGATGCACGTGATCCCTGGCGGTGCAACAGCTCGTCCATTCATTACTCACCACAACGCACTGGACATCGACATGTACCTACGTGTTGCTCCTGAGCTATACCTGAAGCGTCTGGTTGTTGGTGGTTTTGACCGCGTATTCGAGATCAACCGTAACTTCCGTAACGAAGGTCTTTCTCCTCGTCACAACCCAGAATTTACAATGATGGAATTCTACCAGGCATACTCTGACTACAAAGATCTGATGGATCTGACTGAAGAGATGCTGAGCACTGTGGCTATGGAAGTTCTTGGTTCAACATCTATGCCTTACGGTGACGAAACGGTTGAGTTTGGTGGTACTTACGCTCGCATGAGCATGTTTGAAGCGATCAAGCACTACAACCCGGATCACGCTGAAATTCAGGCTCTGACTGAGGAAGACTTACAAGACCGCGACAAGATGGTTGCTATTGCTAAGTCTGTTCACGTTGAAGTTGAAACGTTCTGGACATGTGGTCAGCTTCTTGAAGAGATCTTTGGTGAAACTGCTGAGCCGCAATTAATTCAGCCGACTTTCATCACTGGTTACCCAGCGGACATTTCTCCGCTAGCTCGTCGTAGCGATGACAACCCATTCTTCACTGACCGTTTTGAGTTCTTCATCGGTGGTCGTGAAGTAGCGAACGGTTTCTCTGAGCTTAACGATGCACAAGACCAGGATGAGCGCTTTAAAGCGCAAGTTAATGCAAAAGATGCTGGCGATGATGAAGCAATGTACTACGATGCAGATTACATTACAGCCCTTGAGCACGGCCTACCGCCAACAGCGGGTCAGGGTATTGGTATTGACCGTCTAGCGATGCTATTCACAAATACTCATACGATTCGTGACGTAATCCTATTCCCTGCGATGCGTCCTCAAGCTTAAGTATTAAGTGATTAAATAAGCCACCTTCGGGTGGCTTATTTCGTTTTTGGCGCAGGATAAATAACCACTGGCTAATGAGTTTTTTCGCAATAACAAAAGGATACCATTCGGTAAGTGAATGAAATCTTATTGAGGGCGGTAAAATAGTTTGAGTCGACTCTCACAACGTATGGAAAAAGGGCGATTCCACCGCTAGTCTTATTATTGAGACAGATTCTCTGCCAGAGTCTCTATAATGTAACCAAATAGATTTATATGTGCATCGGCACACATTGCATTCATATTATCAATAATAAGGAATAAGCTTCATGGGTAGTCAATTCCGAATGGATTCCGTTCCGGGTTCTTTGGTCGTAGTTGGTGGGACCTACGAACCATGGCTTTCAGTGTTAGAACAGGTTGGGTGGAGATGTACTCAGTGTGGTGATTTACGTAAAGCGGATGCTTTGTTCACCGAAACAGGCCCTTGCATAGGCATTGTCGATCTGAGTCATGATGAGTTTAGTCTTAACGGGATCGCCAACCTGGTAAGCAAGCATAAGCAAGTTCGTTGGTTAGCGTTTATTCGAGAATCTCAGTTAAGCTCTGACACCATCTGTCAGTTCATCGTTAACTTCTGTATCGACTTTTTCACAGCACCAATTCCTGATGCGCAACTGCTCAGTACGATTGGTCATCAGCTTGGGATGCTGAAGCTGGAGAAAAAAGTCTGGCCTCATTACGGAAACCAGAGTGATATGGGCATGATTGGTGATTCGATCCCAGTCAAACGCCTGCGTGACCAGATAAAACGAATTGGCCCAACTGACGTTAGTATTTTAATTTATGGTGAAAGTGGTACCGGTAAAGAGACAGTAGCTCGCGCTGTACACCGAACTTCTGCACGCGCCAATAAAGAGTTTATTTCAGTTAACTGTCGAGCAATGTCAGAGCGCCGTATCGAAAGCGATCTGTTTGGTATTAACCGCGATGATACCAGTGAACTATCGATTCTTGAAAAAGCGCACGGCGGAACCATCCTGCTCAACGACATTCTCACTTTGCCTAAATCACAGCAACTCAATCTACTCAGATTCCTGCAGGAAGGTATGGTAGATACTGCTGCTGGTCGTAAAGAGGTGGATGTACGTGTATTGGCGGCTAACTCTGCGGATATTGAAAAGGCGCTAATTGATGGCGACTTCAATGAAGAGCTTTACCACTACATTAATGTATTACGAATCAATGTTCCTAGCCTTAAAGAGCGAGCAGGGGATGTGGCAATTCTGGCTCGTCACTTCTTGCAGGAATATTCGAAAGAGTACAATGCACAGGCTCGCAGTTTTACTGAAGAGGCGACACGTGCACTCACTCGTTACCATTGGCCGGGTAATGTCCGTGAACTGATGAATCAGATCAAGCGAGTCGTGCTGATGTCAGATACGGTGATGCTGGATGAGGTTCACCTAGACCTGCCTAAACGCAGCGATAGTCGTCGTAGCCTGAAGAGTATTCGTGAGCGTAGTGAGCGAGATGCACTGCTGTTGGTTCTGGAATCTCACTCAGGGCAAGTCTCAATGGCAGCGAAAGAGCTCGGTGTATCCCGTGCAACAATGTATCGTTTATTAAACAAACATAACCTGATCTCGGACGTTCCGGTCTAATTGATTGTTTAATAGATAAAAAGCCACGCTTTAATCGAGCGTGGCTTTGTTTTATTAGCGAATAATTCTCTAATAATGAATTATAACCAGGTTGAATATCTTATATCTGCTGATTCTTATGGCAAATTCCTAGGTTAAAAAATTGTTTTAACCTTATCGATAAAAAAGAGTTGAATTTATAACCTTCGCGGTTAGAATTTAACCATGAGCTAGGGCTCATACCCATCAAACTATCTTTGGATTAATACATTAGCTAGGAGGCGCACAATGAAACATATCACTGTTAAATCATTTATCTGTGCCTCTGTCGATCAAACCATCTCTGCGATGGCTGACTCCAAACGTAATGCGTTTGGCGCCGATCGAAAACTAGATAACCCAATGTAATTAATCCGTATCCAAATTTTTTAATTGGCTGCGGAAAAGCAGCGAATTAAAACACTCTATTGATCTATCGATTCGTTGATCTTTTCCCAGCTTCATACTCAACTGGAGAAAACTCATGAGTCATTCTGTATATCTAAAACTTGCAACGCTACTAGTTAAAGCCGATCTTCGCCGTGAAGAGCAACAGTGGAAACGAAAACTACGTCGTAGTGCTTTTGATATTCCTTGGAACAACGCTCATCTACTTCGAGATATTGGTCTTGAGCAAGATGGTCGCCCAGTAGGTTTAACTGAGCCAGATAGCGTTAAAGCCGAGCGTCGTATTCGTCACCTTCGTCGTGTACTGAGCTCGCGAATACCAACGTAATCAGAAGGGCAGGCGTGTTGCGCCTGCCCGACTAACCATTATGGGCAAGGGTTGGAGTATGTCGTGCCAATCTCCTGGATGCCCGCAAGCAACTCATCTGTTAAGACGACATCTAAACTATCGATATTTGATTTAAGCTGATCCAGATTTGTCGCGCCGATTATATTCGATGCGACAAAGGGTCTCTGATTAATGAAAGCCAATGCCATTTGCGCCGGATCGAGACCATGCTCTTTAGCCAAATTCACATAGGCTTGGGTCGCTTCAATACCTTGCGGTGTAAAGTAACGAACAAAGCGTTCAAACAGGGAGCAGCGAGCGCCTTGTGGTCTTTTGCCATTAAGGTATTTACCACTCAGACAACCAAACGCTAGCGGAGAGTAGGCAAGCAGTTGTACTCCCTCGTAATGGCTGATCTCTGATAGTCCAACCTCAAAACTGCGGTTGAGTAAGTTATATGGGTTTTGGATAGAGACAATTCGCGGAAGCTCATGTTTTTCTGCCAGTCTGAGCAACGTCATTACCCCCCAAGGGGTTTCATTGGATACACCAATGTAACGAATTTTTCCGGCCTTAATGAGTTCTGCTAGTGCTTCAAGTGTCTCAATAAGAGTCACCTCTTCCTGCGAGTCAGGATAGGGGTAGTTGAGTTGGCCAAAGCAGTTAGTCTTGCGTTGAGGCCAATGCAGTTGGTAGAGATCGACATAGTCAGTTTGCAAACGCTTTAAGCTATCATCGATCGCTAAATGAATATTACGTCTATCCAGACTCATGTTATCGCGGATGTAAGGCAAATTACGTGGGCCTGCGACTTTTGTCGCTAACACGATCTTCTCTCGCTTGCCTGATTTCGCCAGCCAGTTGCCTATGTATTGCTCGGTTAAACCTTGCGTGCCTGCCTGTGGCGGAACGGGATACATCTCAGCGGTATCAATAAAGTTAACCCCGCGTTCAAATGCGTAATCCAACTGACTAAATGCTTCTTGTTCGGTGTTCTGCTCACCAAATGTCATTGTGCCAAGACAGATCTTACTTAACTCCAGTGTGGAGTGTGGTAGCTTGTGATATTGCATCGACCTTCCTTGTTATAGCGGTGAATATGATCCCACTATAGGGGAAGCAAGTATC
>NZ_AEVS01000012.1 GCF_000189255.1 Vibrio brasiliensis LMG 20546 | reverse complement strand
TGCGACTTACTTGTTCCAAGTAAATGTCTCAGCCGAAGCGTCGGACCGTCCTAGCCGCCCGCGTTGAGTTCCGCAGGGGGAGCCATATTAGAAAAAACCTCATCACACGATGAGGCTTTTTCGTATCTAATGCTCCTGCTTTGTTCCAAAGAAAGCTTCTGTCTTTCCCCTCTCTCCTAGTCAGCTTCGGTTTCTACAATCATCTCCAAATCCCAATATTTGTTCTTACTTGTCACATTTCGACACACCCGACTTATCAAACCTAGTGACTTTTTTTTAAGTGCGAAATATATTTCAAGCCTAAGCATACAAATGTTTAACCTGTTCTAAACTAAGATGACAAAACAAAGACAGTGACATTTTAACTACTACAACTGTCAAGAATGAATGATTTGCGAGCAATTTTATGAAACTAAAGACACAAGCTTATTTATTGTCGGGAATTATCCTCGTGACCCTATTAGCTTTAACGGCTACCGGGCTATGGACGTTACGAGTTGCCAGCAACTTCGACAACAAAGAACGAGTTACCGAACTGTTTAAGAGTGCCTATAGCATCTTAAGTGAAGTAGAAAAGATGGCTGCTGATGGCACTCTGCAAGAAGATCAAGCCAAAGCTCTCGCAACTCGCCTGCTGCGTAACAACATATACAAAGACAATGAATACGTTTATGTGGCCGATGAAAATATGACATTTATCGCGACGCCACTCGACCCTCAGTTACACGGAACCAGTTTCCACGACTTTAAAGATGGTAACGGCAACAGTGTTGGCCAGCTAATCCAAGATGTTCTTGGTCGTAAAACGGGTCAAATCGTCGAATACACCTGGACACAAAAACAGGCCGACGGCAGCATTGAGAGTAAACTATCTATAGCGCAGAAATCACCAAAATGGGGCTGGGTTGTCGGTACTGGTATTGGTTTCAATGAGGTTAATGCCCGATTCTGGGCAACAGCACAATGGCAGCTAGTGCTATGTCTGGTTATCGCCGGAGCTATTCTGGCTGTGCTAATCCTATCTATTCGCCGAATGCTAACACTTTTAGGTGGTGAGCCTCAGGAAGTACGTCAGGCAGTGCAAGAAGTGGCAAATGGCACTATTCAGAGTTCATTCTCTTCTCAGGCACCACAAGGCAGCATCTACGAGGCAGTACAGCAGATGAGTAAATCACTTGCTCAACTGGTTGGAAACCTTGATGGTTCAATGCACGCTCTGCGTAATGAGCTAGTAAGCGTCGAAGATCGCTCAGCGGCAATTTCACAGCTAACAGATTCACAACAACAATCAACAGCAATGATTGCCACCGCAATGACGGAAATGGCTTCTTCAGCCAATAACGTGGCAGACTCTGCCAGCGATACTGCTCGCAACACAGAAGAAGCGGATAAACAGAGCCAGCACACCCAGCAGTTGATCCACAATACTGTCGATAATATCCAAGGGTTAGCAAGCCAGCTTGGCACAGCAAGTAAAGCCGTTGCCGATTTGGATAGCGATGTCCATAACATTGTAAAAGTACTGGATGTGATTGGTGATATTGCCGAACAAACCAACTTGCTCGCACTGAATGCTGCGATTGAGGCGGCACGTGCCGGTGAGCAAGGCCGAGGGTTTGCTGTCGTTGCAGACGAAGTTCGCAACCTTGCCGGACGAACCCAGGATAGCACCAAAGAGATCCAACAGATGATCAACAACCTTCAGCAAGGCTCTAAGAATGCCATCAATACTATGGAGATCTGTGCGGAAACGAGCGAAAACACCGTGGAAGAGTCACAAAATGCTTCGGCAGCGTTGCAACAGATTGTGGTTGCTCTTGAATCTATCACCCAAATGAGTCATCAAATTGCGACAGCCGCCGCCGAACAGACCCAAGTAAGTGACGATATTTCTCAACGTATCAATATGATTGAAGAGAGTGGTAACCAACTAAGTAACGTTGTGACAGAGAGTCACAATAGTACTCAAAGCTTAACGCAATTAGCCAACGAGCTGGAAAATTGGGTAAGTAAGTTTACCGTTAAGCACTAAAAGAGCTTGGAGTTACAGAAAGCACGCCTATTCGCGTGCTTTTTTTGTTCTTTATCCGCGACTAATTGACACTATTTCTTGGATAACGCCTGTTGCTCCCTATACATTTCTTATCCAAAATGGATAAAAACAGCCCATTAAGTATAGAAAAACAACAAACGATATTTTTTTTGCATTTTCATGTTGACCTAAAGCACGAAAAGCCTTTTAATACACCTCGTCGCCCGGATAGCTCAGTCGGTAGAGCAGAGGATTGAAAATCCTCGTGTCGGTGGTTCGATTCCGCCTCCGGGCACCACAATTTAATAATTGTTGGTGCTTTGCACGAACAATGTAAAAAAGAATATAGTGCGCCGACTTAGCTCAGTAGGTAGAGCAACTGACTTGTAATCAGTAGGTCACCAGTTCGATTCCGGTAGTCGGCACCATTCTTTTTAACGAATAATTCCCCCTT
>NZ_AEVS01000013.1 GCF_000189255.1 Vibrio brasiliensis LMG 20546 | reverse complement strand
GCCAATCAGTAGATTTTTCTCTAAGCAAAGTTCATTTAGCTCGTACTCGAATGGATCTATAGTGAGATTAATATCCTTAACAAACTGCTGATTTACGTACAGTTCAACTAAGTATGTACCAACAAAGAGATCGCTTTCGCTGTTAAAAAAGTCAGCATATTCAGGATTACCAATCAAAAAACGTGTATCAAACTTTTCATCGTTTTCGTCAGTTGTATTTGCCAATAAAGAGTATGAGAAAACTAGTAGAAAATAGCTAATAAACTTTAACATATTCATACTTCTTCCAAACACTGGTTACAAAAAGGGCAGGTATGATAAACACCACCTGCCCAGGAAGAATTAGTAGTATGAAACTGAGTATGCGACCGTAGAGGCGAAGGTTCCTGGTACTGAACCTGCAACTAACTGCGCTGAGAACTGTAAAGTACTATCAGGTTGCATTTGACTCTGTAAGAACTGATAAGAAGGTTCCACTGACGTAATTTCAACTGCACCACCTAAAGGTCTGGCTTTTAGCAACGCTCGGGAGCCTGTCGCTGTGCCGCTGCCGTTTTCAATGCCTTGAGGACCGAGGTTGGAGCCAGACCAAGTTACCTCTGCATTTAAATTTGTAAGGTCGCAGTTGCTATCACTAGTATCAGGTGATAAGTGGAAAATCACCTCTTGACCCGCACTATCGACAGCGGACGTTCCCAAATCTATCATAGTAACAGGGCTGCCAGTTGCACTCTCGACACTGATATTACAAGTGACAGCATTGACTGCGCCAACGAGATTTAAGCTGCCTGAATTTGCTTGTACAGTATTTGCCAGCAAGATTGCCGGAATTGTGATAAATAAGGATTTTAGGCCTGATTTAAAAGGTGCTGCATTCATATTTCTTTACTCCATATGAGTTTAGTAAGCGCTATATAAAATTAATATTTGGCTTTTAAAGCCATTAGTATTTAACCAAACCTACAAAAACAAATAGTACTACCCACCTAAAGCAGCGCGGACAAATCATTTAATATCAGTAAGCTGGAATTAAAATTACATTTAACAACGACAATTAAATATATTCACAAAGTGTATTGCGCATTCACACCTTGATTGACAATAGTATCAATCAGTTCATTAAACTTGGATATAAGATTTAGTTACCAACATTTGTAGGAAAATGATGTTCAGGCAGTATGATAGGTGTTAGAAAGGAAGGCAGACAGCTAAAAAAATCTGTCGAACTGTAAGAATATCTAGATATTAAAGAGGCATATGTCTTCACTACCAGAGTGTTGCAAAAAATAAACACTATGCCTCATATAGGTTGAATACCAACAGCTAAGCTGGTCACAAATTACTTTGTAACTGACGTATAGCCATATTCGTCAATAAGGTGTTTAGCTTCGTTACTTGATAAATATCGAATGAAATCCTCGCCTTGCTCAGAGATACTCTGTTGTTTGTATAACACTAAGAACGGGCGAGACAATTCATACTTTCCCGAAGCGATGTTCTTTCCAGTTGCCTCTACACCTTCGAACTTAATGGCTTTAATCGAACTATCAACGGATCCTGTAGAAACAAAACCAATCGCTTGTTTATTATGATTAACAATGGTTTTGACCATACTGTTACTGTTAACAACTAAGTTATCAGGGTTAATATCGGAAACCATGCGGCCATTAATGATTTTTGTTAACCCCATTAGGCTTTCAAAACTGTAACGTGATCCAGACGAAGCCTCACGCGTAACGACGGCAATTTTCTGATCGTTGCCTCCAAGCTGCTTCCAATTGGTTATCTTGCCTTTATAGATATCAAACAGCTGCTGACGAGAAACGTTTTGAACTGTGTTGGATTTGTTGACGACCACCGCTAACCCATCGAATGCAATAGGTAATACGGTCAATGCTTCGGTCTGTTCATTTACCGTCAGATAACGAGAGCTCATACCTATGTTTGCGACACCCTTGTTAACGAGCGTAATACCAGCAGTTGAACCAACCCCCTGTACTGCAATGTAACTCTCTGGATGTGAACTGTTATACTTTTCCGCCAGCACATCCATAATACGTGCAACAGAGGTAGAGCCAGATACGTTTACTTCATCTGCTAATACTGGTGCTGATACCAATGATGTAGACAAGAGTGCAGCCAGCGCAATGCGAATCATAATTTTCTCCCGGTTATTGTTCGGCCATCGATAGCCGCCAACATATTATTTCCATTAGATGACAATTTTGTGAAAACCCGGGCAGATCACTGCCTATTATATAAATACTATCTACATAGATGAGGTATTCTGAAAGCTTAGGAATACGCCAACGTTTTGAAGTGAGACTCATATGGGATTAGTAAGTCTGTTACAACGTCAGGTCGAGAGTCGTGCTCAATCTATTTGCAAGATGAGAAACCAAAATACGCCTGCTGAGCTTGGAAAGGCAGGCTATGAGGTGACAGATGATGGTGTCGTGTTTATCAAACAACATTTCTTACTCGACTCTTCTCATTGCGACTACATGGACTATATCGCTAAAGTCTCCTGGAACCATCAAGATAATCGCTGGCAGCTATCAATCCCGCATCAAACACTGTATGAAGAGTGGGTACCTTACCCGTTCCTTCCTTACAGTACTGACCTAACTGCGATTATCCGCGAAGTAGATAAAGATCCGAAAGAGATGTTTTGGAATGACTAACCTTCATCAAACCGTAAACCTTACTTCTACCCTTCGATTCAATCACTCCTTTATTTAAGCTATTAGTTAATTTCCAACTCTAGTTTCAAGCGTGCTAACTCTCTATTTACCGAGCGTAAATACGCTAAGTGCGGTTATCACTCGCGTATTCTCAAATAGGCACTCTTCATTCTGTAGGAATTATCGTATTTGCATGAAAAATAGAATTTACACAATGCTAAAACGAAGCGTAACGTAGGATAATATTACAGAATATGATATGCATTAACATGAGTGTTAAGTAGCGTCGATGATAACAATGAAACACGTCAGAGCACTTAATGTCATTCATGTATTGCTATTTTTATTCAGCTCTTTCATTAGCAGCCAAACGATAATTAGAAAGAAGTATTTACTATGTTTAGAAGTAATGGTTTAGAAAAAAACAATGTTCTTATATACGACGATCACCCTATTGTATGTGAGTCTCTTAAAATAATCCTGTCTCGTATTAAGTCTGTAGATAATATTATTTGCACAAGTAATTATAAGCAAGCAATTAGTATTATTTCGGCTCAAGATTTTGATCTATTGATCTTAGATGTTAACTTAGATAGTGCGGATGGGTTCCAGTTCTTTCGCAGAGCTAAGTCCCACGGTTATAGCGGGAAAACGGTTTTTCTCTCCTGTAATGGGCAGGACTACTGTTCCAAGGTCGCCTATGAACTTGGAGCGAATGGTTATATTGATAAATCAGAGAGCCAAGAAGTCATCGTCAACGCTCTGGAGACCGTACTCAGTGGCTACAACTTCTTTAAATCCAGTCAACGAGACATTTCATCTAAAACACCAAAGCTATCAAATCGAGAAGTGATGGTGCTGAATTATCTGCTACAAGGTAAGTCCAACAATGATGTGTCGAATATTTTAGGCTTGAGTCCAAAAACCGTCAGTACTTATAAGCGAAGAATTTTGGATAAATACGGTGTATCAAGCGTTATCGAGCTCATTGAAGTAAGTAAGCGAGAAGCTATTGTCGGTGATTAAATCGAATTGGAAACGATGCAATGGGTGGAGCTATTAATTGAAATGCCAGTCAGTCGACTGGCATTTCTACTCGATAAACGAGTAATGATTACTGAGCTTCAGATGCAGAATCTTCTACGCTCTTTACCTCAGCAAACTCTTGTGTTGGCTTAGCGACCAAACTGCGGTTTTCTTGGTTCACTTCAGTCAGAACCACTTCTAGCACATCACCCAAACGGTATGTCACTTCTTTATCAACCGAAACTGTTCCCGCGTCACCATTACATTCCAAACGCTCTTTGTTAGCTAAAATCAGAGAGCCAGGAATAAAGGCTGCCGCACCATTTTCAAGTAAACGGACGCGCATACCTGCACGATTGATATCAAAGATTTCGCCATTGAATTTTGTTTGCTTATTTGGCTCTTCAGCCAGAGTGCGAGCATATAGCCAATCACCAACATTTCGCTCAGCAATCTTATGGTGTTTTCTATGTAATGCTAACTCTTCACCCACTGTCTCATCAGCAGTCTGCTCAGGCGCTTTGCCGAGAATATGCGCTTTGAGCATGCGGTGGTTAATCATGTCACCATATTTACGGATTGGAGACGTCCATGTTGCGTAAATATCTAAACCCATAGCGTAGTGCGGCAAAGGTTGGTTACCCATCTCACTGTAACTTTGGAACTTACGAATGCGATTGTCTAAATAGCTAGTTTCTTGTTGACCTAACCAACGACGTAATTCAGCAAAACCTTCCAGTGTTACAACAGATTCGGCGCTAAATGGCAGTTCTCCGTCCGGGTTTACGAATGATAGAACATCAGCAATTTTTTCAGGTTTAAAACCAGCATGAGTATTAAATACACCTGAGTTAAATGTTTCTTTTAACGTGCGACCTGCACAGATGTTTGCTGTGATCATCGCCTCTTCAACCAGACGGTTTGCGCTACGACGCATGTCAGCGTGAATCGCAACAACATCATTATCTTCACTTAACTCGAAACGGTAATCAGGACGATCCGGGAATACTACCGCATTTTTTTCACGCCAGTCGGCACGAGCTAGTGAGAATTCGTAAAGGTCGCGAACGATTGTTGCGATTTGTTCACTTGGTTGCCATTCTGGTGACTGACCATTTTCCAGCCAATCAGATACCTGATCATAAACCAGACGCGCGTGTGACTTGATGTTGGCAGCGAAAAACTGGATATCGTCAGCGATGACGCCATCTTTGCTAATCGTCACTGTACAGCATAGTGCAGGGCGAATTTCGTCTTGCATCAGTGAACATAGCTCGTCAGCAAGGTCGCGCGGTAACATTGGAATATTGCGACCAGGAAGGTAGATAGTGAAACCACGCTCTCGTGCGACTTTATCCATTTCACTATCTGGAGTGATGTATGCGGTAGGATCTGCAATAGCAATGGTCAGCTCGAAATCGCCTGATTCTGTTTTCTTGGCATAAAGCGCATCGTCCATATCTTTGGTTGACGCACCATCGATAGTGACAAATGGAACGTGAGTCATGTCGACACGTTGTAGGTCAGCATCGTCTTTGATTTGCCAATTGTCGATACCTGCAGGTTCACTATTCGGTAGATCATTCTGAGCCAGAGTTACCCACCACGGTGCGATTTTATCGTCCGCATCAGTAATCTTCTCGCTGATTTCGACGAAGAAACCGTTGTCACCTTTTAATGGATGACGCGTTAAGTGTGCAACGACCCAATCGCCCTCTTTAAGGTCATCACTCTTAATGCCCTTACGTGTCTTTGCTTTTAGTGCAAGCTTTTTAAGCTGAGGGTGGTCAGGGGCAACATTTAATTTACCCTTAAATAGTTTCACTCGGCCAATAAAACGTGAGATACCCTGTTCAATCAGCTCTTCAGGCTCAGCTACTTCACGCTCTTTCTCTGTACGAATGATCGCTTTGACCTTATCACCGTGCATACATTTCTTCATGTACGGAGGTGGGATAAAGAAACTGGTTTTGCTATCGACTTCTAAAAAGCCAAAACCTTTCTCTGTCGCTTTGATCGTACCTTCTTTCTTAGGAAGTGTTTCTTGAATTTGCTGCTTGAGTTGAGCCAGTAGAGGGTTATCTTGGAACATCTATTCTGTTTTACCGAGTAAGTATCTAACCATAAAATAGCGCCCACTATATCACTGCGTCTATAGCCTAGCTAGCGTATAAGCATGACAATCTATCGATTAGTCACTAATTCAGTCAGTTACCAAATCGTCTCAAATGCTTATATTTCATGCTATCCGTATGGTGAGATGACTAATATATAAACGAGATTTCTCAATATAGGAAAAAATTGTGATGAAATTCAATTTTTTCTAGCTTTTTTTGTTGCTTTTAGGGAATAATCCGCCCCCTTAATATCGGTGCCCCTCACTATGTGCTCACAGACTTGCTTTGCAGTAGTGAACAGATAGCTAGCGGCATCGATAATTTTACGTCCCTAGTGGCTTGATGCGATTTACGACTTTTCCGCATCTGAATGGAATCAGCTCTCAACTGGATTGGTATTGGAATTGGTAGAGCTCGTGGGACCTTTTGTTGACATATATATAGTAGGATCCCAATGACAGATTCTGTAATTCAGTTTAGCGATCTAGCGCTTAACGACTCTATCCTTTCAGCACTTGATGGTATGGGTTTCGTTTCACCAACTCCAATTCAGGCTGCTGCTATCCCGCACCTATTGGCTGGTAAAGATGCACTAGGTAAAGCTCAAACTGGTACTGGTAAAACTGCAGCTTTCTCTCTACCTCTTCTTAACAAGCTAGACCTTGCTCAACGTAAGCCTCAAGCTATTGTTCTTGCCCCAACTCGCGAACTAGCGATTCAGGTAGCTGCTGAAGTTAAAAACCTTGGTAAAAACATCGCTGGCCTTAAAGTTCTAGAGATCTACGGTGGTGCATCTATCGTTGATCAAATGCGTGCACTTAAGAACGGTGCTCACATTGTTGTAGGTACTCCAGGCCGTGTTCAAGACCTTATCAACCGTGACCGTCTACACCTAGACGAAGTTCATACATTCGTACTTGATGAAGCTGACGAAATGTTAAACATGGGCTTCGTTGATGACGTTACTGAAATCATGGAGCATGCTCCTGAGTCTGCACAGCGTGTACTATTCTCTGCAACTATGCCTCCAATGCTAAAGAGCATTGTTGAGCGCTTCCTACGCGATCCGGAAACGATCGACGTTGCAGGTAAAAACCACACAGTAGACAAAGTAGAACAGCAGTTCTGGGTTGTTAAAGGTGTAGAAAAAGACGAAGCAATGTCTCGTCTTCTAGAAACAGAAGAAACTGACGCGTCAATCGTATTCGTACGTACTCGCCAAGACACTGAGCGTCTTGCTGACTGGCTATGTGCTCGTGGTTTCAAAGCATCTGCACTTCACGGTGATATTCCTCAGTCGCTACGTGAGCGTACTGTTGACCATATCAAGCAAGGTGTTATCGACATCCTGGTAGCGACTGACGTTGTTGCTCGTGGTCTAGACGTTCCACGTATTACACACGTATTCAACTACGACATCCCATTCGATGTTGAGTCATACATCCACCGTATCGGCCGTACTGGTCGTGCTGGCCGTAAAGGTAAAGCGATTCTTCTAGTTCGCACTAACCAGCTACGTATGCTGCGTACTATCGAGCGTGTAACTAAGTCATCAATGGAAGAAATTCAACTTCCACACCGTGACAAGGTTGCTGAAGCTCGTCTGGCTAAACTAGGCGCAGAACTAGAAACTGAGAAAGAACACAAAGCACTAGAGAAGTTTGCTGAGCTTGTTGATAAGCTACAAGAGTCTCTAGAGCTAGACGCGGCGACACTAGCAGCAATTCTGCTTAAGCGTCAGCAAGGTAAACGTCCACTGTTCTACATTGGCGAAGATCCAATGATCGAAGCAATCGAGCGTGATAAACAACGCCGTAAAGAGCGTCGTGAAGGTGGCCGTGATGGTCGTCGTGAAGGCGGTCGTAGCTTCAATACTCAAGATTGGGATACTTACCAGCTGCAAGTTGGTCGTGAACAAGGCGTTCAGGTTAAAGACATCGTTGGCGCTCTTGCAAACGAGCTAGGCCTGACTAAAGGTTCTATCGGTGCTATCAAACTAGCACAAGGCGAAACTTACGTTCAGCTACCAAAAGCAATGTCGTCTGAAACGGCAGGTAAGCTACAGAAACTACGCATCCGCCAAAAACAAGTTGATGCTGTAGTTTGTGACTTCAACGATTTCCGTGAGCCTCGTCGTGGTGGTGGCCGTGACGGTGGTCGAGGTCGCGATGGCGGTCGTCGTGAAGGTGGCTACCGTGGTAACCGTGACGGCAACCGTGAAGGCGGCTACCGTGGCAACCGTGAAGGTGGTCGTGATGGTAACCGTGAAGGTGGCCGTGGCCGTCGTGATGGTGAGCGTCGCTTCGACCGTAACCGTGGTGGTGATCACCGTGGTAACTACCGTGGCGAACGTGGCCATGGTCGCGGTAACCGCAGCGAAGGTTAATCAACCGACTCAAATAAAAAAGGATACGCATTGCGTATCCTTTTTTTATGCCAGCAACATAGTGACGACTATGCGTTGTTATTAAAAATATACTTATCCATCAAAGTGACCATGCGGCCAATCTCAGGTTTGGTAATTGTATCATTGGCACCTAACGCTAATGCCTTCGCGCGGTTATCTTCACTCATTAATGAAGAGAACATGACAATCGGAAGCGTAGCGTATGCATCACTTTCTCTTAGTCTTTTCACTAAGTGCATACCGTCCATACGTGGCATTTCTACGTCGGTTACTACACCATCGATAAACTCACTAATCGGTAGGTTTTCTTCCTTAGCGACTTCAATTAAGTTCATCAGTTTATCGTGTGCTTCGCCACCGTCTTTACACGCAATAATGTTATAACCAGAAGAACTTAGCGTTTCCTGAATCATTGAACGAATAAACGCTGAATCATCAACCACCATAACGGTTCTGGCATTACGTTTTTGCACCATACGCTGGTTAAGATCAACACTCTTATCCAGTGTTACATCGTATTTTTCCATACTCAGTTCTGGGTTGATATCAGCGATGATTTTTTCAAAATCCAATATCATGATCAGATTGCCATCTTTACGCACCACCGCAACCACACAATCTTGCTCGCCAGCTTCTAAGAACTGACTTGGTGACTCAACATCGTTCCATGAGATACGGTGAATACGACTAATACTGTCAATTAAGAATCCGTTAGTCATATTATTGAAGTCAGTCACAATCACGAATTTACGTGCATTGTCTTTAGACGTCGGAACACCTAGCCACCCCGCAAGGTCAACCAGCGGTGTCAAAATATCACGAGATGAAAAAACGCCTACCATGTGAGGTTGGGCATTCGGGTAATCTGTCGTATCTGGCACCTGAATGACTTCGCGAACCTTAGCAACGTTAATACCGTAGTAGCAGGTTTTCTTGCTCCCATCAGGCAACTCTTTGACTAAGTGGAACTCAATTATTTCCAGTTCATTGGTGCCGCTTTCCGTTAAAATCGTACTACTAGATCCGCTCATAATTCTACTTTCATTATTTATTCACTATTAGTTATCGTCATCAATTACTAATACTTTTATACTTTTTAACGTCAATTCAATATTTTGTAAATCTAATCATTAAACTGACTTCAAACTTCTTACTATCCGGAGACTTCAGGCTACTAGTGAATCTTAATCGATCGCCTGCCAATGAGGAGGCATTGTGATTCCCCAACGCTCTAATTCTGATTTTGAGTAAATCGCCTTACCCTTGCTACCAGTCGCAATCGGTATCACTAACGGCTGCCCATGCTCTACAATCTGATTGACCATGGTAGCGGCTTCAGCACCTTGGCTTTGACCAAACAAGACCACCCCACCAACGGCTTTATCTACGCCAACCGCAAAATCCCAGAACGCAAACAGTGGCAACTGTGAATTTTCGCTGGTCCATTTAATCACTTCTGCCGCGGGCACATTGGCCCCACTCTCATTAACTAAGGTTTGGTAAAGGCCGACAATAATTAATGTAAAGCCTTGCTCTTTAGCGGCCATTACCTGCTCCCTCCAGGATTGCTTGGTCGCAATGGCTTTAATCTCTACTTCAATTCCGAGGTTCTTACGGATCAGAGTGTATTGATTTTCGATATACTCTTTGGCTATTTTCGATGTCACACCAGAATCAAACAGAACCAACACCTTAAAGTCCGGTGTTGAGAAGATCTTCCTTAACTCCCCAAGCGACTTTACAAACAACGGGCGCTCTAACACCCCTGTGACTTTGGCTTTCCCCCGATACTGCTTTAACAATGCTCTCGGATTGGCATTGACACCAAGAAAGACGATAGAAATAGGTTCATCATATAGCTTAGGCAACATATGACTTAATGCATTGTCGTCACCTAGCATCACTATATCGGGCTGAAACCTCTGATAGACAGCGAACGCTTCGTTTGCTTTTCGCTTAAACTCCTCAGTGGGCAAACGCTTGGTGTCCATCTCAAATCTTTCAAATTCTACTGATGGTAACAGGGTCTGTTCAATCCCCTTAACGTAACTCGCGTCCCAAGGATAACCAGAGTGGTAACTCTCTATAAGCAGCACTTTAGTTGCACACACTTGCGACGAGAAAATAAGGCATATCCATATCCAGCGCATAATACTTCTCCTACCATGTTCCTTTAGTGTAGTTGCCCTGTCACAACTCTCCACATACATCTATCAATCAAAATTACATCAGGGGTCTATAATGAATTAATAAACTTTTGAATGACTAAGTATGAGCCGAACCAGAGATATCGAAGAGAGCCAGCAAAACCCCCTCTATAGCCGCATAGGACGGCGGATTATCTTGATCATGGTGCTTCTTAGTGGCGCCATTACCGTATTGACTACCCTCCTTCAACTGACATGGGATTACCGCAAGGAATTTGATACCGTCAAACAGCGTCAGGTAGAAATTCGGGATATTCACGCTCCGTTAATTGCTGCATCGCTGTGGGATTTTAATTTAGTCTCTTTGCAACAAGAAATAGACGGTCTGGTTAACTTGCCCCGAGTAGACTACCTGCGTATCTACAGTGGTGAATACACCTTTGAGGCCGGTACTGAAGTTGTCGACAACCCCATAACCAAACGGTATACGCTGCTCTATCATCACCCAAACTCAACCCTTGTTGAGGAAATAGGCCAGATAGAGATTCAGACCGATGCTCAGGATATATATGACTATCTTATTTGGCAGGCCATTTACACACTGGTTTTGAATGCAGGTAAAACCTTGTTCGTCTGCTTTTTTGTTTTGATGGTATTCCATAAGAGTGTGAATCGTCGATTGTTTGCTATCGCAAAGTACTTACGAAAATACAATCCCAGACATCCAGCCAAAGCCCTGCGGCTTCCCCACTTCCGCTGGATATCAGAAAAGGATGACGAAATAGACTGGCTGGCAGAAGAAGCAAATAAGATCACCAGTAATGTCACCCGTTTATATGACAACATTCAGCAGGAGCAGGAACGACTCAAGGAGTTTGCCCATGTCTCCTCTGATTGGTTGTGGGAAACCGACCAGTTGGGTCATCTCACTTATGCCTCCGATAGTATGCTGGCAGCACTTGAAATCCCAAACGATACCAAACCACTGCTCAGGAAGTTGTCAGCTCTGGCTCACTGCGAACAGTTACACCAAAAGCTCATGCATCAGGGTGACTTTGCAATGTGTGAAGAGACGGTCACTATCAACTGTATTACCCACTACTTACTATTCCAGGCAAAAGCGCGCTTCGAAAATGACAAATTTATTGGTTTTCGCGGCACGACTATCAATATCACCGAACTTAAGCTGACCCAGATTGAACTCGAAGAGCTTAACCAGAATCTAGAACATACCGTCGCCGCGCGGACTCTTGATCTCAAACAAAGCATGGAGCAACTGAAAAAGACTCAAGAGCAGCTAGTCGAATCTGAAAAACTGGCAGCGTTAGGCGGGCTCGTGGCTGGTGTCGCCCATGAAGTGAATACACCACTAGGTATTGCAGTAACCGCGACATCGGTGGTGAAAGATATTACTAATGAAGCGACCCAAGCTTTTGCCAACCAGAGCCTGACCAGCGAACAGTTCTCTATGCTAATGGAACAACTCACTGAAAGCTCCACTATGCTGGAACACAATTTGAACCGAGCCGCTAAGCTGATTAGAGACTTTAAACAAACCGCTGTCGATCAAGTTTCTGAAAGCCGTAGTCAGTTTAATATTCATCAGGTTCTCGAAGCGCTGATAGCAAGTCTGCATCCGGAAACACGTAAAGTGCCTGTCGTCCCCGAACTCAAAGGGCAACAAAGCCTGACAATGAACAGTCTGCCAGGTGTGTTAACCCAGGTCATATCGAATCTAATCATGAATAGCATCAATCACGCCTTTCACGATCAGCCTACAGCCCAAATCGAGATTGAGTTCAGGGAATTGGAAGACTTAGTCATTGTTGAATACCGCGATAACGGCTGTGGTGTCGAGGAGTCCCTGCATCAAAAAATATTCGAACCCTTTTACACAAGCAAGCGTGGAAAAGGAGGCTCAGGGTTAGGGCTTAACTTGGTATTTAATCTGGTTAAGCAAAAGCTTAAAGGTGAGTTAACGTTTAAGTCTGAACTGGACAAAGGGGTCTACTTCGAGCTGCGTTTACCGAAAAACCTCCCTTCGTCTCAATCACCAGAGCAGGATAGCCACAGTTAATCTGGTAAAGAATTACGGATTTCAATAAACATATCCCAGTGCTCGACTAACAAATCGACCAGTTCGGGGTCAAAGTGACGTCCTTTTTGCTGCGTAATCTCGCGTCTTATTTCTTCGTCACTCCAGGGTTCTTTGTAACTACGCTTCGAACCGAGCGCATCGAACACGTCAGCCAAGGCTGCGATACGTCCGCTGATTGGTATCTCGGTTCCCTTTATTCCATTGGGGTAGCCAGTTCCATCCCACTTTTCATGATGGTAGGCAGCAATCTCTTTCGCCATTACAATCAAGCGACGTCTTGAGCGACTTAATATTTCCACACCATAGTCAACGTGGCGCTTCATTACCTCCCATTCATCACTATCCAGCTTTCCTGGTTTATGAAGAATAGAGTCCGGCACCGCCACTTTTCCTACGTCATGTAGAGGAGCAGCATGTTTTATTACGCTGGCCTCTTTGTCCGTTAACCCATACAACAACGCGAGCTTCTCGCAAAACAGAGCGACACGTTGTACATGAGCGCCCGTTTCGCGACTGCGCGCTTCAACGGCGTTGGCAAGACTATATACCAGCTCTTTTGACGTCTCTTTAAAGTCAAACAGCAAACTGAGGTTTTCAAAGGTTAAACCTATATTCTGCATATAGATTTCCAGTAACTGAATATCAAGGCTGGATAAGTTCTTGTAAAAGTTAACATAGAGGAGGCTATCGGCTCCCTGTTCATCACTGGTAAACAGGATGAAGGCATCACCAAAATGTTGTGAGCTCCTCTGCTTAAGCACTTGTTGGCAGCGTTGCGACACCTCTTCGGGCAAACGTTCAAATTCGCACTCAGAGCAGAAATCGACGTAGTCGCCCGTCGCGGCAAGGGTTAGTGCTCGCGAAACTTCCCCGTCTGGTTGAGGCTGAACAACACAGTAAAATGCTGACTTTTCTAGTTGTAGTAACGAGGTCAGCTGCTCTAACACTGACGCAGCGTAGTCCTGTATTGTGGTGGTATTTTGGACTTTTGCTGAGGACTCGATGACTTTTTTTAAGCCCTGTTTTTGCTCTTCGATCAGACATAAGTCTCGGTAGGAGCGCAGCATCGAATAGAGTAGTG